>NZ_JBBNLQ010000004.1:0-139492 GCF_040092395.1 Collinsella sp. CLA-ER-H4
TACATAGAGCTCTATTACAATAGGGTGCGCATGCATTCCACCCTGGGCTACATGTCTCCAGTGGAATACGAGCGGCAATACGCTTGAGGATCCTTAAAAGAAAGTCCAGTTTATCCTTCCCACTCCAGTTTTCCATGAGTATAGACCTCAGGGTGAAGCACGACCTGGAGTCCAGGAGGCGGGCCGTCGAGCTCTTCGACGCCGGCGTCGGCTGCAAGCCGGCGGCCGAGACCCTGTCCGTCTCCCGCGAGACCGTGAGAGAATGGCAGTGGGTATACCGGGCGTTCGGAAGCGAGGCGCTGCTGTCCATGGGCGGGAAACAATCCAGGTACACATTCGAGCAGAGGGTCGCCGCGGCGTCGGCCGTGGTCGACGGCGGGATGGCGAAGACCGACGCCATGGCCGAGTTCGGGATCAGGTCGAAGTCCCCGCTGGAGCGCTGGTGCAGGCTCTACCGCGAGGGCGGCGCCGAGGCGCTGCGGCCCGGACCGAAGGGCAGGCCGAGGGGGTCGAGGTCGAAGCCCCGGGCCCGCACCCGCGAGCAGGAGCTCGAGGAGCGCTGCCGCAGGCTCGAGGCCGAGGTCGCCTACCTAAAAAAATTGCGCGCCCTGGTCGAGCGGGACGGGCTCTGACCAGGGCGGCGGCCGAGGCGGTGAGGGCGCTGAGGGCGGAGGGGCACTCCCTGCGCCACCTGCTGGAGTGCTCGGGGCTCAGGAGGTCGACCTACTACTACGCGCTGGCGCACCCGCGGAGGCCGACCAGGCCCGAACTGCGCGACGCCGCGGCCGAGATATTCTCGCGCACCGCCAACGGCTGCGGGCACCGGCAGATAGCCATGTGCCTGCGTGCCGAGCTGGGCGCGGTCGTGGCCGACAAGACCGTGCTCAAGATGATGCGCGAGATGGGCATCCGGTGCGGGATACGCCGCCGGGCCTCCCGCCGCCGGTACAGCTCCTACAGGGGGCTCGTGGGGAGCACGTTCGAGAACGTCATCGCGAGGGACTTCGGCGCCGAGGGGCCGTGGCAGAAGCTCGGCACCGACGTCACCGAGTTCAAGGTCGCCGGCGCCAAGGCCTACTGGGCCCCGGTGCTCGACTTCTGCACGAAGGAGATCGTGGCGAGCGACATATCGACCTCGCCGGACCTCGCCCAGCAGCACAGGATGCTCGACCGGCTCCTCGAGGCCCTGCCCGGCGGGGCGGCGCCGACCATGCACTCGGACATGGGCTGGCAGTACCAGCACGAGTCCTACACCTCCAGGCTGGAGGGGGCGGGCATCACCCAGAGCATGTCGCGCAAGGGGAACTGCATCGACAACGCCGCCACCGAGCAGCTCTTCGGCCACGTGAAGGACGAGTTCTACCGCGGCAGGGAGTGGGGCAGCTTCGAGGACTTCAAGCGCGACCTGGAGGAGTACATAGCCCATTGGAACACGCGGCGCAGGCAGGTAAAATTGAAGGGCCTGACGCCGGAGGAGTTCCGGAACCGGGCCCTTGCGGCGTAGTCGCTATTTATTCAGTCCAAGTTTCGGGGCGCAGTTCACTGTCCCCTTTGTGGTGGTTATTGTTTGAGTGGGCGTTAGGGGCGGACCTGGCCGGTGCCGCGGAGCTTGTATTTGTAGGTGGTGAGGGCCTCGGCAGCAAAGGGGCCGCGGGCGTGGAGCTTTTGGGTCGAGATGCCGATCTCGGCGCCCAGGCCAAACTCGCCGCCGTCAGTGAAGCGCGTGCTGGCGTTGGCGTACACGGCCGAGGCATCGACCGCATCCAGGAAGCGCTCGCAAGCGTCCGTGTCCTCGGCAACGATGGCCTCGGAGTGCATCGTGCCGTAGCGATTGACGTGTGCGATGGCCTGGTCCTCGTTTGCCACGACCTTCACGCTCATCTCGAGCGCCAGGTACTCGCGACCCCAGTCCTCCTCAGTCGCGGCGACGTAGTCATCGCCCTCCACAAAGCCGGCGTCGGCGCACGCGGCGCACGTGGCCTCGTCGCCGTGAATGAGCACGCCGTGATCGTGCAGCACGGCAACGACCGCAGGCAAAAACGCATCGCCCACAGCATGGTCGACCAGCAGCGACTCGGCGGCATTGCACACGCCTACGCGCTGGGTCTTGGCATTAACGATAATGTTGAGCGCCTTATCAAAGTCGGCGGATTCATGCACGTAGATGTGGCAGTTGCCCGTGCCCGTCTCAATCACCGGCACAAGCGACTCGCGCACGCAGCGCTGGATCAGGCCTGCACCGCCGCGCGGAATGAGTACGTCGACAATGCCGCGGAGCTTCATGAGCTCGCCAGTGGCCTCGCGGTCGGTGGACTCGATCATCGACACGGCCTCGCGCGGGAAGCCCTTGGCCTCGAGCGCATCGGCCAGCAGCTCGGCGATCATGGCACACGAGTGATAGGCCAGCGAGCCGCCGCGCAGAATGCAGGCGTTGCCGGTACGGATGCAGATGCCTGCGGCGTCGGCCGTCACGTTGGGGCGCGCCTCGTAGACCATAGCGACCAGGCCCAGCGGAACACTCACACGGGTCAGGTCCACGCCGCTTGCAAGCACGCGGTGGTCGAGCACGCGGCCCACGGGATCGGGCAGCTCGGCGAGCTTTTCCAGGCCGGCGGCCATGCCCTCGACGCGCTCAGGCGTCAGCAGCAGGCGATCGAGCAGTCCGGCCGAGGTACCCGCATCGCACGCGGCGGACATGTCGAGCTCGTTGGCGGCGACGATGGAGTCGACACCGTTGCGCAGTGCTGCGGCCATGGCGCGCACGGCCTCCTGGCGCTGCTCATCGCTCGCCGTGGCAAGCGAGGCCGACGCTGCCTTGGCGGCAACGGCAAGATCGTGGACATACGTGGCTATATCGACCGACATGGGCGGCCCTTTCTCCTAGAAGTTTGCAACCATGGTAGCCGATTTGTGCATGGCCTCGCCCGCGGCGGTAGAATTGGTCAACCCGAAACACCGCAACGAACGGAAGACTCACATGGCCCTCATCACTTCGTACCACGTCCCCGGCCTTTACGTCGAGGATCACAGCATCGATGTCCCCCTTGACTGGCGCGGCCTGGAGCCGATGCTCCTGGCCGTCGGCAGCACCATGCGCCGCGGCGCTATGCCGGCACCCATCGCCGGCGCGCCCGAGAGCATCAAGCTCTTCTACCGCGTGGTTTGCGCGCCCGACCGCATCAACGACGATCTGCCGCTGCTCCTGTTTTTGCAGGGCGGCCCCGGCGGCGAGAGCCCGCGTCCGCTGTCGCCCACAAGCGACGGCTGGATCGAGGAGGCCGTCAAGCACTTCCGCGTGGTCCTTCCCGACCAGCGCGGCACCGGACGCAGTAGCTGTGTAGACGGGCGCACGATTGCCGCACTGGGCGAGCGCGCGACGGCGACCGGCTCCGATGCCGCACGCTCGCAGGCTGACTTCCTCAAGCGCCACCTCGCCAGCTCCATCGTGCGCGATTTTGAGTACCTGCGCCTAGTGGGCTTTGGCGGCAAGCCGTGGGTCACGCTCGGCCAAAGCTACGGCGGTTTTTTGACGCTGAGCTACCTGTCGCTCTTCCCCGAGGGCGTGGCGGCGAGCTTTACCTGCGGCGGAATCCCCCACGTGCCGGCGAGCGCAAGCGAGGTCTACGCGCACACCTTCCCGCGTATGGCCGCCAAGACGCAGCAGTATTATGACCGCTATCCCGCTGACGTCGAGCGCGTGGCAGCCCTGGCCGATGCGCTCGAGGCTCAGAAGCCCGTGCTGCCCGACGGCTCGCCGATGACGGTCGAGCGCCTACAGCTCATGGGCAGCGACTTTGGCATGAAGCCGAGCTTTGAGCGTATGCATTGGATTATCGATCACGCTTTTGTTGACGGCGACGGCACGCTGACCTGCGGCGCCTCGGTATCTGACAGCTTTTTGATGCGCGCCTTCGAGCGCACCAACACGCGCACGAATCCGCTGTACTGGACGCTGCAGGAGTTCATATACGCCGACGGCGACACTATGCCCATTGGTTGGGCCGCGGCCGAAGAGAAGGCACACCGCGCCGAGTTCGACACCCTCGCGCGCCCGCTCATGTTTACCGGCGAGGCCATGTTCCCGTGGATGTTCGAGCAGATGCCCGAGCTCAAGCCCTTCAAGCCCGCCATGGACCTGCTGATGGAAGACACCAGCTGGGACAAGATCTACGACCCGCAGCGCCTGGCCTGCAACGAGGTGCCGCTCCAGGCCGCGGTGTATTTCGACGACATGTACGTGGATTCGGGCCTGCAGCTCGATACGCTCAGCCGCGTGGGCAACTCGCATGCCTGGGTGACCAACGAGTTCGAGCACGACGGCCTGCACGGCAGCGTGGTGTTCAAGCACCTCTTCGACGAAGCCCTCAACCGCGGAGACCTGCGCCAGATCTTCTAGCAAAGGAGTGTCCCCACCTGCCGGCACAAAAGGAACGTCCCCAAGTGCCGGCACGAGAAAGACAGCGCTGCGAGAAACGATCCGCAGCGCTGTCTTTCTTTATGCAAATACGATCAAGTTATCCCTGTGGATTGCCGGCTTCTCGGCCAGGTTAGCGAGCAGGCGGTTGCTGGCGATCTGGTCCTGGCGGCGACCGGCGGCAAGCTCCAGCACGTCCGAATCGGCCTCAGCGATACCGCGGGCGACGACCATACCGCTCGGATCGCACACATCGAGCACATCGCCCTCGGCAAACTGGCCATCGACCTCGCGAATACCTACCGCAAGCAGGGAAGAGCCACGACTGACCAGCGCCTTCGCAGCACCATCATCGACCGTCACCGAGCCATGCGCCTTGTCGCCCAGCGCGATCCACAGCTTGCGGGGTGCGATGTCCAGACGCTCCGCCGGCGGATCGAACAGCGTGCCCACGCTCTCGCCGCGGGCGAGGCGCACGAGCGCATCGGGCTCCTCACCCGAGCAAATCACGCTCTGAATGCCCGCCGTCATCAGGATGCGGCTCGCGCGAATCTTGGTGATCATGCCGCCCGTGCCCACCGAAGTCGAAGAATCGCCTGCCGAGGCGATAATCTTGGCATCGATCTTATGCACGACCGGGACGAACTCGGCCGTGGGGTCCTCGTGCGGATTGGCGGTATAGAGGCCATCGATGTCCGAGAGCGTCACGCACAGATCGGCAGATACCAGGCAGCTCACGAGCGCCGCCAGTGTGTCGTTGTCGCCAAACTTGATCTCGTCGACGGTAACGGTGTCGTTCTCGTTGACGACCGGCACCACGCCCAGCTCCACCAGACGCAGCAGGGCGTCGCGCGCGTGCAGGTAGGACGTGCGACGCGCCGTGTCGTGACGCGTGAGCAGCACGAGCGAGGTGAGCAGGTCGCGCGCATGGAACTCCTCGTCGTAGGCCGACGAGATGATGCACTGACCAGCCGAGGCGCAGGCCTGCAGGCTCGGAAGGTCGCCGACCGGCTTGCGGTCGAAGCCCAACACGGGATAGCCACAGGCAATAGCGCCCGAGCTCACCACGACCAGACGCCAGCCGAGCTTGCGCAGCGCTGCAGCTTGATCGGCAAGTCCGCCGATAAAGGCGCGGTTGACCTTGCCATCGGCGCCCACCACCGTGGACGAACCGATCTTTACCACCATCGTTTTATAAGAAGTCGTCATACGTCAAACCAATCAACTGTTCAGCGAACGGCCGAGCTGGCGGCCAAGGGAGCGTGACTCGCCCCTACCGCCCAAGGAATCATTTTGCCCAGGGGAAAGCCGAGGCCGCGGCCATATTCTTGCGCACGAGCTCGTCGCGCACCTGGGCCAGGCCCTGTTCCATACCCACCACGTAGGTCTGCGGATACAGGAAGCGCTTGAAAGCCGCATCCAGATGATCGAGCGCCCAAACACAGCGCTCGCGCGCGTCCTGGATGCTCTCACGCGGAGCCACCGCACTGCCGTCGCGCACGATCGGCACCAACAGCTCACGATACTCAAGTTCGGACACGTCGGTCACCAGGGCGGCATCATTCACGGCCACGAGGGTATTGCCGCGCGCGGCGCCCTCCCCCGCCAGATGGTCCTCGTCGTAGATCATGTCGCAGACCGGGCCGCCAAAGCCGTCGTAATAACGGCGCACGCGCTGTACGCCCGGGATTGTGCGCTTATAGGGCTGCTCGGAGAGCTTGACCACCGGCGTCCACGGGTCGGCCTCGCTCGCACGGCGGGCGGAAAGCTTGTACACGCCGCCCAGCGCCGGCTGGTCGTAGCAGGTCGCGAGCTTGGTACCCACGCCAAAGCTATCGATGGGCGCGCCCTGGTCGAGCAGCGACTGAATCGTGTACTCGTCCAGGTCGTTGGACACCGAGATACCCACATAGGGCAGGCCCTCGGCATCAAAACGGCCGCGAACATACTTGGAGAGCTTGGCAAGGTCGCCGGAGTCGATGCGAATAGCCGACAGGCGCTCGCCCACCGCCTCCATCTCCTTGGCAACCGTAATGGCATGCTCGCAGCCCTCGCGCACGTCATAGGTGTCGATGAGCAGCGTGCAGTTCTTGGGGCTCGACTTGGCAAAGGCGCGGAAGGCCTCGAGCTCGGAATCGAAGCTCATCACCCAGCTGTGCGCATGCGTGCCAAAGACGGGAATACCGTAGCGGCGGCCGGCGAGCACATTGGACGTAGAGGAGCAGCCGGCAACGTAGCTCGCGCGCGCAACAGCTAGGCCGCCATCGGGGCCCTGGGCACGGCGCAGGCCAAACTCCGCCACGGGGCGACCGTCAGCGGCGAGCACCACGCGCGCCGTCTTGGTGGCGACAAGCGTCTGGAAGCCGACGATGTTGAGCAGCGCCGTCTCGAGCAGCTGGCACTCCAGCGCCGGACCGGTGACGCGCACCATGGGCTCGCGCGGAAAAACGAGCTCGCCCTCGGGCACGGCGTCAATGTTCACATGCGCGCGGAAGTTGCGCAGGTAGTCGAGGAATGCGGGTTTAAACATCGCACCGCCGGCGGGAGCCTGAAGCGAGTCGAGGTACTCGATGTCATCGGACGTAAAGCGCAGGTTCTCGACGAGCTCAGGAAGCTCGGCGGTGCCGCACATGACGGCGTACGCGCTGCCAAACGGATGGTCACGGTAAAACGCCGTAAAACAACCTTGCTCATTGGCTTTGCCGCTCTCCCACAGGCCCTGGGCCATAGTGAGCTCGTACAGATCGGTGAGCATTGCGATGTCGGTGGGATGCGAGATGTCGGTCAAAGCCATGGGGCGACCTTTCGGATGCGTTGTGCAGAAGTTGAGGGTTGGACGAGGCGGAATACGCGAGTGGGGCGTCGGGTGCGGTTCGGTTAGTGCAGACCCATGCTGCCCGTGATCGTGTAGCCCATAAAGACGATAAACCCAATCAGGGCGAGCGCGATGATGAGCTTTTGAGCCGGCGGCATGCCGGGAATATCGTCCTCGTCCACAGGCTCTTTAGAGGTAACCATGCGCTGGGCAAACGTCATCTCGTCACGGCTCGGCTTGGAATCGACGGGCTTGGGACGAGCGGCTTTTTTAGGCTGCGGTTTGGGCGCGACGGGCGCCGACTCGGATGTGGCCTTGGCGACGGCCCCCTCGGCCTTCGCACGCTCGGCGCGCAGGGCAGCCAGCTCCTCACGCTCGCGACGGGCCTCTTCCCGAGCCTCGCGGCGGGCCTTCTCAGCGCGGAGCTCTTCCAACTCAGCGCGCTCCTCGTCGGACAATGGTTGGGACTCAAGCTCGGCCATGGTATAGCCCTTTCTTTTAAAAAAAGCCGCCGACACAATGTCAGCGGCTTATCAAATCCAAGGGTGGAGACGAAGGGAGTCGAACCCTCGGCCTCTGCCATGCGACGGCAGCGCTCTCCCAACTGAGCTACGTCCCCAGGACAAGTCGATATTTTACCTACGGCTCGCCAACTGTCAACGCCCAATAACCAGTCTTTTTGGGGCGCGGCTATTTTGGCAACTTTTCGAACAGGCGATCCTCTCGATGATTTTTTATCCCCGTCCCAGAAAAATCATCGACGAACGCACTACTTTGCGCTGGTAAGAACACCGGTGGTGTCGAAGGCCGGGGTGAAGCTCTCGTCTACCGCGCCGCCCTCTTGCCAGAACATCGTCGTAAAACCCAGGTCGTCGGCATGGTCGAGCACCTGCTCGTACTCCTCACGCGTCACGGCGCGTGCCAGGTCGCCGCCCTGCTCGCGCATGAGCGCATTGGGCGTGTACTGGTTCATAACCGAGATCGGCACGTCGCCCACCGTCTGCCACACCAGGTCCAGCACGCGACACGAATCGTCTGCATGCCCCGGAAGCACCAGGTGACGCACGATCATGCCACGCTTCATAAGCCCGTCCTCGTCCACCAACTCTCCCCCGCGGCGCTCGATCTCGCGCGCCATCTGGGCCAGACCCGACACGGCCACACGCGGGTAATCCTTTATATGGGAGAGCGACTGCGCAAGCCCGGCATCGGCATATTTAAAGTCGGTGAGCCACACATCGACCAGGTCGCCCAGCGCCGCCACGGCACTCGCGCGCTCGTAACCACTCGTGTTGTAGACGATTGGGATAACCAGTCCGCGCGCCCGTGCCGCGGCAATCGCGGCAGGCAACAGGTGCGCATAGTGCGTCGCCGTCACCAAATTGATGTTGTTGGCACCCTGGTCCTGCAGTTCCAGCATAATCTCGACCAGGCGCTCAGGCGAAATCTCAAGGCCAAAATTGCCGGTCGAGATCTCGTGGTTCTGGCAGTAGATACATTTGAGCGAGCAGCCGCTAAAGAAGATCGTGCCCGAACCGGCCTCGCCCGAGATAGGCGGCTCCTCCCACATATGAAGCGCGGCGCGGGCCACCTTGAGCGTGTCGTTAGCACCGCAGACGCCGTGCGCGCCCTCATCGCGCGCCGCACCGCAACGGCGCGGACACAAATGGCAGGCGGGCGAAAAAAGTTCGGTCAACGACGTCGGCATAAAACCATGCTCCAAAACAACGATTCAGCAGCTCAAACGTAAAGGGATCAACCCCACAGACGGCTCGAGCCCAAGGCGCCGTAATCGTCCGACACGATTTTTGTAATGTCAAGACTGGAATCGATAAAGTGCCGCTTTATGATGTAGGTATTCCGCCCCCCGCGGAGCAACTGGGTGAACCGTCGCGTTTATTTAGGGAGCCCACACAGTCGTACCTAGTACAGGTATCCTTCGTTGTTAAGGACGCTGGAACAGTCGATGAGGGCACCCACCTGTTTTAGGTGGGTTCATTTTCGTAACGTGGGGGGTGGTTTTCTTTTGCCGAAAATCACCATTACAGTCCATATGGATCCCCGCCGGCATCCCGACAAGCCATCGACAACATCCCAATATCTGGTAAGCGCGTGATTATCGCTGCGTGCAATTCCATGTACCCCCCTTGGTCGAGTATTATGGTTCGGCTATGCCCTTTGCGCATGGCGTTCTTCTGACCTTTTCCTTCGACGCTTGGCGGTTTTTAGATTCATGGCTTCATCCCCGAGCTACATACCGTACCTATGCGTGGCAGCGGCGGCCTTTATCACGACCTTCCTCGCGGTGCCCCTGGTCAAGCGCTTGGCAATTAAGCTCGATGCCGTCGACTATCCTTCTAAGCGCCGCATCAACACCAAGCCCATCCCGCGTTTGGGCGGAACGGCGGTGTTTTTGGGCCTGGTCGTCGCCTGCACTGTGCAAATCCTAGGCACCTGGTACCTGGGTTGGCCGCCCGTTTTGGTGCCCCACCCCCGTCTGCACATCAGCTACCCCATGCTGGCGCTCTCCTTTACCGTCATCTTTGCGACCGGCGCTATCGACGACGTCTTCCAGCTCACGCCCAAGCAAAAGCTGGCCGGACAAGTCCTCGCCGCGCTTATCGCCTGTATCGGCGGCCTAAAAATCGGCGTCATCGTCAACCCGTTTGCCCCCGGCGAGATCATGCTCGGATGGCTCGCCTACCCCATCACCGTAATCTATCTGGTGGCATTCACCAACATCATTAACCTCATCGACGGCCTCGACGGCTTGGCCACGGGCATCTGCGGCATCGCGTCGTTCACCATGTTTTCGATGGCCGTTCTCTCGGGCCGCATCGACGCCGCCGCGCTCTCCATTGCGCTCTTTGGCGCCTGTCTGGCCTTTTTGCGCTACAACTTCAACCCCGCAAGCATCTTCTTGGGCGACTCGGGGTCGCTGCTTCTGGGCTTTGCGCTGGGCTCCATCTC
Organism: Collinsella sp. CLA-ER-H4; assembly: GCF_040092395.1. Classification (NCBI taxonomy): domain Bacteria; kingdom Bacillati; phylum Actinomycetota; class Coriobacteriia; order Coriobacteriales; family Coriobacteriaceae; genus Collinsella; species Collinsella sp. CLA-ER-H4. Next base: position 10,200 of record NZ_JBBNLQ010000004.1, read on the forward strand.
GCTGCTCAACGTGAGCCGCACCGCCGCACTCACCTCGCTTATCATCCCGCTCATCGTTGCCGGCGTGCCCATCATCGACACGTTTAGCGCCATTGTGCGCCGCAAGCGCGCCCACATTAGCATCGGGCAGGCCGACAAGGGCCACATCCACCACCGCCTGATCCAAGAAGGCTACAACCAAAAACAGGCCGTGCTGCTCATCTATGCCTGGTGCATCATGCTTTCGGCCGGCGCCGCCGCGATTAACCAGGTCGAGGTGCCCATGCGTGTGCTCATCTTTACCGTGCTCGCCATTGGCTCGGCGGCCTTTGCCAAGCATCTGCATCTGTTTGAGCCCGTGCTGCGCCACCATTACAACAAGCGCACGCACGAGGACGAGCTCGTCACCCCCGACGACCCCGCTTTTGAGCAGGAGGAGCAGGCAGCCGAGGAGCGCAAAGAAGAGCGCCACCACAAGCTCTAGGGCAAGCTGCCAAGGATGTGCCAAGGCACCGTTGGCCAAGCGCAGCCGCGCCGCACCCACCGCACAAGCCACCCCTCTCCCGCCCCTCGCCTACTTACGTCCCGCCCCTCCAATAAACGCGTTATCATCTTGACCCATGAACATACGTTAGGAGCAATCATGCCAAACGAGAACAGCTACGAAGTCGCGCTGCAAAAGAGCAACGCCATTCGCGAGGGCCTGGCCAATACGCCCGAGAAGTTCACCATGCTCACCGGTGATCGCCCCACCGGCCGTCTGCACCTGGGCCACTACTTCGGTACCCTCAAGGGCCGTGTTGAGCTGCAGGACATGGGCGCCAAGACCAACGTGCTCATCGCCGACTACCAGGTCATCACTGACCGCGACACCACCGAGCACATCCAGGACAACGTGTACAACATGGTCATGGACTACCTTGCCTGCGGCATCGACCCCGACAAGACCATGATCTACGCGCACTCCGCCGTGCCCGCCGCCAACCAGCTCATGCTGCCGTTCCTGTCGCTGGTGTCCGAGGCCGAGCTGGCGCGCAACCCCACGGTCAAGGCCGAGATGGAGGCCTCGGGCCACGAGCTTACCGGCCTCCTGCTCACCTACCCGGTGCACCAGGCCTGCGACATCCTGTTCTGCAAGGGCAACGTGGTGCCGGTCGGTCGCGACCAGCTGCCGCACATCGAGCTCACCCGCACCATCGCCCGCCGCTTTAACAACCGCTACGGCAAGGTGTTCCCCGAGGTCGAGGCGCTGCTGTCCGAGACCCCGCTGCTGCCCGGCCTGGACGGCCGCAAGATGAGCAAGAGCTACGGCAACGCCATCAATATTTCGATGACCGCCGAGGAGACGGCCAAACGCATCAAGAAGAGCCAGACCGACTCCGAGCGCATGATCACGTTCGATCCCGAGAACCGCCCCGGCGTGTCCGGCCTGCTTTCGACCGCCGCCATCTGCACCGGTCGCTCCGAGGTCGAGATTGCCGAGGAGATCGGCATGGGCGGCTCCGGCCAGCTCAAGAAGTACGTGACCGAGGCCGTCAACGAGTACTTCGCGCCGATCCGCGAGCGCCGTCAGCGCTACGAGAACGATCTGGACTATGTAAAGGACGTCCTGCACGAGGGCAACCGTCGCGCCAACGAGATCGCCGATCAGACCCTGGCAGAGGTTCAGGACGCCATGGGCATGGTGTACTAGACCGATCTGCTGGCTTGAGCTTTCGATTGCTTTAGGGCGGGCGCTACGGCGTCCGCCTTTTTTGATGCCCGACCTGTTCGGCTCCGCCCATCGCACTCCCCCGACAAACAGGAACAGGCCCGCCGGCAGTTAGTTGCCAGCGGGCCTGTTCCCGAAGTACACCGTTGAATCGCACAGAGGGGAGGAATGCGAATCAAACTCAACAGGGCAGGCTTTTTCATCGCCTATTGCCTGCTCCGTTGCTGAATACAATATAGTTCACCGTGGTTTACTTTCTAGCGTCAATATGCTCCGCCACACCTTCTCCATAAGTTAGCCCAGGTAAACCTGCAACGGAAAACCACCACAAAGGGGACAGGCACCTTTGTGGTGGTTTTGACCACGGCAGAGCTGTTAGAGTCCGGCAGGCCAACGACAGACGGCCAGGTCGACGTGCATGTCGTCCTTAAACGCCACACCCTCCCCTAGCAAAAGCTCACGTTGAGCATCGGGACCGCCAAAAGCAAAACCCTCGCATATGCGCCCGTCGGCAAACACCACGCGGTGACAGGGAATCTCGCCGGGGCGCGGATTGCTATGCAGGGTATGCCCCACATACCGCGCACTTCGTGGTCGACCGGCAAGCAGCGCCACCTGACCATACGTGGCGACCATCCCCTCGGGGATCTGCTCGACCACCTCGTACACCCGTTCAAAAAAGCCCTCAGACGCCATTGCGTGCTCCTTTCAACCGAACCCAGCATAAACCACCACAAAGGTACCTGTCCCCTTTGTGGTGGTTTTGACCGGAAAGCTAGTTGGCGGGGCGGAAGAAGGCTACGGCTACAGCGCCGGGGCCCACGTGGGTGCCGATGGTGGCGCCGATAGTGTGGATGGGCAGCTCACCCTCGGCATGGCCGGCCCACAACGCGGCACTGTCCTCGATATACTTCTTGAGCACCGCATCCGAAAGACCCGTATAGCCGAGCGCCAGCGGCATGGAAAAGTCGATGCCGCCCGCCTTTTCGACCTTTTGGTTCAGCAGGTTGCGGCCGTTCTTGGAACCGCGCGCCTTGCCCAGCTGCACGATCAGACCGTCCTCGACAGCCACCACAGGCTTTACGTTGAGCAGCGTGCCCACGGCGCCGGCCGCAGCAGACAGACGACCGCCGCGCACCAGGTACTCCAGCGTCTCGAGCAGGCCGATGACGACCACGCGGTCACGGACGGCCTCGACGGCCGCCGCGATCTGGGCCGCACTACGGCCCTCATCCACCAGGCGCAGGGCATACTCGACCAGGACACGCTCGCCCAGAGTGACGTTATTGCTATCCACCACGTACACGTCGCCGCCCGGCGCCTCGGCAAGTGCGGTACGGGCACTCTGATTGGTGCCTGATAGCTTAGCGCCCACGGTAATAATCACAGCCTCATCGCCGGCTTCACGAACCTTGGCAATCGCCTGCGAAAACGCGTACGGGTTGACCTGGCCGGTCTTGGGCAGCTCATCGCGCTCCACGAGCATCTCGTAAAAGCGCTGGTGATCGATGTCGATGCCATCCATGTACACATCGGTGCCAAAGGTGACGGACAGCGGCAAAACGGCCAGTGCTGGGTGCTCGGCCGGCGACATATCGCTTGCGGAATCGGTAATAATGCGGACGGACATAGCGAATCCTTTCTTGCGCAGGTCCCGCGCAGGGAATTTTGACAGCAAGGCCCCGGCACGGTATACGCGCTCAAACAGGACTATGCAGTTGTTAATTGGAAGCAAAAGCCTTGGCGGCCCTACAGCTCGCGCAGGGTGTTGAGAATCGTGCGCAGCGACGCATACATCTGCTCGCGCTGCTCCACACCCATAGCCTTACCGGTGGTATCGAGCACCTCGCGAATGATGCGGTCCGCTTCGCTCATGCTCTCGCCGCCCAGAGCGGTCAGGCGCACCGGAGCACGATACTTAACGGCGGCATCGCCCGAATCGTCGACCTCGACGTAGCCGCCCTCCTCCAGATGCGCGAGCGTACGCGAGACGGCGGCGCGGGTCACGCCTGCCATGCGAGCCAGGTCAGCGCCAGTCAGGCCGTCCTTGCTGCGCTCAAGATAGTAAAGGCACATAACGTCGGAGCCCTTGAGGCCCAGCCTTGCGCCCTCGGATGTCTTAATGCGCTGAATCTCCTTGTAGAGCCCGCTGATCAGTCCGACAAAGTCCTCGAAACGTGTCTCGTCGTTCTGCTGCATGGGAGACGACCGCCTTTCGCTTGCATAATGCTTACGGGTAAACATCTTAGTCGCATAAGGCGACACCCGTACCCAAATACCCCATTTGTTAACCCATCAACATAAAAACCACCACAAAGAGGACAGGTACCTTTGTGGTGGTTTGGGGCATCAATAGGTTCTAGGCGCCGCTACAGTTCCACGCAAGGATTGTCGCGGGTCACAAGCGTCTTAATGACAACCGTCGCTCCCAGATAGCGCTCAAGCAGCTCGGCTAAGCGATCGATCGCAGCCTGGCAATCCCCCATCCGCTCGGGCTCCACGCACTCAATCGCCAGGAACGCATCGGCCGAATCATCGGACAGCGCCGTGCGAACGCCGTCGCGCCAGTTCCAGCAGCGGCACACAGCGCCCGCATCGTCGATGTAGGCGAGCTCGCCGGGCAGCGTCGGATCGTCCGCCTCCTCGCCAAGCGGCAAGAACGCATCGCCACCGTCGGTCACCTTCAGGCGAAGGTCCCCCTCGATCGCATGCAGATCCTCGCCTCCCACGGGCAGCGCGTAGGTCAGCGACACCGTGTTGTAAATATCCACCGCGGGCGTAATGTGGCCCACCGGCTTGCCTTTGAGCACGCGTTTGAGCAAGTTCTCGATCGAGCAGCGCGCGCCCTTTTTGGTCTTGAACAGACGATAGGCCTCGCGCCATGCCTTGACCGGTGCGTTCTCGCTGATAGTATCGCTGGTCAGATGACGCTCCGCATCGATATTGGCGCGGTCGAGCAACGCCGCAATCGCATCCACGTCCTCTTGAGGAATCCGAGCCGTGGGCTTCATGCCTTCCACGACCACAACACCGACCGCTGCCTGCGGAAACAGCTCCCAGAATGAATCCTCGGCAATAAAGCTCTTCATACGCTCTCCCTTCATTGTGCGCGCCCGAGTGAGGGCGCCTAAACAAAAAGCGCCCTTACGACGGCCACCTTCAAAGTCCTACGGTGCCGTCACAAGAGCGCTTGCGCTGTCCCCATCCGGAGAAGGGGACGATATGTCAGGCGTATTGTAACCCGAGTCTTCCGCGCGAGCAAAACCACCACAACGGTGTCTGTCCCCTTTGTGGTGGATATGGACTCGCGGCGACGCTAGTGACGGAGTCCCAGTAGGCCGCGGCCGCGATGACGGGCCTCGGCGGACACCTGGGCGTGCGGTCCGGCAGCCTTGACGGACTCGGGCAGGTGCGAGTACTTCTTCTCGAAGTTCTCCTCGAACATCACCGCCAGGTTATGCGCTGCCTCGTCGTAGCGAGCGGTGCTCTGCCAGTACTGGCGCGGCACCAGGATGCCGTCGGGCACACCGTGGCACGTCGTGGGAATGTCGACGTTAAAGATGTCGTCGTGCACGAACTCGCTATCCTCGATGGTGCCGTCGAGGGCGCGCGCGACCAGCGAGCGCGTGTAGGCCAGCTCGATGCGATGACCCACGCCGTAGCCGCCGCCGATCCAGCCGGTGTTGACCAGGTAGACGCGCGTGCGGCCGTCGGCGATGCGCTCGCCAAGCATCTTAGCGTAGACCATGGGGTCGAGTGGCATAAACGGCTCGCCGAACAGCGAAGAGAACGTGGGCGTGGGCTCGATGACGCCGACTTCGGTGCCGGGAATCTTAGCCGTAAAGCCCGTCACAAAGTGGTACATGGCGGCGTCGGCCGTCAGGCGCGAGATGGGCGGCAGCACACCAAAAGCGTCGCAAGTCAGGAACAGCACGACACTCGGAGTGGTGCCCATGCCCTTAGTCCACGCGTTAGGAATGTGCTCCACGGGATAGGCCACGCGCGTGTTGTGTGTGATCGAGATGTCATCGTAGTTGGGCTTGCGGTTCTCGTCGAGCACCACGTTTTCGCAGATCGCGCCAAAGCGGACAGCGTTGAAGATCTCGGGCTCGTGGAAGGCGTCCAGGCCCTCGCATTTGGCGTAGCAGCCACCCTCGATGTTGAAGATGCCCATGTCGGACCAACCGTGCTCGTCGTCGCCGATCAGCAGGCGCGTGGGATCGGCCGAAAGCGTGGTCTTGCCGGTGCCGGACAGGCCAAAGAACACGGCAGTCTCGTGCGTGACGGGATCCATGCTGGCCGAGCAGTGCATGGGCAGCACGTCATCCTCGACGGGCAGCAGGTAATTCATAACGCTGAAGATGGACTTTTTGATCTCGCCGGAGTAGCCGGTGCCGGCGATCAGAATCACGCGTTCCTGGAAGTTGATGACCACGGCGGCGCTGGAGTTGAGGCCCTTGATGGCAGGATCGCACTGGTAACCGGGCGCTGCGAGCACGCAGAAGTCGGGCTCGCCGGTGCGCGCGATTTCGCGGGCGAGCGGACGGGCGAGCATTTGCTTAATGAAGAGTGCCTGGCTGGCACGCTCGCAGGCAACAAGCAGGCGACGCGTGTGGTTGCGGTCAGCGCCCGCCATGCCGCGCGTGACGAACACGTCGCGCTCGTTGAGATAGTCGACGATGCCGGCCTTGATGGCCTCATAGCTCTCGACGGACAGTGGGCGGTTGACCGCACCCCAGGCGATCTTGTCGTGAACATCGGGGGTGTCAACGATAAAACGATCGTTGGGCGAACGACCAGTGCGCTCCCCCGTCTCGATCACGAGCGCGCCATTAGAAGCCATACGGCCCTCTTTGCGACGAATAGCGTGCTCGACAAGCTCTGCCGCCGGCAGGTCCACCAGCAGACGGGGTTGATTCTCGGCGGGATCTTCGACCAGCGTAATACCAAAATTGGACAGAACTTCTGCAGGGGTAACACCAGGCATGGGGCCTCCTTTAAAAACGCGGCACGTGGACGCGGCGCGCACTTTACTCACGTAAAGCCCGTTGTACCCGATATGCAAAAACGTTTTTGCGGCAAGGGCGGCAAGCCCGCCCAACGGTCAAAAATCGCAGGCAAGCGGCCTAGTCATTGGGGACGCTTTTAAACGACTAGTCATTGGGGACACTCTTGAACAGACAACATTCAAGGAGTGTCCCCGGATGCCGGCACTTAGGGACGTTCCCAAAGTGCCGGCACATAAGGAACGTCCCTAAGTGCCGACTACAGCGGCAGGCCTTGGCCGAGCATGGCTATGGCGCTCATCAGGACCAGCATGCCGGCGGCGTAGGGCAGGACGGCGCCCAGGAGTTCGGCATCCTTACCGCGCACGAGCACGGCGGCAAGACCAATGGCGAGGGTCTGCGGCGAGATCATCTTACCGGCGGCGACGCCCAGGGCGTTCAACGCGACCATCCAGTAGTCGCTCACACCCAGCGCAGTGGCAGCCTGGCTCTGAATGGGGCCAAACAGCATGCCCGAGGACGTGCCCGAGCCGGTCACAAACGCACCAACCGCACCGATCCACGGAGCCAGAATCGGGTACAGCCCACCGGCGACGGCGATGCAGAACGCGCTGATCGAAGAGATCATGCCCGCATAGCCCATCACCTTGGCACAGCCCAGCACCGAAAGCATCGTGATCACCGTCGGCATCATCTGCTTCACAGTCGCGGCCAGCACCTCGCCCATCATGCGTGGCGAAGCACCCTGAATGGCACCGCCGACAAACGCGGCCAGGAAGATCCAGACGCCTGGCGTGTTGATCCACGAAAACGTAAGCGTACCGGGGTTCTCGCCGCAATACACCTGCACGTGGCTTGCAAAGGGCGCAAGCGCGGCATGCACGGCGGGCACCAGGTTGGACGTACCCAGCAGCAGTACAAAAATCAGAATGAAGCACGACCAGGCCGAAAGCGCCGATTTAACGGTGAGCTTCTCCCCCGCCTCGATATTCATGTGAAAGCGTGCGTCCAGATGCCCCGACTTCTCGGCACGCATGGCAAGCGCAGCTGTCAGCACGAGCGAAACGATGGATCCTACGACCACGGCCAGCTCGGGACCCACAAACATGGCAACGACCAGAGCCGCGCCGACAAACGACACGCCGGAGAGCAACGCCACGCCGGCAACACCGTGCAGACGCTCGCCCACACTCGCGGCATTGCCCTGGTCATCGGCAACACGGCCCGCAACCAGCACAATAAATAGCGGCATCACCACAAAGAACGGTGCGAGCTGCACCAGCTGAACGGTCGCTAGGTGAAGGGAATCCAAACCCACCAGGTCGGCAACGGACACCGTGGGGATGCCGATGGAGCCGTAGGGCGTGGGCACGCCGTTGGCCAGCAGGCAGATGAGCACGGCAGGCACGGCCTCAAAACCCAGGCCCGCGAGCATGCCGGCGGGAATGGCGACAGCGGTACCGAAGCCGGCCATGCCCTCCATAAAGCCACCGAAGCACCAAGCCACGAGCAGCGCCAGCAGACGGCGGTCGCTGCTGATGGAGGTGATCATGCTGCCGATCACCTCCATAGCGCCCGTACGAACGCACAGGTTATACGTGAACACCGCGGCGATGATCACCAGGACGATGGGCCACAGAGCCATCAAAAAACCTTCGAGCGAGGCGGTCGCGATCTGCGCTGCCGGCAGGTGCCACCATGCGAAGGCAAGCAAGCACGAAAGGACAAACGATCCGATAGCGGCCTTCCAAGCTGGCCATTTAAAGCACAGCAGCATCACGACCAGCCAAATAATCGGCACAAGAGCCAGTAAGAATGCGGCGACGTCCATAGGTAGAAGCTCCTTGGTGCCGCGTGGGCGGCATCGGGGGGTGTCACAAAACTTCAACAGGATACCGCACACTTACCGACAAATTACAGCCGCCTGCCGAAAATATTGAACAATCCGTTCAAAAACACGAGCGAACACCGTCGCGTCTATACTAGAGCGCAGCAATAGAAAGGACTCCGCCTTGAGCATCACGCCCCTCGATAGCATCCGCCGCGCCATCGCCCGCCGCAACGGCATCTCCAACCCCGCTGCATCGAGAGACGGCGCCGCGAAGGCCCGGGGCGGCCGCATCGAGAACGGCCTCTTCCCTGCCTCGCACACTGCCGAGGAACTCGCACGCATCCAAGAGCTGAGCCAGCGCAACGCCGGCGGCCCCGACAGCAGCCAGGCCACGCGCCGTCGCCGGCGCGAACGCGATCGGGAGCCCGGCCCCATCCGCCGCATGGTCAACGCTTGGTGGAACCGCCTGCTCGGCGCCGTTTACGGCGGCGGCTTCTCCATGCAGGAAGCGGAATACGAGGAGCACGCCACCCGCCGCGACTATCTCTGGAATACCCTGGGCACCGCCGTGTGGGGCTTGGCGTTTCCGCTGCTCACCATCGTGTCTACGCAGCTCGTGGGCGCCGAAGAAGCAGGCAAATTCTCCATCGCCTTTGTCACCGGCACGCTCATCATGATCGCGTGCAACTACGGCGTGCGCAATTTCCAGGTCTCGGATATCGACGAAAAGACGTCCTTTGCCTCCTACCAGCTCAACCGCTGGCTTTGCGGAGCGCTCGCCCTAGGCTGCGGCCTCATGTACAGCAGCGCCCGCGGCTATGACACGCAGATGGCGACGATCGGCCTGGGCGTCTACCTGTATAAGGTCATCGACGGCGTCGCCGACGTGTACGAAGGCCGCCTGCAGCAGGCCGACAAGCTCTACCTGGCTGGCATGAGCCAAACGCTACGCTCCGTCGGCGTCATCGCGGTCTTTAGCGTGGCACTGTTCCTCACGCGCAGCATGTCCATCGCGGCCATGGCCATGGGCATTGCCGCGATCGCCTCGCTCGTGCTGGTCACCGCGCCGCTCGCCCTGCTCGAGACCGAAAAATCGCGCCGCGTAAGCCTGCGCGAGGTCGGCCACCTGTTTGTCCAGTGCGCCCCACTCTTTGGCGCGCTATTCCTGTTCAACCTTATCGAAAGCATGCCCAAGTTTGTGATGGAAGGAACGCTGGCCTACAAATTCCAGCTGTACTTTAATGCCCTGTTTTTTCCAGCTCAGGCTATTCTGTTGAGCATTGGATTTGTCTATAAACCGCAGCTCCTGCGCTTGTCGAGCATTTGGGCTAATCCTCGCAAGCGTCGTCGCTTTGACCTGATTATCGTTGCCGTTATGGCGCTGATCGTGATCATCACCGGCGTGTGCGCCGCATTTATGGCAGGTCCCGGTATTCCCCTCATGAGCTTTATGTACGGTCTCAGCTTTGAACGCTACCGTACGCTGGCGCTGCTGATGGTCGTCGCCGGCGGCGTCACCGCGGCCATCGACTTTATCTACGCCATCATCACGGTGCTGCGCCACGCTGGAGACGTCACCAAGATCTACCTGATCTGCTTTGCCGTGAGCGTGGTGCTCCCGGTGATTCTGATCAATCTGCTCTGCCTGACGGGCGCCGTCGTGAGCTACCTAGCCATCATGGCCCTACTGCTGGTACTGTTGATTATCGAGTACGCCCACATCCGCCAACGCATAGAGAGGGACCGGAATCCGTACGGCGCCTAATTGCGGCGATGGGAGAAGCTAATTTGCGGTGGAATCACCCCGGCGGGAGTCTCGTTGCGGACACGCAAAACTAAGTGAGTAGACTTTTACCGAATCCCGCACCACACCGACAAAGCACAAGTCCGTGACCTGCGGTTTTATTGAGGCAAATATGTTGGGTGCTCGGCATTTCCAAAAAAGTCTACTCACTTAGCCAGCGGGCAGCCAAATGATTATTTAATCCCCGTCCGAGAGAAGTCAATTAGCGGGCAGAAGGGCAAAAGTAGTCAAAAAAGCCCCGTCCCAAATTAGCTACCGCTTGCACCGATTATTCGCCCGGGTTGATGTTCGCGTAGAACTCCGCCCCGTCGTCCAGGCGCAGGATGCCCACGCGGCCGAACTCGGAGCCGGTGGCGGCGGCGCAGTCGATGTCGATGCGATCGGGCACACCGGCAGTGTCCTCGCCGCCCAAGCGCACGATCTGCCCTCGTCCCGATTCCTCATCGAGCCCCGCAAGACCACCGACCTCGCAATAACGCCCGAGCGACACCGTTGGCGTGTGGCCACTCACCACGACCGGACCCTTGCCCTCGGCAGAAAGCAGCCCCGTCGGGGCATCCCAATAGCCATGGCGAATCCAGAGCAAGTCATCGGACGACTGTACGGCGAGCATTTGCTGCAGCAGCTCGCGATCGGCATCGACCGCTCCCCTGCCGTCGCCGCAATCGACACCATGCTCAAGCAAAAACGCACGCGCCGCCTCGGTCTGAATGCCGGCGTGCACCAGCAGGTACGGCCGCTCGGCAGTCTCGACCACCGCGTAGAGCGGCAGCGCGGCCATCCATCGCACGAGCTCCTCGTATGCCTCAAATTCCATGTCGTTGAGCTGCTCGCGCGTCGTCCAGCCACCGTTGATATCCCAGGTCTCGGCATCGAGCGGATCCTGGCCAATGATGGCATCGAGCATGATCTGCTCGTGATTACCCTTGAGCACGTGGGCGTTGGGCAGCGAACGCACGAGCTTAATAACGCCGACCGGATCGGGCCCGCGATCGATCATGTCGCCCAGCACGTACAGCGTGTCGTCGGACGTCAACGAGATCTTAGACAGGGCCTCGTCAAGCGCACGCACGTGCCCGTGAGCATCAGATGTCACATAGATCGCCATGGTACGCCTCTCCTTGCATTGCGGCCTAAGCCCGGCGCCGCAACTAAAACTTCAAGTTGAACTTAAACGTTACCCATTGTACTCCGTTGCAATAAAGCTGGAAAGGGTTTCCGTGCAGAGGCAAAGACGGCAGCCGTCTATGACGGTATCGCGCATGCCCGCAATCCAACCCCATAAACCCACCATCTTTGGGTACAAATAACCGCAGACAACTGACCGTGCCACGCCAACCACCCAGGAGCGGACACCATCCATGAACCAGATCCTTCTCTTTATCGGCCTCGTCATCATTTTGTGCCTGACCATCAAACCCGTCGGCAAAAAACTCCCCTTCCCCACCTTGCTCATCTTTATCGCGCTCGGCATGCTGTTGGGCGTCAACGGCCCGGCGCACATCGACTTTAGCGACTACGCACTCACCGAAACCGTCTGCAGCACGGCGCTGCTGTTCATCATGTTCTACGGCGGCTTTAACACCAACATCGACCGCGCCAAGCCCGTCGCCATACCTGCAGTGCTGCTGAGCACGCTCGGCGTCGTCATCACTGCCGGCATCACCGGCGTATTCGCCCACTTTGTGCTGGGTTTCGACTGGATCGGCGGCCTGCTGCTGGGATCGGTCGTGGCGTCCACCGACGCGGCCAGCGTCTTTAGCGTTCTGCGCGAGCACAGCCTTTCGCTGAGGGGCGGCACCGACTCGCTGCTCGAGGTCGAATCGGGCTCCAACGACCCCGTCGCCTACATGCTCACCGCTGTGCTCGCTACACTCGCGGCCGGCGGCGACATCAACATTCCCGCACTGCTGGCCAAGCAGATTATCCTGGGCGTGGGCCTGGGCCTTGCCATCGGCTGGGCGGCGGGCCGCCTGATTGAACGCGCGCACGCAACGGCCAAGGACGCGCAGACCATCTTTTTGTTCGCCGTGGCCATCGTCGCCTACGCGCTGCCGAGCTACCTGGGCGGCAACGGCTTTTTGGCTGTATACCTGGCCGGCATTGTGCTGGGTGCCAGCGACATCACCGGCAAAGTCGAGATGGCGCACTTCTTTGACACCCTCACCGAGATGGCAGAGATGACCATCTTCTTTTTGCTGGGCCTGCTCGTTACACCCGCACGCCTGCCGCAAATGCTGCTACCGGGCCTGGCACTCATGGCGTTTATGCTCTTTGCGAGCCGCCCCATCGCCGTAGGCATGCTGCTGGCGCCGTTTAGGACGAACCCTCGCCAGGTTGCACTCGTAAGCTGGGCGGGTCTGCGCGGAGCAGCTTCGGTCGTCTTTAGTCTCTTTGCCGTGGTGGCCGGCGTTCCCGGCGGACACAACCTATTTGACCTGGTGTTTGTGATTGCCGTGTCGAGCATTGTGGTGCAGGGCTCGCTGCTGCCGGCGGTGGCGAAGAAGCTCGATATGATCGATGCGACCGGCGACGTGCGCCGCACCTTTAACGACTACCGCGACGAGGACGGCATGTCGTTTGTAAAGCTCAAGGTGGGCGCTGGACATCCGTTTGCCGGACGCTCGCTCGCGGACATTGGCAGCGCGACGGACATGCTGGTGGTCTTGGTGCTGCGCGACGGTGCGCACCCGGTGCTGCCCAACGGCGATACCGTCATCGAGGAAGGTGACCTGCTGGTGATGGCCGCGCCAACGTTTGAAGAGCGTGCCGAGGTTACGCTGCGCGAGGTCACCGTGACCCCCCACGGTCGCCTGGCCGGCCAGCGTCTTCGCGATGTGCCGCAGGGCAAGCACCCCTTTATCGTGGTGATGCTCAAGCGCGACGGCCAAACGATCATCCCCGATGGCAACACCCTAATATACGCCGGCGACGAAGCCGTCATCGCCACGCTAGCGTCGTAGCAGCCCGTCCCAAATTAGCTGCCCCCATCCCTCTTCAGCTACTAGCTGTCACCCACGGCAAAGTCGCGGAGGTCGAGGCCCTCGCGTTCGGCTCGGGCCAGGAGCTCTTGGGGCGACTCGTCCTCGATATCCACCACGTCGAGCAGGGCGGCGGGAAAGTCCACGCCGGCCGCACTCCCCGCGCGATCGAGCAAGCTCTCGTGCAGCTGACCTACATCGACATTGATTTTAATGCTGCAGCTTCCCACCGGGTAACCGCTGTTGATTAATCGAGCACCATAAATGAGATGCACTAAATCTCAGACAACGCCATAATTAAACATTGACCATCAGGGGGGTTGCGGACAATGGACAAGCTCAATGCCATGACGGAACAAGTCAGAGATTTTTGTGATGCGCGCGATTGGCGCAAATATCACACGCCAAAAGAGCTCGCCATCGGCATGGCAACCGAAGCCTCCGAACTGCTGCAGCTTTTCCGCTTTATGAGCGACGAGCGCATTGCAGAAATGTTCGATAACCCTGATCAGCGCCAAGCCATCGAAGACGAAGTCGCTGACACGCTCCTCTTTCTCCTGCGTTTCGCCGACCTAAACGGAATCGACCTCCCAAAGGCGCTCTCGTCCAAACTCAAACGCAATGGCGAGCGCTATCCCGTCGACACCAGCTCCAGCGAATATAGAAAGGCGGACCACCATGAGTAACGAGTTCGCCCTTCGGCAATACACGCTTCCCCTGCCCCAGCCCTTCGAGACAAGCAAATCGCTGCAAGACTTTGGCACGCCAAAGCCAGGGTCGCACCACGACGAAAGCTGGCCTGTTCTCTACATCCTGACCAACAGCAAAAACAAAACGGCGTACATCGGTCAAACGACCAATTATCGACGCCGCATGAAGCAACACGCCGCAAACGTGGACAAAGACTTCGACCGGACCCTTCTGATTGACAACCCAACCTTCAATCAATCAGCAACATTTGAGTTTGAGAATCGACTTATCGAGCTGTTCTGCGCTGACGAAAAATACCAAGTAACCAACGCCAACAATGGCTATGCCCAGTTCGATTATTTTGAGCGACCTCAGTATCGCCAGAAGTTCAGAGACCTCTGGACGAAGCTTCGCGAAGAGAACTATGCGATCCACCCCATCGAAGAGCTCGAGAACACTGACCTGTTCAAATTCTCGCCCTTTAAAACGCTCACGCCCGATCAATACGAAACGATTGAGGCGATTTACAGGCGGCTCGAGCAAGAGCATGAAGACATTAAACACGGCGGTCCCAAGAAAGAGCGCGTAACCGTCGTGAACGGCGCGCCGGGAACAGGCAAAACAATCCTCGCCATCAGTCTCATGTTCAAAATCAAAAATGAGCCGAACCTTTCCGGTCTGCGGGTCGGCTTCGTGACGCCCATGGAGTCTCTGAGCAAGACGCTCAAAAAACTCACGCACTTCCTCCCCGGGCTAAAGCCCGGCGACATCCTGAGCCCCAGCGATGTCACAAAAAACGATCGGTATGACATCTTGCTTGTCGACGAGGCGCACCGACTGGGAAACTACTTGACCGCCGGCGCCGGCATCGGAGCTTTCTACAACACATGCGAACGACTCAACTTGCCGCGCACGAGTAACCAGGTGGATTGGATTTTCAAATGCTGCGACAAGGCGTATTTGTTCTATGACCCCAAACAGCAAGTCCGCGCATCGGGACTCAACCGAGATGGCCTTGAGCAGCGACTCAACCAACTCGAAGAAGCTGGCATCGAGACCGAAGAATTCAACTTGAGTACCCAAATGCGTGTGCGTGGCGGCGATGAGTACCTCGATTTCGTCTACGACCTGCTTGATAACAAAGCGTACATGCATGCCGGCATGAAGTTTGATGAGCTCTTTGCCTCTCAGCCTTACGACTCGCAAGCCGGCGATCCTGACAGTGATATCCCCAGGTACCAGTTTGGCATAGTCGACCGGTTTGAAGATTTCTGCTCCCTACAGCAGGCCAAAGAAAAAGAAGTTGGGCTGTCCCGTATGACAGCCGGTTTTGCTTGGAAATGGGAAAGCAAGAGCAATAAAGATGCGTTCGATATCGTCATCGAGGGCATTCCCAAACGCTGGAACTCGACCCAGAAGGATTGGGTTAACTCCGCCAACGCCGTCAACGAAGTCGGATGCATTCATACGGTACAAGGCTACGATCTCAACTACGGATTCGTAATTCTGGGTCCCGACATTTACTACGATTCGAACAAAGATGCAGTCTACGTTAACAGAGCGAACTTCAAAGATGCCGTTGCCAAGAAAAAGGCAAGCGACGATGATCTGCAAAAGATTATCGTCAACGCCTACTACGTCCTCATGACGCGCGGCATGCTAGGAACGTATCTCTATGTGTGCGACCCCGCGCTCAAAGAGCACCTTTCACGGTATATCCCGGTGGTATAGACCTAGCGACCGCGCTCCCCCATGTAACCATCCTGTAAATCATAGCGGCGTAGTCGAGTTTTACCGTGATGCGGTCGCGCCTAGCGCTCCACTGTGCTAAAGTATCCCGAACGTTCAAACGACTACGAGGGAGACTAGAAGATGGCACGTGTGCACAACTTCTCAGCTGGCCCGGCCGCGCTGCCTACAAGCGTGCTCGCCGAGATCGCCGACGAGATGATGGACTACCGCGGTTGCGGCATGTCCGTGCTCGAGATGAGCCATCGATCTAGCATGTACCAGCAGATCATCGACGACGCCGAGGCAACCCTGCGCCGCCTGCTGAGCATCCCCGACAACTACCGCGTCCTGTTTTTGCAGGGTGGCGCCACGCTGCAGTTTGCGGGCATCCCCATGAACCTCATGCGCCGCGGCCGCGCCGGCTACGTCGTGACCGGTAACTTTGCCAACAAGGCGTACAAGGAGGCCGCCAAGTACGGCGAGGCCGTGCTGCTCGCGAGCTCCGAGGACACCAATTTCGACCGCATACCCACCATGGCCG
This sequence comes from Collinsella sp. CLA-ER-H4, assembly GCF_040092395.1. Classification (NCBI taxonomy): domain Bacteria; kingdom Bacillati; phylum Actinomycetota; class Coriobacteriia; order Coriobacteriales; family Coriobacteriaceae; genus Collinsella; species Collinsella sp. CLA-ER-H4. Next base: position 26,474 of record NZ_JBBNLQ010000004.1, read on the forward strand.
ACGTCAACGCGCGCATTGCCGCCGAGGCCGCGGGCGACGGGCTCGACTACGTCTACATCTGCCAGAACAACACCATCTTTGGCACCATGTACCACGAGCTGCCCAACTGCGGCGACGTACCGCTGGTCGCCGATGTCTCGAGCTGCTTTTTGTCGCAGCCGCTCGACGTCGAGCGCTACGGACTCATCTACGCCGGCGCGCAGAAAAACGCCGGCGCCGCGGGCGTCACCGTGGTTATCGTGCGCGACGGCCTGATCGCTGACGGCCCGGCCTTTGCGCAGACGCCGCAGTACCTGGACCTTAAGACCCAGGCCGCCAAGGGCTCCATGCTCAACACGCCCAACACCTTTGGCATCTACGTGTGCGGCAAGGTGTTCCGTTGGGTGGAGCAGACCGGCGGACTTGCCGCCATGGTCGAGCGCAACTGGGCCAAGGCCAACCTGCTCTACGACTTGCTCGAGAACAGCAAACTATTCCACGGCACCGCGCAGACAGACAGTCGCTCCATCGCCAACGTCACGTTCCGCACCGGCGACGCCGACCTCGACGCCGCCTTTGTTGCGGGCGCGGCAGAGCACCAGATCCAAAACGTCAAGGGCCATCGCCTCGTCGGCGGCATGCGCGCCAGCGTGTACAACGCAGTCACCATGGAGGACGTACAGGCGCTGGCCACGTACATGAAGGACTTCGAAGCGCAGCATAGTTTGAGTCCGCGATCTAACTAGCCCGCAACACACGGGCCGACCAGCCACTTCAAACCACTTGTTTTAGACAAACCTGCTAAGGAGTTTTCCATGCGCAAGATTAAAACCATCGATGACATTACCAAGGACGGCAAAGTCGAGTTTGGCGAGGGCTACGAATTTGTGAGCACCGCCGAAGAGGCCGACGCGATCCTGATGCGCTCGACCGACCTGCACGGCTACGAGCTGCCCGAGGGCATCCGCGCCATCGCCCGCTGCGGTGCCGGCGTCAACAACATCCCCGTCGAGGAATACGCCAAGAAGGGCGTCGTCGTCTTTAACTCCCCCGGTGCCAACAGCAACGCCGTCAAGGAGCTCGTCCTAGGCATGCTGGTGCTCTCGAGCCGCGGCGTGGTGCAATCGATGAACTGGGTGCGCGACAACGCCGACGACCCCGAGATTCAGGTCGATGCCGAGAAGGCCAAGAAGGCCTTTGTGGGCCGCGAGCTCAAGGGCAAGCGCATCGGCGTCATCGGCCTGGGCAACGTGGGCTCCAAGGTCGCCAACGCCTGCGTCGACCTGGGCATGGACGTTTACGGCTACGACCCGTTCATTTCCGTCGAGCACGCGTGGGTGCTGAGCCGCGAGGTGCAGCGCGTGGGCACGCTCGAGGACCTCTGCCGTGGCTGTGACTACCTCACCGTGCACGTGCCCAGCAAGGCCGACACCATCGGCATGATCAGTACCGAGCAGATCAACCTGCTGGCACCCGACGCCGTGCTCATCAACTACGCACGCGAGACCATCATTGACGAGGACGCCGTCGACGCCGCCCTGCGCGCGGGCAAACTCAGCTGGTTTAGCTGCGACTTTGCCACGCCCAAGACCGTCAAGATGCCCAACACGTTTATCACCACGCACTCGGGCGCCGGCACTGGCGAGGCCGAGGCCAACTGCGCCGATATGGCCATCAGCGAGCTCAAGGATTACCTGGAGAACGGCAACATCGCACATAGCGTCAACTACCCCGCCTGCAGCATGGGCAAGGCGCGCGCCGCAAGCCGCATCGCCTGCCTGCACGCCAACGTGCCCAACATGATCGGCCAGATTACGGCCATTCTCGCCAAGGACAACGCCAACGTGCAGCGTATGACCAACGAGTCCGCTGGCGAGAACGCCTACACCATGTTCGACACCGACGAGCACCTGGACAGCAGCACCATCGAGGCGCTCAAGCAGATTCCGTCGATGTATCGCGTGCGCGTGATCAAGTAGCGCCGGCTGATCTGACGGGCAGTTCCCCATGTGGCCTGCCCGTCACTGACATTGAATGCCCACGGGGGCGCCTTTCGCACGAGAGGCGCCCCCGTTTTTGTGAGCGCTCCATTAAATGCACCGAGCCGCTTCTTGGCATACAATCTGTATGTTGACCTAACTATCTGTGAGGTGCCTATGGTTGATACAGATTTTGCTTGGCGGCTTACGCAAGGGCTCGTGCGGATCGACAGTTCCGACCCAGGTGCGTATGAGGGCGAGATTGAACGCTATATCAAAGTGTTGGTTGAGGAACGGTTAGCGCAGCTGAGCCATCCGGTACTCGATGCCGTGCAGATTGAGGAACTCGAGGTGCTGCCCGGGCGCCGCAACCTTATGGTCACCGTGCCGGGCCAAAGCGACGAGCCACGGCTCGTCTATATCTGCCATATGGATACCGTTACGCTGGGCGACGGCTGGGACGCGGACATTACGCCGCTCGGGGCGGTCGTGCGCGACGGCAAGCTCTACGGCCGCGGTGCCTGCGATATGAAGGGTGGCCTGGCCTGTGCCATTGCCGCACTGGTCCATACGCTCGAGCGCGTGGCGGCGGATGGCGCGCTGCCCCGCCGCGGCTTTTCGCTCATCTGCTCGGTCGACGAGGAAGACTTTATGCGAGGCTCCGAGGCAGCCATCGATGCCGGCTGGGTCGGTTCGCGCGAATGGGTGCTGGACACCGAGCCCACCGACGGACAGATCCAGGTGGCGCACAAGGGGCGTACGTGGTTCGAGATTGAAATGGCTGGCGTGACGGCGCATGCGAGCCAGCCGTGGAAGGGCGCGGATGCCGTCGCCGCCATGGCCGAGGTCGTGTGTTCGCTCCGTCGCGCGTTTGTGGCGCTGCCCGCGCACGATGAGCTGGGGTCTTCGACCATCACGTTTGGCCAAATCGAGGGCGGATATCGCCCCTATGTCGTGCCCGACCGCGCCAAAGTCTGGGTCGACATGCGTCTGACCCCGCCGACCGATACGGCCGCCGCGACGCGCATGGTAGAGCAGGCCATCGCCGTCGCCGAAGCCGCCGTTCCCGGTTGCCATGGCAGCTACACCGTGACGGGCGACCGCCCCGCCATCGAGCGCGACCCGAACTCTCCCCTTCTAGCAGCGCTCAAGCGTGCCGCCGATGACGTGACGGACGCGGACACGACCGTCGGCTTCTTTACCGGCTACACCGACACCGCCGTCATTGCCGGCAAGACAGGTAACCGCAATTGCATGAGCTACGGTCCCGGGTCGCTCGCGCTCGCGCACAAGCCCAACGAATATGTGCCCCACGCCGATATCGTTCGTTGTCAGCAGGTGCTAATCGCGCTCGCCGATAACGTGCTCTGGGACGCGAGCGGCCAAGTTGGGGCATAATAAGCCGCGAACAAACCGACTCGTGCGTTAGGACCGCCCATGAAAGCACTTCCGTTTCCCTGCATCCGCCCGGCTCAGGACCGCGTGCTCGAGGCGCTGCCTGCAATGGGCGGCATTCTGAGTGACGACGAAGCCCTGCGCGGCGCGATTGCCGATGGGCTCATGCTCAAAGATCCGGGTGCGGCATACTACGTGTACGAATGTTCGGGGGAGCCGGGGCGCGTAACAGGTGTCGTGGCGATCTGCCCGGTTAACGTGCTGACGGGTAGCGACGAGGCCGCCGCCAAGAGCGTCGACGCACTCACCGCCGCGCGCGCGATCGCCGAACTTAAGGTGCAGCCGCGCCCCGTGTCGCTCTCCTACGAGGCGTCGCCCGTCATGGACATCATCCTGGGCGCTGCCAAAGAGGGCGCGTCGCTCTACGCCGTCACCGACCCCGCGGGCATTACGCACCGCGCGTGGGAGGTCAAGCGCGAGGAGGCCGTCGGGGCCATCCGCGCCATGCTCGACCAAGCACCGGAGCCGGCACTGGCCGACGACCCCGCCTACGCCGCCGCTCTAACCGGGGCGTCGCAGCTGCTGGCCGATGAGGCCCGTGTCGCCGGAACGTACACCGGCAAGGAGCCGTTCAACTTTACCGTTGCCGTGCTCTTCCCCGCCGCGCAGGTCAGCGGCGCCGCGCCGCAGGTTCCGACAGGTCTGCTCACGCACCAGGTCGCGCGGTTCTAGCAAGACCAGACCGCCCGGCACAAAAATCGGCAGCTCAACAAACAGGGGGCGGAGATGCAGCAGGTACATGCATCTCCGCCCCTTTTGCGTCGAGAAATTAGCCGGCGACCCGTGCCGCCGCGCTCGCGTTATCCGCGCTGCGGACCCGCAGTAGCCACGAGCGGTTCAAGCCCCAGCTCGCGCGCGTAGTCTTCCTGCGTGAAAATCTCAACCAGTTCAAACGTACCGGCCTCGTCGTCAAACACGAAATGCAGCACCGAGCAGTTGCCCGGCACGCGATCGCGCTCGTCAGCCGCCGCACCCCTCACGTGGTCCAAAAACTCCTTGATAGCCGAGCCATGGCTTACCGCGAGCACGCACGTATGGTCCGGACGCTGCATAAGCTCGGTCAACGTCGCCACCATGCGCTCGCGCACCTGGATCTGGCCCTCGCCGCCAAATTGACGATAGAAATCACGCCACGGGCGCTCGGGCATAAGCATCACGCGCTCGGCTTCAAAGTCGCCAAAGAACCACTCACGCAGGCCGTCCAGGCGCTCGTACGCCAAGCCCGGCCACAAGTTGGCGATAGTCTGCTCGGTGCGATGAAGCGTAGAGGTGTAGGCATGATCGGGCTCAATGCCGCGCGCACGTAAAAACATGCCGGCGCGCGCCGCCTGGTCGCAACCCAACTGCGTGAGCGGCGAGTCACTCCAACCCTGAATGATGCGCTTAAGGTTGAATATTGTCTGCCCATGACGAACCAGATACAGGTCTTTATTCATAGGGGTCCTTTCGTTCGTTACCAATCAAGGAGCGAAAACGCCCCGTCGCAATAGCCAAAATGAAGCACGGCTCCGTTGTCGGGTAGCTCTCCCCTGCCAGTCACATACTCAAGAAACTCCTGGCAGGCTGAGCCGTGGGAAACCGCCAGCACGCAGTCGTGCTGCGGCCTGGCCATGATGCGCGACAGCACCGCGACCATACGCAACTGGAGCTGCACTTCCGACTCGCCGCCAAACGCGACCGGATAATCACCCCAGGGCTGCGGCGGCATATCGCGATTTGATGTACCCTCCAGCGAGCCCAAATGCCACTCGCGTAGATCATCGACCAGCTCTATCGAGCGGCCCTCACCAGCAATTAGCTCAGCCGTACGCCGCGCCCGGCCCAACGGGGAGGAATACACACGGTCAAAGGTCACGCCACGCGCCTCAAACGCCGCGCGCGTCGCCAGCGCCTGCTCGCGCCCGCGCGCCGTAAGTGGCGAATCATGCCCACCTTGCAAAATATTCTGCACATTGAGCTCAGTCTGCCCATGCCGCACCAAATACAAATCTGCCACACGCCCTCCTCTCGCGCCACCGCAAAGGGGACAGGCACCTTTGTGGCGGTTCACCGTCTGATCACGCCGCGGTGACGCTCAGCTACACCAGTACGTCGGCAAGCGGGCGCTTGGGTACGTGGTGCACCTGCGCCTCGTCGCGCCAGTAATTAATTGAGCCGTCGGGGTTGGAATCGATCGCATCGATCACCTGCGTCTCGGCCGGAACGCCAAACGCCATGATCAGCTTGAGCTCATACTTGTCGCTATCGAGCCCCATGGCATCGATCGCGTGGGGCGTAAAGGCCTTGAACATGCAGGCTGACACCTCGGGCGTGGCGCTGCGGGCGGCGAGCATCATCGTCTGCGCGGCAATGCCCGTGTCGACATCGGTAATGGGAGCGGCGGGCTTGCCCGGAACGGCGCGCTCGGCAAGAATCGCGATGTAGCCGGTCGGGCGCTCACCCTCGGCAGGACCCGGCCAGTCCTTAAGCGCGCCGGCCCATGCAAGCTCGTCAAACACGCGAGCGCAGTCCTCTGCACCGCTTACCACATGAAAACGCAGACGCTGAGCATTGGCGCCGCAGGGAGCCAGGTGCGCCAGTTCCGCCAGCTCGAGCAAAAACTCGCACGGCACGCGCATGGACTCGTCAAAACGGCGGCACGTACGGGCACGACGGACCAGCGCATCAAACGCTTCCAAGCCGAGCTTTTCGCAACCCTGCTTTGCCATCGACTCCGCGCTCGACGGCGACGCGGGAACTGTTTCGTTCATAGGGACCCCCAATTTCGGGCAATTGTTCTTAGGAGAATCTAACCTAAAACCTAGGCAATTACATACAGCGGCGTAATGTTCTACAATTGTTGATTAATCCTCACTGGAGCGGGAACAAAAGTAACAATTCGGGAATGTGGGGCGGCAATTCGTCCTTCCCGCCCCATGCATCGGCGCCCTTGGGCGATACTTGTTGCAGCACTTTTGGCGTACGCCGCACGGAGAGCAATGAACGCGACGTGCACCGCACGGAAAGGAGACATTATGGGCATCTTTAAGAATGATGACCAAAAATCGAGCCAGTTTGGATTTGACGAGAAAAGCATGGCAGGCAAGGCCGTCAAGGCCGTGCGCTGGATTTACGCCATCACGGGCGTCTTGGCGCTCGTCGCCGGCATCGCACTGCTGTTTGCGCCTGCCAAGTCCTCGTCTTCCTAACGACCGTCTTGGGCTTCTACTTTGTGATCACGGCCGCGATCAGGCTGTTTACCGCTGTTTTCGAGCCACTGCTGCCCACCGGCTGGCGCGTGACGAGCACCATCTCCAACCTACTCATTATCTTGGGCGGCGTCATAATCCTGCGCAACCAGGCCTTCTCGACCGCGACGCTCACCACGATGGTGGTTATCGTGGCCGGCTTTGGCTGGATCGTCGAAGGTGTCATGTCCATTCTGGAGTCCGAGCTTTCGTCCAACCGTGCCCTCGCCATCCTGAGCGGCGCGCTCTCCATCATCGCCGGCATGTTCGTGTTTATCTATCCGCTGTGGTCGGCCAAGATGCTCGTCATCTTTAGCGGCGCCGCACTGCTGGTGTTTGGCGTAACGCTGATTGTTCGCGCTATTCAATTTGGCAAACTGGTGCACTAGATGCCGCGAACGCTCTTTATTGATGCAGACGCCTGCCCGGTCACGCGCGAGTCGATTGACTGCGCGCGGCGGGCGGGCGTTGCCGTCGTTATCGCCGGCAACAGCACACAGAACCTGGAACGCCACATTCGCCGCAACGATCCGCGCGACGTCGAGCATGCGCGACGCGGATTTTGGGTCACGACGCTCGATGTGAGCGTGGGCGCCGACAGCGCCGACTTTGCCATTGTCGAACGCCTGCAGGCGGGCGACGTAGTCGTGACGCAGGACATTGGCTTGGCGAGCATGGTGCTCGGGCGCGATGCCGCCGTCATCGGCGTGCGCGGGCGCGTCTACGATAAGGCGACCATCGACATGCAACTGTTTATTCGCCACGAGGAAAAGAAGGTGCGCCGCGCCGGCGGTCGCACTCGCGGTCCGGCGGCATTTACCAGCGAAGACCGGGCCCGCTTTAAGCGCAACCTCACCGAGCTGCTGCGCTAACCAAGGTAGATTTTCGGGACATGCCCGGAAATCTACCTTTTTGTTTTGAGCGGTGTGAGCGCTCGGAATCCATGGCTCAACAAAAAACGGGCTTCAAAATGCCATGCGTCGCCGCATTGCGCAGGCGCCGAGCATGGCTATTTGAAGCCCATTTTTTAGGCCTACTTAGAGGCCAAAGGCGGATAGGATAAGGCCCCAGCCGGCGCCGATGACGTACATCATGACCAGGAACACGGCGTTTTCACGAGCGCTGCGGTTGGTGCGAAACAGGACCAGGTAGCCCACGCCGGCGGAAATGAGCGTGCCGGCGAGCATCGGCGCCAGCTGTAGCGCGCCCTCCAGGTACAGCTGCGTAATGACCACGCTGGCCGAGCAGTTGGGGATCAAGCCGACGAGTGCCGAGCCCAAGACGGCGAGCGTCTCGTTGCCACGCAGGAACTGCTCGATCGCGGACTCTCCGAAGGTCTCGAGCACGGCAACTAGAATCAGCGTCACCAGGATAATAAAAACCGAAACCTGCACGGTGTGCGAGATCGCGCTGCGGATAATCGACAGGACGGGCGCACCTTCGTGGGAGTGACCGTGGTCGTGCCCATGGCCGTGGTGGTGCTCATGCTCGCCTGCGTGACCGTGGTCATGGCTGTGTCCGTGGTCGCGCTCGTGTTCATCTTCATCATCATCGCAACCGCAATGGTCGCGCTCGCACAACTCGTGGATGTGGTCGGCGCTCACGCCCGCCTCGGCCACTTCATCAATGATGTCGCCCCCGGTATGGTCGTCGTGCGCGCAGTTCACATGAGCCGGATTGGCAGCGGTCCCCAGCACGGTACGGCGAATCGCCGCATGCGCGCGGGCATTACGACGAAGGCCGCGGATAGCCGCGTCCACGATAAAGCCCGTGACCAGCGCGATCAGTGCCTTCGAAGCCAAAAGCATCGCCATGGTCTGCACGGGCACCTGCTCGGCGAGCAACAGCGGCAGCATCTCATCGGAGGTCGAAAGGAACACCGCCACCAACGTGCCCAAGGTCACGACACGACCGGCATACAGCGTGGCCGCCATTGCCGAAAAGCCGCACTGCGGCACCATGCCCAGCAACGAGCCAACCACGGGGCCCGCGGCACCGGCGCGCTTGATGGCCCCGTTAACGCGGTCGCCCGCGACGTGCTCCAAGGTCTCGAGGGCCAGATACGTCACCAACAAAAACGGCACCAGCGAGAGCGTGTCCTTGCCGGCGTCGAGCAGAATATCAATCAGCAAATCCATGACGGATGGAACCTTTCGTGTCTTTCGGCAGCATTGTAAAAGTCCTAGCGGTCAACTAGGGTATTGTAGTTGTCCTAGGCGTGGTGCCAATAGTTGCCCATGGTAAACTATCATCTCGCCATAACTCAATGCCACCGAGCCGCGCGACACGGCCCGTCCAAGGAGCAGTTATATGAACGTTTCACAAGCACTCGAATACGAGCGCCAGCCGTTTATTCCCATGTTTATCTATGGCGATCACGGCGCCATGGAGTCCGAGCGCCAGAAGGGCGAAGAGGCCCTTAAGGTGCTCGAAACCGAGTACTTTACCGCCGAGGGCGACCCCAGCTTCGACTTTGCCACCGTGCGCGACCTGGCTGACCGCAACCGCGACCTGTGCGACCAGATTGGCGAGGCACGCCTGCGCAACGTGACGCCCGCGACGCTTTCGCGCGGCCTGTCCGATGCCGACACCTGCGCCGCCATCGGCAAGATGCAAAAGCGCACCGCCGCGTCCGTTATGCGCGAAATCCGCGGCGACCGCGACGCGCTCGGCGTGGCCTACGCCCGCAAGCCCATCCAGGGCACCGTGCTCGGTATCGACATCGAGACCACCGGCCGTGCACCCGAGCGCGGCTACATCATCAACGTCGGCTGGGAGATCATGGAGCTCACCAGCGACGCCGTCCCGCACGACGCCGAGGCACACTACTGCGGCCTGCCCGATATCTACCGCGGCGAGGATGTGCCGTTGTCGAATATCCACCACATCACCTGGGACGACATCGACGGCAAGAAGCCGTTCCGCGAGAACAAGGAGCTGCAGAAGCAGCTGCTCAAGCTCATGAAGAAGTACCCGTACATGGCGCACAACGCCGCCTTTGAGGACAGCTGGTTCAAGATCCACCTGGACGGTTACGCCGAGGCACGCCGTGCCGGCAAGATCATCGTCATCGACTCGCGCCAGATCTGCCGCAGCCTGGATGCCGACGTCCGCTCGCTCCCCCGCGAATCCGCCCCCGCCGCGCTCGAGAACTGGGCGCGCCGCCGTGGAACCCTCGCCGCCGACGCCAACGAGCAGCACCTGGGCCTGGACGACACCGACCTCATGCTCCGCACGGTTCAGGCCGAGTTCAACCTCAAGAACCTATTCGCGAAATAACCGATCCATCTGCGGGAGCGCCTGCCAGGCACAGCGCAATCCGTCTGGGCACACCGACACGCAGTAAACTAGGGCGCAGCCTTATGGCTGCACCCTAGTTTTCATCAAAACGAGCAAATACGCGTGCTTCACATAGTCGGCAGGTTGGCCCACCTACATTTTTCGAGTTGTTCGGCCAGCTGAACCACTAGTCAAGGCCCCTTGAACCGCAATCGAAGCTAAAATCGCCTTAATTTCGCAACCAAGCCCCATAAATCTACCTGAATCAATTCGAATAGGACGTTGCGATCGCACCTATTTGTATAGGATAAGGCCGAATAACTCAAATTATGTTGGTGAGGCATCTGAGCGGTCGGCAAAAACGCTTAGAAGCTACGAATCCGCAACTAAAGTTCATCAAAAAGGGGCAGCCGGCAGAAACCTCCCCAGCCAAAGCTGCTCCCTCAATACGACAGCTCAAAAACCCACCGTTCGCAGAAGATAAGCCGCGCCCCAATACCGTTGCCCGAAGTTTCGGGCGTATGCGGCGTCCGCTATGCCATCATGCGCGTATGGGAATCATTCTGTCACATACCACGGCACGCGCTGTATACCAAACAGCCAACTCGCTCGCAAGCTACGCGACCGGTCCCATACCTATGGAAAAGATCAGGGTGTCTGCGCCGACCACGTCCGACCTGGAAGCGGCACGAGCATGGCTCAACAGAAAGAATGTCGATTCTGAACGTATCCATGTGCTGACGTTTTCCAATAATGCCAAAAGGCACCGCAAGGGCTGCATCTGCCACTGCACGCACTATACGTTTGATGCAGAAAGCTACCTAGAACTCGAGCCGAACGTCTACATCGTCGATATCAAGCTGTGCGCGTTAGAAGCAACAGCCGACCTCAACCTTTCGGAGCTCGTTGAGTATTACTTTGAAATCTGCGGCTCCTACGCGCTTGGAACGTCCGACGAAACTCAATATCGCGAGCGCCCAGCCCTAACCAGCGTTGAAGAGCTCAGAGCCTTCTTTTCAGAGGCACCGGGGTATCGTGGATCTAATAAAGCACTTAAGGCACTTTCTTATGTACACGAAGGCTGTCGCTCCCCACTCGAAACGGCGTTTGTCATGATGCTGACAATGCCCAAGTCAATGGGTGGCTTAGCCATACGCGCTATCAAAACGGATTATCCGATCCCAGTCCCCAAAAGATACGCCGCCCTAACGCGACGGACGGTTTTCTACCTCGACGCGCTGCTCGAAAATTCGATGACCGATATCGAATACAACGGCTTTTACCACGACGAACCCGAGCAGCAATCAATTGACGAGGAGCGCCGAAACACGCTGCGAAACATGGGATATGCCGTTATCACAGTTAATCGTCATTCGTTTTTCAAACAGTCCGCTTTTAAACGGGTCATGGAAGCGATTCGCATTCGCGAGAAGATATGGCCCGGTCGACTCCCGGATAACTTCGCCATCCTGCAAGAAACTCTTCGTCAATTTGTCTTGCGGCGCTACTTCGAATACGGTCGCCGCGTCCTGGAGACACTCAAAGAAGAAGAGGCCGCCAAGCGCGAAATTGCAAGCCAATATCCGCAAGCTGATGACCCGAGCATCAACGATGTGCCCGAACCCGACGACATGCAACACGTCGGGGCCCTTGCTGAGGAAATCAATGGGGCTTGGGAATGCGACACGTTCGCAAAAATCGATGAAAACCGCACGGAAGACGACACGATTATTGATCTAATTGAGAATTCGCTCTTCTAAAGGCGATCTCTGCGGATGTCCACCTACATTTTTCGACTTATTCGGCCACCGATGTGCCAGATTGGCTGCAGCAATGCTCAATATAACTTTAGATAAAACTGATTCTGCAGGAACTCCCGTAGAGGAAGAACTGATTCTCGCGGTATTTGACACGATAAAGTACAAATATGAACAGTTCTAATGCTTCTCAAGGTGGCTTTCTTAGCATGCTAGCCGAACATCTCGAAATATGTTGGCGAGCATTGCGTCGATGTCTCCCAACCCACAGAAAATCGCAGAGGCGGCAAGCAGTCATCGAAATTAACGCAAATTGTATTGACATATGAACATACACTCATATAATCGGAAGCAAGTTATATGAGCGCATGTTCATATGAAAGGATATTGCAATGAGCATCCGCGTTGATGAAACGAAACCCGACATCGAGGCCACCGAACCCGCGATCCCCACCACCTGCTCGCCCGAGGACCTTCCCGACGAGGAGCTTCTCTACGACCTCGCCGACCTGTTCAAGGTCTTCAGCGACACCACGCGCATCAAGATCCTCTATGCCCTCATGGGCCGCGAGCTCTGCGTGGCAGACATCGCCGAAGCGACCGAAACCTCGCAGTCGGCAGTATCGCACCAGCTGCGCACACTTAAGCAGTCGCACCTGGTCAAGTTCCGCCGCGACGGCCGCAACATCCTCTACTCGCTTGCCGACGATCACGTCTACACCATGCTCAACCAGGGCATGAGTCATATCTGCGAATAGCAACCAACCACGGTACCAGCGCGGGCTGCACCCAAGCCGCAAATACAGAGAAAGGAACCCACCATGAAAAAGCAGTTTAAGCTCGACGAGATCGACTGCGCCAACTGTGCGCGCGAGCTTCAGGACGAGCTGGCCAAGCTCGAGGGCGTCAAATCCGTGTCCGTCAACTTTATGACCCAGAAGTTGACGATCGAGGCCGATGACGCCGAGTTCGACGAGGTGCTCAACCGCGTTGTAGAGTTTACGGCCGACGCCGAGCCGGACTGCGAGATCATTCTCTAGCCCAAGCTTACGCCAACCTGCAAGGCCGCGCTTGCCGCGGCTTTTGCTCGCGAAATTATATGAGCGAGTGTTCATACATTCAAATGGGAGGATACGAGTCATGGCCACCGCCGACCCCAAGAAGAAAAAGAAGAAGCGCAAGAAAAAAGAGTCACTCGAGCATAAGCGCAACCGCATCCTGGTAGCGCTGGGCATTTTTGCCGTGGTGTACGCCCTCGATGAGCTCGGCACCCTCACTGCCGCATTCGGCACCCCGGGCGACATCTACGCCAGCTTCGCACTGTTCCTCGTGCCGTTTTTGATTGCCGGCTACGACGTGCTCCAAAAGGCATACAACAACATCCGCCGCGGCAAGGCGTTCGACGAGAGCTTCCTCATGGCCGTCGCGACCATCGGCGCGTTTGCCATGGTGCTCTTCCCCGACACCGATCCGCACATGGCCGAAGGCGCCGCCGTCATGCTGTTCTACCAGGTCGGCGAGCTGTTCCAGACATATGCCGTGGGCAAAAGCCGCAAGTCAATCAGCGCCATGATGGACATCGCGCCCGACTACGCCAACGTCGAGCAACCCGACGGCACGCTCGAGCAGGTCTTCCCCGATGACATCGCCGTCGGCACCGTGATCGTGGTCAAGCCCGGCGAGCGCGTGCCTATCGACGGCGTCATCGTCGAGGGCGAAACCCAGCTCGACACCGCCGCACTCACGGGCGAGTCAGTTCCCCGCCCCGCCAAGTCCGGCGACGACATCATCAGCGGCTGCATCAACATGACGGGTCTCATCCACGTGCGCACCACCAAACCCTTTGGCGAGTCCACCGTCGCGCGCGTCCTGGAGCTCGTGGAGAATGCCAGCGAAAAGAAGGCACGCACCGAGAACTTCATCACGCGCTTTGCCCGCATCTACACGCCCGCCGTCACCGGCGCTGCCGCGGTACTCGCGCTCGGCGGCGGCTTGGTCACCGGCGCCTGGTCCGACTGGATCCTGCGCGGTCTGACCTTCCTGGTCGTCAGCTGCCCGTGCGCGTTGGTGATCAGCGTGCCGCTCAGTTTCTTTGGCGGCATCGGCGGCGCCTCCAAGCTGGGCGTTCTCATCAAGGGTTCTAACTACCTCGAGACGCTCGCCGACGTGGACACCGTCGTCTTTGACAAGACGGGCACCCTCACCAACGGCACGTTCTCGGTGGTCGCGGTGCACCCCGAGTCTGGCTATACCGAGCAGTCGTTGCTCGAGGTCGCAGCCCTTGCGGAGTCGTTCTCCGATCACCCCATCGCGCAGTCCGTGCGCGCCGCCTACCATGGCGAGGTCGACCCCAAGCGCGTAAGCGACTCCACCAACGACGCGGGCCATGGCGTGACGGCAACCATCGACGGCAAGCACGTCGTCGTTGGCAACGCAAAAATGCTCGCCGCGACCGGAGTCGAAGCGCCCGATTGCGAGGTCGTCGGTACGATCCTTCACGTGCTGGTCGATGGCATCTATGCCGGCCACATTGTAATTGCCGACACCGTCAAGGCCGATGCCGAGCAGACGATCAGCGACCTGCACGCCGCCGGCGTCAAGCGCACCGTCATGCTCACGGGCGACCGCGAGGAGGTTGCGGCGTCTGTGGCCAAGCAACTCAGTCTCGACGAGTTCCACGCGCAGCTGCTGCCGGGCGATAAGGTCGAGCGTGTTGAGGCGTTGCTCGCGGCCGAAAGCGGCAAGGGCAAGCTCGCCTTTGTCGGCGACGGTATCAACGACGCACCCGTGCTCACCCGCGCAGACGTTGGCATCGCCATGGGCGCCATGGGCTCGGACGCCGCAATTGAGGCGGCGGACGTCGTGCTCATGGATGACAAGCCGTCCAACATCTCCCGCGCGATCCGCGTGGCGCGCAAGACCATGTCGATTGTTTGGCAGAACATCATCTTTGCGCTGGGCATTAAGTTGCTGATTCTGGTGCTTGCGGCACTGGGCATCGCCAACATGTGGCTTGCCGTGTTCGGCGACGTAGGCGTGGCGATCATCGCCATCCTGAACGCCATGCGCGCGATGGGTGTCAAGAACCTGTAGCGTTCGTGAACTGTCCGGCCGGGACCGGGCTTGGTTTTGAAAACGTCCTCACGCATGAGGCCCGCCTTTCCTGCTCTTGCGGAGCAACGGAAAGGCGGGCCTCGCGCTGTGGAATGTTTTCAAGACCAAGCCCGGTCCCGGCCTGCGGTAACATCGCAGGCGGTTCTTGAGCATCGCTTGCTGGCAGGGTTCCTTTGCTGAAATGGACTTGGCCGAAAGGACCGCTGGTCCCAGTCGCTGGTTCGCGCTTTGCGTGAACTCCGCGCTACTGTGGGACAGTTAGGCTTCTGTTGTTGGACCCGCTACATCTTCCCGGCCCAACATCGCCCGTAGCTTCTCGAAGCTTTCCTCGCTCAGGCAGTGCTCCATGTGGCAGCCCTCTTGCGAGGCAACCTCGGGCGTTACGCCTGCGTCCTCTAGCAACCCCACAAAAAAGCAATGGCGCTCCCACATTTGACGGGCAACCTCAATACCGCGTTCTGTCAGATGAACGTCGCGCTTGCCCATTTCGACATAGCCGTTGCTTTCCAGCGTCGCCATGGCCTTGGAAACGCTCGCCTTGGTTACGCCGAGGTACTCCGCAACGTCGATCGAGCGCACGATGCCCTGACGTTCCGACAGAACGTAGATCGATTCGAGATAGTCTTCTCCGGATTCACGTAGGGCCATGGGCCGCCTTTCGCGATGATTGCTAGTTAGCCTTTGGATACTTTCCACGACTAACTTTACCGCAGAAGTTGCCCATGTCTTACTACTTTGCCTAAAAGTTAGCCGTGTTTCACAAAACGTGCGGGACGAAAACAAAATGGGGACGCCCCGCAAGGAGTGTCCCCAGGTGCCAGGTGCCGGCCCGCAGTTACATCAATCCAAAGTGCTTCGCGGCGTTGTAGATGCCGTCGTCGTCCACGGCAGTCGTCACATAGGTCGCCGCAGCTTTCACCGTGTCCTGTGCGTTGCCCATGGCCACACTTGTGCCCACGGCCGAGAACATCGACAGGTCGTTTTCGCCGTCGCCAAAGGCGATCGCCTCGCTCGCGTCGATGCCCAGGCGCTCCAGCGTCGCCGCCACGCCCAGATCCTTGCCGCCGTTGGCGGGAATAATGTCGCAGAACAGGTCGCACCAACGCGTGGTGAGCGAATGCGACACCGCATCAGTCACGATATGCTCGTCGGCCGGATCAACAAAGGCGCAGAACTGGTAGACCGGTGCGTCAAAGGCGTGCTCAAACGGCTCCTCGTGGTAGACGATTCCCGCGTTGCTGCCAGCCGTCACCACGCGCTCGGACAGGCGGTTCACAAACGAGTTCTCGCCCTGCATGCACAGCGAGTCGTAGCGCCCCTGCGCCACCTGGTCCACAATCACCGCGACGTCGTCCGAATCGATCGGGCAGCTGCGGTAAACCCCCTCGGCATCAAAGCAGTGCTGGCCCGAAAGCGTAATGTACGCATCCCAGCCCAGGTCGAACAGCCAGTCCGGCATCTGGTAGGTCGGACGGCCCGTGGCGATCACGCACGCGATCCCCTGCTCGTGAAAGCTGTCGAGCGCCTGCTGCGCCGACGCCGGAATCCGGTGGGTCTTAAAGCTCAGCAGCGTGCCGTCGATATCGAAAAACGCGGCTTTGATCATTCTCGCCTACTCCTCGCCCTCGAGCTTTTCGCTCGCCTCGAGCCACGCCATCTCCAGCTCGTCCATGGCAGCGTGAGCCTCGTCGATCTTTGCCTGCTGCTCGCCGAGCGCCGTGTAGTTGGTGGGATCGACTTGGGCCATCGCGGCCTCGGCCTCCTCAACGCGGGTGCGCTGCGTCTCCATCTTGCGCTCGAGCGAACTCACCTCGCGGCGGAGCTTCTGGCGCTCGGCGTTGGACAGGCCGTTGGGCTGACCGCTCGACTTGGGCTTTTCGGCCGCAGTTGCCGCGGCACCGGTGTCGAACGTGCCGGTCTTGGCGCTCGGCGCGCCCACGGGCTCGCCCTCGGCGGTAGCGTTGCACAGGCGCAGGTACTGGTCCACGCCACCGGGCATATGCGTCAGGTGGCCGTCGAGCAGCGCCCACTGCTGGTCGGTCACGCGCTCCATCAAAAAGCGGTCGTGCGTCACCAGGATCAGCGTGCCGGGCCAGCCGTCCAGCAGGTCCTCGACAATCGCGAGCATGTCGGTATCCAGGTCGTTGCCCGGCTCGTCCAGGATGAGCACGTTGGGCTCGTCCAGAATCGTCAGCAACAGCGACAGGCGACGGCGCTGACCGCCCGAAAGATCGCCGATGCGGCTCCAGAGCTGCTGCGTCGTAAAGCCCAGACGCTCGCAGAGCTTCTCGGGCGAAGTCTCCTTGCCGTCGATGACGTAGTACTTCTTATAGTTGCCGAGCACCTCGCGGATCGTGTCGTCCATGTAGGGCTTGAGCTCCTCGAGCTGCTGCGACAGCACGCCAAAGCGCACTGTCTGGCCAATCTTCACGCGGCCGCGCGTGGGTTCAATCTTGCCCTGGATCACGTCAAGCAGCGTCGACTTGCCAGCGCCATTCTCACCCAAAAGACCATAGCGGTCGCCCGCACCAATGAGCCAGGTCACATCGGAGAGCACCTGCTTGGGCGCGCCGCCGGCATCCGCATAGCCGGCGTCCACGTCGACCACGTCGATAACCTGCTTGCCCAGGCGGCTCACGGCGAGGCGCTTGAGCTCCAGCTCGTCACGCACGGGCGGCACGTCGGCGATCAGCTCGCGAGCGGCATCAACACGAAACTTGGGCTTGGTGGAACGCGCCTGGGCGCCGCGGCTCAGCCACGCGAGCTCCTTGCGCGCCATGTTGCGACGGCGCTCCTCGGTAACCGCGGCCATGCGGTCGCGCTCCACGCGCTGCAGGATATATGCGGAGTAACCGCCCTCGAAGGGATCGACCTGGCCGTCGTGGACCTCCCACATACTGGTGCAGACCTCGTCCAAGAACCAGCGGTCGTGCGTGACCACGAGCATCGCGCCCTGGCCGCGCTGCCAGCGGGCCTTTAAGTGACGCGCGAGCCAGTTGATGGTGCGCATGTCCAGGTGGTTGGTGGGTTCGTCGAGCATGAGCACGTCATAGTCGCCGATCAGCAGGCGCGCGAGGTCCACGCGACGGCGCTGGCCACCCGAAAGCTCGCCCACCGTGCCCTCCCAGGGCACATCGCTAATAAGGCCGGCCAGAATCTGGCGCGTACGCGGGCTCGAGGCCCACTCGTATTCAGGCGTGTCACCGACGACGGCATGATGCACGGTGTCGGTATCGACCAGGTTATCCTTTTGGCCGAGCAATCCAATCGTCGTGCCGCGGCGGTGCGTCACGCGTCCGTCATCGGGCTCCAGCGTGCCGGCGAGCACGCTCAGCAGCGTCGACTTGCCGTCGCCGTTTTTACCGACGATACCAATGCGGTCACCCTCGCCCACGCCGAGCGTCACGCTATCGAAAATATGCTTGGTGGGAAACTCTAGGCTGACGGAATCGCATCCCAAAAGAATCGCCATATGCCCTGCTCCTTCGTAGAAATTCAACGTTGTCCATGATAGCAGCGAAAAGGCGGGCCGCACACGACACAAAAAGGCGGGCCATCTCCCACAAGAGATGACCCGCCTCTCCAATCAGTCCCGTGGCGACCGTGGCCACCGCGGGCCTCAAGCATGTCCCGGACTAGGAGAACATGCCGGTGAGGTAATCATTCAGCCGCTTGTCCTTGGGCCGTTGGAAAATCTCGTCAGTCTCGTCGTACTCGACCATATCGCCCATGTAGAAGAACGCCGTGCGGTTGGACACACGCGACGCCTGCTCCATGTTGTGCGTCACGATGACGATGGCGCGGTCGGCAACGATCGACGACATGAGGTCCTCGATCGCCAGCGTCGAGATGGGGTCGAGCGCCGAGCAGGGCTCGTCGAACAAGATCACGTCGGGGTTGAGCGCCAGCGTGCGCGCGATGCACAGGCGCTGCTGCTGACCGCCCGAAAGCGCATGGGCGCTCTTGTCGAGCTTGTCCTTGACCTCGTCCCACAGCGCCGCGCCGCGCAGGCTCTCCTCGACCATGCGGTCGAGCTCGTCGCGGTCGGTGATGCCGTGGCGCTTAGGCGCAAACGTGATGTTGTCGCGAATGGACTTGCGGAACGGGTTGGGCTGCTGGAACACCATGCCAATGGAACGGCGCAGCTCGTAGGTGTTTTCGGTCTTGGTGTTCACGTTGCGCCCGCGATAGTTGATCTCGCCCTCCACGCGGCAGCCGCGAATCTCGCGATTCATGAGGTTGAGGCTACGCAAGAAGGTCGACTTACCGCAGCCCGAAGGCCCAATGAGCGCCGTGATCTCGCCCTTGTGGAAGTCGAGCGACGTATTGTGCAGTGCATGGTGGTCGCCATAGTACACGTTGACGTCCTTGGTGGAGAGCACGACCTCGTCGCTCACGGCCTTGCCGCTCACGCGCACGCGCTTCTCGCTCTCCCCCACGCTCGACAGGAAGTCCTGGGTCTCGGACGATGCCGCTTCGGTTGCGGGCGTTGCATTCATCTCGCTCATTCGGCCGTCATCCTTCTTGCCAGTTGCTTGCCCACGATACGGGCGACTACGTTAAACAGCAGCACGCAAATCATCAGCAGCGCCGCGGTGCCCCAAACAATCTGCTGGGCCTCGGGGCTGCCCTCGCCATAGATCTTGTAGATGTGCACGGCGAGCGACTCGCCGGGACGGAACACGTTCCAAGCGCAGGTGGGGCTCGACAGGTTAAAGCTCAAGAAGTTCAGGCGAACCGGCGAGCTCATACCCGAGGTAAAAAGCAGTGCTGCGGCCTCGCCAAACACGCGACCGGCCGAAAGCACGATGCCCGTCACGATGGCAGGCATGGCCTCGGGGATCAGGATGTGCAGCGTGGCCTCCCAGCGAGTGAGGCCCATGGCCAGGCACGCATCGCGCTGGGCCTGCGGCACGTCCTCGAGTGCCTGCTGGATCACGCGCACCAGGATGGGGATGTTGAACATGGTGAGCGCGACGGCGCCGGAGATGATGGAGTACTTCCAGCCCAGCTGCACCGAGAACACCAGAAAACCGAACATGCCGACAACGATGGAAGGCAGCGAGGACAGCGTCTCGATGGCGGTGGAGGCAATGTCGCGGACGGGTCCGTCGGGTGCGTACTCAACCAAAAAGACCGCGCCACCCAGGCTGATGGGCACCGAGATGATCAGGGTGATCAGCAGCAGGTAGAACGAGTCGAACAGCTGGTAGAGCACGCCGCCCTGCGTTCCGTTGGCGCGCGACGGCTCCGTGAGAAAGCCCGGCTGGAACAGCGTCGAGATGCCCTCGAACAGGATATAGGCCACCATGGAGACGACGATGAGCATGACGATGGCGACGATCGCCGTCAACACGCCCGTGGCGAAGCGGTCCTGCTTTTGGACACGCCCGAGCCTCGCCTCGTCGATGTGGATACGCGTGCTAGCCACGAGCCTTCGCCCCCTTGCGGCCGATAAGGTGGATGATCAGGATGAAGATGAGACTCATGCCCATCAGCAGCAGGCCGAGCGCCCACAGAACATCGTCTTGGGCCGAGCCCTCGGCATAGACTGCCATGGACGTGGTGAGCGTGGTGGTGATGGTCGAAGCCGGCGACAGCAGCGACGTCGGCATGGCCTCGATGCCGCCGATGACCATGCGCACGGCGAGCGTCTCGCCAAAGGCGCGGGTCATGCCCAAGATAACCGCGGTCATGAGCGACGGCATGGCGGACTTGAGCACCACGTGCCAGATGGTCTGCCAGCGGGTGTAGCCCAGCGCGAGCGAGCCCTGGCGGTAGCCGTCGGGCACGGCGCGCAGGCCATCGACCGAAAGCGTGGTCATCGTCGGCAGAATCATGACCGCCAGCACGATGGCGCCGGGCAAGATGCCCAGGCCCGTGCTCACGTGGAAAACGCTCTTCATAAGACCGACGACCACGTGAAAACCGATCAGGCCAAAGACGACCGAGGGGATGCCGGTCAAAAGCTCAATGAGCGGCTGAAAGATCTTAGAGCCAAACTTAGGGCTAATCTCGACCGCAAAGATGGCAGAGCCGATGGCGATGGGCAGCGCGATAAGCGTGGAGAGCACCATGACCGCAAACGAGGTGACGATCAGGGGCAGGGCGCCGGTATAGGGCAGGCCGTTTTCGGCTGTGTTGGCCAGGTCCCACTTGGTGCCGGTGAAAAACTCGACGACCGAGACGCCGTCCTTGACAAAAGCCGAGAGGCCCTTTTGGGCGACCATAAAGATGAGCGCGGCAACGACAAGCGTCACGAGCGCTACGCACGCGCCCGTGACGCCCAGGCCCACGTTCTCAAGGTCGCGCTTTGGCAGCTGTTTTGCCATTGCAAACCTTTCCGGGGCGATTACTTATTTAGCAGAGACCTTGCCGCTGGCGTCCTTGACGACCTTCATGGCAGAGACGGGGATGAAGCCCTGCTCCTCGACGAGCTTGCCCTGGACGTCGTCGGAAAGCATGAACTCCAGGAAGGCCTTGGTGGCCTCGTCGGCGTCCTTGGAGCAGTACATGTGCTCGGTAGCCCAGATCTTGAAGGAGTCATCAGTGACATTCTTGCTCTTGGGCTCGACGCCCTCGACCTTGATGGCGTTGAACTTGGAATCGTCAAAGTGCGAGAAGTCGAGGTAGGAGATGGCGTTATCGGTGCTGCCCATCTGAGTCTGGACGTCGCCGGACTTGTCGAGCTCGGCGTCGCCCTTAAAGTCGACGGCCTCATCGCCAAAGACGGCGGCCTCGAAGGTGGCGCGGGTGCCGGAGCCGGCCTTGCGGTTGAGGACGACGATGGTGGCGTCGTCGCCGCCGACCTCCTTCCAGTTGGTAATCTGACCGGAGAAGATACCCTTGAGCTGCTCGAGGGACAGGTCGTCGACCTTGACGTTCTTGGAGACGACGGGGCCCATGCCCACGACGGCGACCTCATGGTCGACGAGGTTCTTGACTTGATCGGCCTCAAGCTTGGTCTCGGCGAAGACGTCGGAGTTGCCGATGGTGACGGTGCCGGCGGCAACAGCGGTCAGGCCCTTGCCCGAACCGTTACCCGAGCCGGAGACGGAGACGTCCGGGTTGGCATCCATGAACTTCTCGGCAGCGGCCTCGACGAGAGCCTGGAACGAGGAGGCGCCGTCGTAGGTCACCTCGCCGGAGACGGACTCGGCAGCAGCGGCGCTACCCTTGTCGGCGGCGTCGGATGCGCCGGAGCCGCCGCAACCAACGAGACCGAGACCGACGATGCTGGCAAGACCACCAGCGAGGCCGAGGAACTGACGACGAGAATAAGCCTGATCGAGCATGATCTTCCTTTCATACATGCGACTCGCGGGCACCCCGCCCGCTTTGCTGTTTGGAAAGATACGGCCCCGATCGGGCGACGACCGCCTTATCTGCGGTTTCTTACGGGCTATTGATAGACCCTTACCGCAAGCTCTGCCCAGCCTTTACAAACGGATAACAATCCAGCGCCGAACATGGCGCACCTTTTACACCAAAGGAACGTCCCCAATGACTACCCCACCGCAACAGAAAAAGCCCGGGCCGAAGCACCGGGCTCGTAATGCAAGTTTGTATCCAAGCAGGATATAGGGGTTTCCCAGGTGCCCGAGATTGCCCCGAAAGAGGAGCGCCGCGTACTTTGGTACGCAAGCGACGGTTTGAGGGGCAAGGTCGGGTGCCTGGGGAAGCCCTACAGCTCAAGTTCGTTGAGGCGCAGGATCGCCACGATATAGATCTTGAGCGCCTGTTTAAGCTGTTCCTCGTTGGCGCACTCGTTGGGGCCGTGCATCTGACCGCCCCATGCGGGCAGCTCCAGGCCGGTCTCCTCGGGGCCAAACGATACGGCGCGGGCAAAGTTGCGCGCGTACGTGCCGCCGCCCATGGCAAAGGGCTCAGCTTGCTTGCCCGTAAACTCGTTATAGGTATCGATAAGCGCCTTCACGGCCGGATCGTCGGCAGACACCGAGAACGGCACCTTCGCGCGACCCAGCTGGCACGTCACGCCAAAACGGCCCACGAGCGGGTCGAGCTGCTCGCGGATAGTATCGGCACTCGAGCTGTCGGGGAAGCGCACGTCGATGACCTGCTCAATATGGCCATCCGCCACGCGGATGACGCCAGCGTTGCAGGTAAGCGGGCCAAACGCCGGACTCGTCGCATCGATACCCAGGCCGCGACCATAGGCATCCGCATGCACAAAGGCCAGGAACTTGACGAACTCGTGCTCGGCAGGCGTCAGCAGACGTTCGTCGCGTGCACCAAACGCGTCCTCGGCCTCGCGCAGATACGACACGATCAGGCCGACGGCATTGATCGTTCCCTCGGGCATCGAAGCATGGCCACCGATACCGTGGGCGAAAATCTGCGCATGGCCATTATCAAGCGCCGTAATCTCCAAGCGGTCGGCGTTCTCGACCGGCGCCGGCAGCTCATCAGCGGCAATCGCGAGCTCGCAGATGGACTGCGACGGAATGGCGTTGCTCGCCTCGGCACCGCTCCAGGACACAATGCGCCCGCCGTCGATCTTGGGGCTCACGAACGTCGCCCCAAACTGGCCCTTCTCGGCATTGCAGACCGGGAACTCGGCATCGGGCGTAAACAGAAAGTCGGGATTCGCGTAGTTCTCCAGATAATGGTGAACGTCGGACATGCCCACTTCCTCATCGCAGCCCAGCAGCGCGCGGAAGGTGTAGCGCGGAACGATGCCGTGCTTGAGCAGGTAGGCGCCGGCGTAGAGCGACAGCACGGCCGGACCCTTGTCGTCGATCACGCCGCGGCCGAGCAGCCAGCCCTCGCGACGCTCCATCGCAAACGGGTCGGTGTTCCAGCCGGGGCCGGCGGGAACCACGTCCACGTGGCAGATAGTCGCGAGCTGTTTGTCGCCGCGGCCCGGGATATCGGCGATTCCCACATAGCCCTCGTCATCGCTCGTCTGGTAGCCGAGCTTTTGCGCGATACCGAGCGCGCAATCGAGCGCATCACGGACCGGGCGGCCAAACGGCGCGCCGGGCTCCGCATCGGCAGAAACTGCCACGGACGGATAACTCACCAACTGCTCGATATCGGCGACGACATCCTCCCAGACCTCGTCGACATACTCGGTAACGCTCTGCTCCACCTGATTCATGGACGACCTCCTTACCAATGAGCGACGGGTACGCCCGTCCCTCACATTACGTCTATTAGATAGCGAAAAGTTTAGCAAGCTCGGCCACCGAGTGCACCACTGCATCGGCACCCGCCGCCTCGTGCTCGCCCGGCGCCGCCGCGCCCGAATAGATACCAATGCACGGCACGCCCATTGTGTGTGCGCCCTCCACATCGTTGAAGCGATCGCCGATCATCACGGCCTCGTCCGCGGTCGCACCCAGGGCCGCCAGGGCATCGCGGACCGAATCCGCCTTGGTCTCGCGCCCCTGCGGCGGATTCATGCCGACCACGGCCTCAAACTGGCAAATCCCCAGCTCATGCACCATATCGATGCACTTCGCCTCCATGCGAGACGTCGCGACCGCCATGCGATGCCCCTGCGCGACAAGGCCATCGAGCAGCTCGGGGATTCCGTCGAACACGGGATACTCTTCAGGTCCCAGCTCATCAAAAAAGGCACGGTACTCGTCAGCCACCACAAGCGACTCCTCGCGGGAGAAGCCATAAAAGTCGTGAAAGCTCTTCCACAGGGGCGGCCCGATCATGCGGCGCAGGTCACCCATCTGCGCCTCCGAAAACCCGCGCGCGGCCAACGTCTTGCGCGTCGAGGTCATCACCGCCCGGCCCGTATCGGCCACCGTGCCGTCAAAATCGAACAGCACAACCGGCCGCTCGCATAGCTGCAATGCCGCCATCGGCATCCCTCTTCCCCAGTTGATGATTTCCACACCGTCACTTCAAACTGTTGACTATTCAACAATTGAACCTAGCAATGTAGAGCAACTCCACTATACTTGTCGCACTTTGCTCTAAGAAGGCGGCGCGCAAGCGCCCCAACGAAAGGTGCAATTATGTCTTTTGCCATCATAACCGACTCCACGTCGGACATCTCCCCCGCCCGCGCTCAAGAGCTCGGCATTTACGTGATTCCGCTGCATGTGATTATCGAGGGCGAGGACCTGCTCGACCAGGTGCAGATTACCGCCGAGGAATACGTCGCGCGCATGGCCGGCTCCGAGCAACTGCCGCACACCTCGCAGCCGAGCGCCGGCGAGTTCAAGGCACTCTTTGACCGCGTGCGTGCTGACGGCCACGATAGCGCGATCTTTATCTCGCTGTGCAGCGAATGGTCCGCCTGCTATTCCAACGCATGCCTGGTCGCCGAGACCCACGAGCTCGACGTGCGCTGCATCGACTCGCGCACCGGCTCGGGCGCCGAGGGCCTGCTGGTGGAGTACGCGCTCGCCATGCGCGAGGACGGCCGCAGCCTAGACGAGACCGAGGCGCGGATCCGCGCGACGCTGCCCGACGCCCATCTGCTACTGATTCCGCGCACGCTCGAGAACCTGGTCAAGAACGGCCGCGCGGCCAAGCTCGCCGGCCAGCTCACGCAGATGCTCAACATTCGCCTGGCCGTTTCGCCGGAGTGGAAATCGGGCGAGATCAAGGCAATCAAAAAGGGCCGCGGCGCCAAGCGCATCGTTGCCAACACCATGGCAGATTGCCTCGCATTTTTGGCCGAGTATCCGGGCTCCAGCGTGCGCGTGCTCACGACCGGCGCCGCCGAGGAGCAGGAGCTTGTCAACGAGGCACTCGCGGGTCAGGATTACGTAGACGCCGGCACCGGCCCCATCGGCTGCACCATCGCCACCCACGTAGGCGTCGATGCCATCGCCATCAGCTACTGCCCCCGCTACCAGCCCATCCACTAGGGGCACCTTTACCACTTGCGGTGGAATAGGGACTGTTTTTGGCTTATCAGCCGCAAATCAATCCCTATTCCACCGCAACTTAGAAGCAGTTCATTTGGGACGGGGCTAAAAAGACTGGTATCAAACGTTTCAGACCAGTCTTTTTAGCCCCGTCCCATTTTAGCTACTCTACATCAGCCCGCTCAGGGCGATGTCGACGGCCTCGTTGAGGTCGTCGGTAATGTGTACCAGATCCGGATCGAGCGGGCTGATCATACCGGCGCCCATCACCGGGCCGTTGAGCCAGTCGAACAGGCCCTGCCAGTACTCGCTGCTCACCAGCACGAGCGGCATGCGCTTGACCTTGTGTGTCTGCACCAGCGTGAGTACCTCGAACATCTCGTCGAGCGTACCAAAACCTCCGGGAAACACGATGGCGCCCGAGCTGTATTTGACGAACATGGTCTTGCGCACAAAGAAGTAACGGAAGTCCATGCCGAGGTTCACGTATTTATTGAGCCCCTGCTCGTGCGGCAATTCAATGCCTAGGCCAACTGACTTGCCGTTGACACTCGCCGCTCCCCTGTTGGCCGCTTCCGTGATGCCGGGGCCGCCACCGGTGATGACCGCCACGCCACGTTGCGCGATCTTGCGCCCGACGGTACGCGCCGCCTTGTAGAGCGGATCGGTCTTGGGCGTGCGGGCGCTACCGAAGATGGTCACCGCAGGTCCGAGCTCGGCCAGCGCGCCAAAACCATCGACGAATTCTGCCTGAATACGAAGGACGCGCCACGGATCGGCATGCAGCCAATCGGTCGACTCCTCGGGCGCCAGCAGGTTGGCGTAGGTGTTGTCCTTAGGAATCATGGGGCCGCGCATAACCACGGGGCCGCGGCGGTACGTCTCGTCGTAGGCAGGCTCGCCCTCGACGTTCTCGTTCTTAATCATGGGTGCTCCTATCGAGAAAAAGAAAAACGGGCGGGGTCGACGCCATGCGCCAAACACCCGCCCGAGCATCAACTATTCGGTATGGTACCCACGATGCATCAAGCACTTGCAAGCTATCGGTCAGCGGTCGCGCAGCCGATGCCGGCGCATGCGATGCCCGGTGCCGGTTGTGCACGGTCGATTGGCACGTGGCCTCGACACCGCGCAAGCGCACCCGCAAGCGCGCCCGCAGCTCTTAGTAATCCACCGCCGCAGGGCTGTTCATCCAGTCGCTCACGAACGCACCGTAACGGCCCTCGATAATGGCCTGGCGAGCACGCTGCATAAGGTTGAGCAAGTAGTAGATGTTGTGCATCGACAGCAAAATGCCGCCGAGCATCTCCTTCTGCGTGACCATGTGGCGGATGAGCGCGCGGCTGTAGCCGCCCGTGCACACCGGGCAGGTGCAGGTGGGATCGATGGGGCCATCGTCGTGCGCAAAGCGGGCGTTGCGGAAGTTGAGGCGACCCTCGCTGGAGAACGCCGTACCCATGCGGCCCGTGCGCGTCGGCAGCACGCAGTCGAACATGTCGATGCCCACGCCCACGCCGCGCACGAGCGTCGTCGGGTTGCCGACGCCCATCAGGTAGCGCGGCTTGTGCATGGGCATGTACTCGCTTACGAGTGGTGCCAGGGTCTCGAACATGGTCTCGTGGTCCTCGCCCACCGAGTAGCCGCCAATGCCGTAACCGGGGAAGTCGCCGCACTCCTCCAGATGGCGCAGCGAGCGCAGGCGCAGATCTAGGTGCATGCCGCCCTGAACAATGCCAAAGAGTGCCTGGTCGTCGCGGGTATGCGCCTTATAGCAACGCTCAGCCCACATGCTCGACAGCTCAACGGCGCGCTCAACGTAGGCGCGCGTGGCGGGATAGCCCGGGCACTGGTCGAGCTGCATGCAGATGTCGGAACCGAGCTTCATGGCGATTTCCATGTTGTCCTCGGGCGTCCAGAACACATGGCGGCCGTCATAGTCGTTGACGATAAAGCGCACGCCCTCGTCGGTGAGCTTGACGGCATCGTTGTGGCTGAACACCTGGAAGCCGCCCGAATCGGTGAGGATAGGGCCGTGCCAGTTCATAAACTTGTGCAGGCCGCCCAGCTCGGCGATGGTGTCCTCGCCGGGACGCATGGACAGGTGATAGGTATTGGCAAGCACGATCTGGGCGCCGAGCTGTTTGACGGTCTCGGTAGGAATGCCCTTGACGTTTGCCTTTGTGCCCACGGGCATGAAGATCGGCGTCTCGATGTCGCCGTGCGGGGTGTGCAGCACGCCGGCACGCGCATGCGTCGTCGGATCCTCGGCGATCAGATCGAATTTAAAAAGGCTCTGGTCCATAAACTGGAACTCCTTGGTTGCGGTTCATACGCAAACCATTATACGGGCAACCCGCAAGAAGCACCGACTCGACAGAAACTGGTGCAAAGGAAACCTGCCCCCTTGCACCAATGCACCAATGCACCAGGATAAAAAATGATCCGTTTTCCTCCGTCCCCAACGGATCATTTCCGACAGCCACAGCAACGCCGATGTTATGGCACCGACAGCGAAAACCCGCCAAAGCGAGCAAGGTGCCTTGAAACAAGGCGGCATTGACCTTCTGGTCATGCCGCCGAAGTTGAAAGACAGATTGCCGCTCTGGCGGGTTTGCAGCGTCAACTGGTTACGCGGTTCGTAGAACCGCGTAACTGCTAGGGCCGCTGGCCCATGCCGCCCTCGAGGGTGACGGTCTCGCCGTTCATGTACTTAAAGTCGGGACCGCAGAGCTGAACGACCACGCGGCCGATTTCCTTCTCGACGTCGCCGTAGTGGCCCGCCGGCGGCATGTGAACGTTGGCCTTGAACGCCTCGGGGTAAGCATCCTGGAAGTTCTCGAGCGCGGCAGTCCAGGCAAGCGGGCACACGATGTTGACGTTGATGCCGTCTTTGCCCCACTCGTTGGCGGCAACGCGGGTCAGGCCGCGGATGCCCTCCTTGGCGGCAGCATAGCTGCACTGGCCATAGTTGCCAAACAGGCCGGCGCCCGAAGCAAAGTTGACCACGGATCCCTTGGTCTCCTTCAGGTGCGGATAGGCCTTCTGCATATACAGATAGGTAGCATACAGACCGGAGTAAATGGCCAGGTTAAACTGGTCCATGGTGTGATCGGCGATGGTCACGCCCGAGGCGCTGGCCTGAGCATTGTTGACGACGGCGTCGATGCGGCCGAACTCCTCAATGGCCTTGTCGATGACGTTCTGGACGACGGCTTCGTTGTCCTGACCAGCCGAGACATCGGCCTGAACAGGCAGAACCTTGACACCGTACTCGGCCTCGAGAGACTCCTTGGCGGCCTCGAGCTTGGCGACGTTGCGGCCAGTGATGACGAGGTTCGCGCCCTCCTTGGCAAATGCGATATCGATGCCGTAGCCGATGGAGCCAGCAGAACCGTCCTTAAGCGTGGCCTTGCCGCCGCCGGTGACGATCACGGTCTTACCAGTGAAAAGTCCCATACATAGTCCTTTCAAATCGCGACGGGCACGCCCGCCGACTGCGCGCATCCAACTTCACGCGCCAAAAGCTGAGATGCAACTTTAGCGTGTTCAAGCGAAAATAAAAGACCGCGGTAGGCGAACGGCACCACGTCGTTCGGCGAAGGGATTGTCAAGCACAAACTGGATAAAGCGGCCGAGTTATTGTTATCAGATCGAGCCATCGAACACGTTTTGAAACTTTGCTGCGGCGCGCGGGATGTCGGCGCGAGACTTTATCATAGGGTGACAAACAACGATGAGGAGCACATGCCTATGACAGACGAGCTGGACCCCCAGACTCAACAGCATATTGATGATCCCGCAGACGTCACCGCAGATACTGACACTGTGACCTGCGATGGTATCGACATCGACGACCCCATCTTGGACGAAAGCGCTACGGCGGAAACCACCGAAACAGAAAACGCCGATGAGCAAAACGACGATGCACCCGCTCAGGACGACGCCCCTGTACAGGACGACGCCCCGCAAGCAGCGGGCCCCATCGAGGTGTCTTCGGAAGAAGAGCTCGATGCCGTCATGGACTCCATGATGGATGCTGTCAAAGCGATGAAAGACGCCGTCGCCGATGCCGACGTTGACGCCGAGGAAGAAGAGGCCGCTGAGGCCGCCTCGACCTTTGTGCCCGGCGAGACTCCGGTTGCCGACCAGGGCAGTACCATGCCCTCGTTTCTGCAGCTCGAGCATCCCACGATTGGCGCCGATGCGGTCGATCCGCACGCAGCAGGCTTTTCTGTGGTCGAGGGCGGTACCGGCAATATCGCCGCGCCGCAGGCTGCCGATGCGGACTCTGCCGACACCGCTCGCCCGACCGCCCCGCACTCCCCCGCCGCGAACCGCGATCTGGGGACCGCTGTCTCGAACACTGCGAACGCCGTGGGCACCTTTATCGCCCAGGGCGCCTCGGCCATGCGCGAGATGAATGCCGCAAAGAAGGCACTCGCGGACGCCCGCGCCCACCTGGCCGAACTTGAGCAGCGCATTGCCGATCAGGCCGAGGAACTCGAGACGCGCCAGGATATCGCAGGCCGCTACGACCAGATCGTCGCCGACCAGCGCCAGGCGATCGCCACAGCGCAAAAGACCGCTGCGGCAGCCGAGATTGACCGTGATGCCCACGCCGCCAAAGCGACAGAGCTCAAGGGTCAGTTCGAACAAATGAAGACAGAGGATGACGCGACTGAGCTCCGCCTGAAGGCCGCGCTCGACGCCGTGGAGGCCCGCGAGGCGAGCTCTCGCGAGACCGGCAACCGCCTCGTTCGACGTCTTGAGGATTCCAAGCGCATCCGCGACAAGGTGAAGGCCGAGCGAGACGCCGGCATTGCCGCCGCACAACAAACCGTCGACGCCACGCGCGCCCAGCTCGAGACGCTGCGTCATGAGTATGCCGAGCTGCAACGCAATCCCTCGGCCAATCCTGCCAACTATACGGTGCGCACCAGCGAGCTCTCGATGCAGATTTCCGACACGGCAGATGCCCTGCGTAAAGCCGAAGAAGATGTCCCGCGCATCACCGCCGACCTTGAGCACTCGCTTGCCGCAGCCGAGCAGGCCGTCGAGCAAGCGCAGGCCCCCATCGCCGAAGCAAAACGCGCGCACCAAGCCGTGACGACCGAGGCCGATGCCGCGCGCGACGAGTTGCAGACGGCAAAGACGGCCGCCGCGACGCGCCAGCGCGAACTGCGCGAGAAGATCGCCGCCGAGGACAAGGCACGCCGCGACCAAGAGCAGAGCATCGCCAACGCCCAAGCAGATGCCGCACATGCGCAGTCGATCATCGAACAGGCGACCGAGGTGCACGACCACCCAGAGATCACTGAGTCGCTTGCAGGATCCTTGGCCCGAGACAAAGCCGAACACGCCGAGACCGAACGAGAAGTCGCCCAGCTCGAGGCCACCGAGGACGCGGTGCGCGAGCGTACCCGCGACTCACGCATCAAATTCACCGGCGCCATCGTCTGCATCATCGCCGCAATCCTGGTGATCATCCTAGTCTGGCTGTTCGCAAGCAAGTAAACCGGCTGCCAAAAAAACGCTCAACGCAGTTGCGGTGAGATAGTTCCTGTTAGGCCTCAAAAAAGGCCAATTCAAGAACTATCTCACCGCAACTTATTAGATTGATGCAAGGTAGTCATTGGGTGTTCCTATAGTTTTGTCAACCGTCGGGGCTACTCCCGGTAGGGCACCCGGTCGCGCATCACGGCGTATATCGCCCTGAGCCGCTTCCTCGCGACGGCCTTGAGCGCCCGCCCGTGCCCCATGCCCCGCGCCCTGCAGGCCCGGTAGTACTCGCCGTAGCGCCCCGAGGACCTCACCAGGCTGTTGCACGAGAAGATCAGCAGGGACTTGAGCCTCGCGTCGCCGCGCCTGGACGCCCTGACCGACCTCACCGACGTGCCGGAGCTCCTCACCCTCGGGGCTATGCCGCAGTACGAGGCCAGGTGGTCGTGGTCCGGGAACCTCCCGATGTCGACCGACACCGCGAGCTGCGCCGCGGTCCTCGGGCCGATGCCGGGCACGGTGAGCAGGCACGCGTAGGTCTCGTCGCCCTCGAGCAGCGCCGCCGTCTCGGCCTCGAGGGCCCCGGCCTCGTCGAGGGCCTCCGATATCCGGGCGGCCAGGAACCTGACCTGCCTGTTCTCGGCCTCGACGAGCGCCGGCGGGGGCGCGGTGGAGGCGGCCGCGACCTCCCCGGCGGCCTCGGCCCGCGGGCCCTCGGCCCCGGAGCGGGCGATCCCCCACGCCCCGCCGAACCCGGCGAGCAGCTCCAGCCACCGCCGGTCCGACAGGTCGACCGCGGCCTCGAGGGCCGGGCAGGACTCGAGCAGCACCGCGCGCAGGCGGTTCTTGTCCCTGGTCGCGCAGGCGACGACGTGGTCGCGCTGCGACGAGAGGGCGCGAGCGGCCTCGAGGGCCTCGCCGCGGCCCGGGACCCCCGACAGGGAGTCCGGCACGCCCAGGGCGGTCCGCGCGATCACCGCGGCGTCGCGCTCGTCGGTCTTGGCCTCGCCGGCGAACAGGCCCGCGGCGCGGCTGGCGGCGAGCCCGGGCAGGTGGGCGACCCCGAGCCCCGCGGCGCGGGCCCGCCTCACGGCGAGGGACCCTATGTTGCGGAACTGGTCGACCACGACGAGCGTGCCGGCGGGCGCGGAGGCGAACAGCGCGTCGAGCTCGGCCTCCCTGTTGCGGACGGGGGCGCTGGCCAGCACCTCCCCGTCGCGGTCGATCAGGCAGGCCCAGTGCGACGACTTGCCGACGTCCAGGCCGAGCACGGCCGCGGGTCTGGTGGATGGCGCTTTCACGGTGGTATCCTTCCGGTAGTCGTTCGACCGGATGGCCTCCCCCTCGGCACTCACATTACCAGCCGCGGCACCTGCCCGGCACTTTCCTATCAGCCGTCGGGGGCGGCGCGTCCCGCGCCGGCAGCACCCAACAGGCCCTCTCGGGGGCAGGGACGTTCGGCCGTGCGCGGGCGCCCGGTCGGCGGCCCGTTCTGGGCGCGCCTCAATCGTAGCCCGAGACGGTCCCGGGCTGACAATTTCGACTGTAATGGACGTTCTTAAACGACTAGTCGAACAAGAACGTCCCCAATGACTACATCGACAACCAAAGAAATGCCGATGTTTTGGCAACGCCAGCGAGCGGGTCGCATTTGAGACAAGGTGACGTGAAACGAAAGGGCGCTGACCTTCTGGTCGCGCCCTTGAAGTTGAACGTCAGATTGTCCAAATGCGGCCCGCGCAGCGTCGAGCAGTTACGCGGTTCGTAGAACCGCGTAACTAACAAATGAGCATCGCGTCGCCAAAGCTGAAGAAGCGATAACGTTCTTCGATAGCGGCGGCGTAGGCATCCATGATCTGGTCGCGGGTGGCAAGCGCGCTCACGAGCATCATGAGCGTGGAGCGCGGCACGTGGAAGTTTGTGATCAGCGCGTCGACCACGTGATAGGTCGATCCGGGCATGAGGTAGAGCTGCGTCGTGGCGTTCTCGCGCACCACGATGTCACCGCGGCCAAGTGTATCGGCCCCGTCCTCGCGGCCCTCAAAATAGCGCGCCGTCACGGCCGGATCGGACACCGGCGCGTCCGTGTCAAACGCGCTCTCGAGCGAGCGCACCGCGGTAGTGCCGACGGCGATCACACGATGACCCTCGGCCTTGGCCTTATGCACGGCGTCGACAACCTCCTGCGACACGTGGTAGCGCTCGGTGTGCATGACGTGCTGCGTAGGGTCGTCCTCCTCCACCAAGCGGAAGGTATCGATGCCCACCTCGAGCTCGACGGCGGCAAACTTGGCACCCTTGGCCTCGATAGCGGCCATGAGCTCAGGAGTAAAATGCAGACCCGCCGTAGGAGCGGCAGCCGAGTGCTCCTCCTTCATGGCGTAGACGGTCTGGTACTTCTCGGGATCGCCCTCGTAATCGGTAATGTAAGGCGGCAGCGGCACGTGGCCGGCAGCATGGATGGCCTCGTCGAGCGCGCGCGGGTCGCCGGCGGCATTGCAACCGGCCGGCTCAAAGCGCACCAGGCGGCCACCGCGGCTATCGGTGACAAAGTCGACGACCTCGGCCGTCAGCACTACGGGAGCCCCCTCGGGCGCATGGGCGCCGCCCGCACGATACTCAATCTGAGCACCGGGCTTCAGGCGCTTGCCCGGCTTGACCAGGCACTCCCAGACGTGACCCAGCGGGTCAACATCCTCGCGGCGCTTGAGCAGCAGCGTCTCGACCACGCCGCCCGAGCCCGTCTTGCGGCCGATCAGGCGAGCCGGCATCACGCGCGTCTGGTTGATGACGAGCACGTCGCCCGGCTCGATATAGTCGATGATGTCACGGAAGATGCGGTGCTCAACGGTGCCGCCGTGCTCCAGCGGCGTTCCCGCCTGGGAGCCTTTGCGATCAACCACCAGCAGGCGGCAGGAGTCGCGCGGCTCGGCAGGCGCCTGGGCGATGAGCTCTTCGGGCAGGTTATAGTCAAAATCATCGGTACGCATAGACACGTCGGATTCTCCTTATATAGCTAAAGTCCGCTCTACATCCTAGCAGGCTGACGTCCCAAGTGAACTACTTTTTGGCGGCTTTGCGCTCGTCGCGGATGCGGGCGCGGTCCATGGCCGCCTCGACAGCCGAGAAGCGGCAACCACAGTAGTTCTGCCGATACATGCCAAGCTCGCGCGAACGGCGTGTCGCCTCGGGGTAATACGGGCGAAAATCGCGAATCACCGGGGTGAGCCCATGTGCCGCCGCCAAGCGCTCAAGCACGTCATTGCAGGTATCGAACAGCTGGTACAGCGAGACGGCGAGCGTCGTGCCCACAAACTCAAACCCGCGCTCCTGGGCCACGCGGCACGCCTCGGCCAAGCGCAGGGCATAGCACGCGCGACAGCGGCGAGGCCGATCGGCACCCAGCGGTGCCACGCCGGTCTCCCAGCGATCGCGGTCCTCCCCTGCCTCGATGAGCTCGATGTCGCCATCGGCACACCACCGGCGCAGCTCGTCCAAGCGGCGCTGCCATTCATCGCGCGGTTGAATATTGGGGTTGGTCCAGCAAATCGTGGGCTCAAACCCCTCCTCGCGCAGCAGGCGAACCGGCTCAAGCGAGCATGGTGCACAGCACGCATGCAGCAACAACGACTTCATCGACATCTCCTCACCCAAAAAAGCGCACGCCAAAGGACGTATCCTCGCAGGCGACAATGCGGCGGTCGCGCAAAATGGTCCGCACGTAATACCAGTCGCCTACACAGCCCGACAAATGCAAGCCGCAAGCCAGATAGCACAGCAGCGGATAGACCGAAAACGCAAACCCCAGGGCAAGCGTTGTCGTCACAACAACCGTCGGCGCCAGACAAACCGCCATGTACCGCCGGCGCGAATACACAACGCCTTCGGCGCAGGCATAGATCATCGCCGTCTCGCGATTCGCCCCAAAGGTCACCTTCGCGCCCGCGGGCGCCAGCAGCTTAAAAAACACACCGTGCACCAGCTCGTGCACGGCAAATGAAGCCGCCGAAACCGCAGTCAAGCCGACCATCCAGCCCAAGACGGCCATCCAGCCGCCCGCGTCAGCCGCATCCAAGTCTGCAGGCCCGCCCAGCAGCATAAACACCGGCACCAGGCACACGGCAAACACCACAAGCACGGCCATCCCCCACACAAAGCAAGCGTGCAGAAAATCCTCGTCTTCAAACGCATGTATGTTGGAAATCTCATTCATAGCATCTTAGGATAGCGCCCCTGCCACGTACCCGTCCGCATGTGCGATAATGTCGAACGATATGCACGAATTGACCACCGCGCCGCCGAGCCCCACGCCCGGCTGCGCTCTCACCATATGCGAAGGAGTCCCATGGCATCCAAATACTCCATGAACGACCGTCCCAGCTGGCCTCGCCGCGCCATCGTTACCGCCGGCGAGCCCTACGGCAACAAGGGCCTTCACTTTGGCCACGTTGGCGGCGTCTTTGTCCCTGCCGACTTCTTCGCCCGCTTCCTGCGCGACCGTCTGGGCCGCGAGAACGTCATCTTCACCTCGGGCACCGACTGCTACGGCTCGCCCATCATGGAGAGCTACCGCAAGCTCAAGGAGAACGAAGGCTACGATAAGTCCATCGGCGAGTATGTCGAGTCCAATCACTCCCGCCAGGCCGCGACCCTCAACAACTACAACATCAGCTGCGATATCTACGGCGGCTCGGGCCTTGAGCCGGCTGCGCAGATTCACAACGAGGTGACCGCCGAGATTATCGAGCGCCTGCACGAGCAGGGCACCATCTCCAAGCGCTCCACGCTGCAGTTCTACGACGCCAAGGCCGGCACGTTCCTCAACGGCCGTCAGGTGATCGGCCGCTGCCCCATCCAGGGCTGCAAGTCCGAGAAGGCCTATGCCGACGAGTGCGACCTGGGCCACCAGTTTGAGCCCGAGGAGCTCATCGCGCCCAAGAGCCAGCTCACCGGCGAGGTGCCCGAGCTGCGCCCGGTCGACAACCTCTACTTCGACCTGCCGGCCTACCTCGACTTTATGAAGACCTATACCGCCAAGCTCGCCCAGAACCCGCAGGTTCGTTCCGTGGTCTCCAAGACCATGGAGGAGTGGCTGCTGCCGGCTCAGCTCTACATCCAGAACAAGTTCCGCGAGGCCTTCGATGCCGTCGAGGATCAGCTTCCCGAGCACACCGTCCTGGAGCCCGAGGGCAACAAGAGCAGCTTTACCGTCACCTTCCCCAGCTGGAAGGAACGTGACGATGCCCACGCGGTGCTCGCCAACGGTGGCGTGCGTTTCCGCAGCGGCAAGGCACTCGTGCCCTTCCGCATCACCGGCAACATCGGCTGGGGCGTTCCGGTGCCCGAGGTCGATGGCGTCTCCGACGTCACCTGCTGGTGCTGGCCCGAGAGCCTGTGGGCGCCCATCAGCTATACGCGTACCGTGCTCGCACGCGATGCCAAGGCCGCCGGCGTAACCGAGGGCGTCGCCGCCCAGGATGCCGCCCTCATGGGCGAGCCCGCTGCCGATTCCACGCAGGTACCCGCTCCCACCTACCAGCACAGCTCGCTCGACTGGCGCGACTGGTGGTGCTCGGACGACGCTCAGATCTACCAGTTCATCGGTCAGGACAACATCTACTTCTACTGCATCGCTCAGACCGCCATGTGGGAGGCCCTGGGTTGGGACCTTACGCAGAGCACCGTCAGCGCCTGCTATCACCTGCTCTACATGGGCAAAAAAGCCAGCTCGTCCTCGCAGACGCCTCCCCCGCCGGCAGACGATCTACTCAACCACTACACCTGCGAGCAGATGCGCGCGCACTGGCTGTCGCTCGGCCTGTCCGAAAAGCCGGTGAGCTTTAGCCCCAAGGCATACGACACGCGTGTGACCGGCAAGGACAAGGACGGCAACGAGGTGCGCGCCTGCGACGACAAGCGCGTCATCGACCCGGCCCTTAAGGAGAGCGCGCTGCTGACCGGCGTGTTCAACCGCCTGGCCCGCAGCTGCTTCTACGGCGTCGCCGTCAAGGAGGGCGACGAGAGCCCCTACCGCAACGGTTGCATTCCGGCCGGCGCAGCCTCTGCCGCCGTAGTCGAGGCTGCCGAGCAGGCCGCCCTCGCCTTTGAACAGGCCATGTACAAGTTCGAGACGCACCGCGCGCTCGCCGTGTGCGACGACTGCCTGCGCGCCGCCAACAAGCGCTGGAGCGATGCCTCCAAGGCCGCCAACAAGCTCGAGGGCGAGCCGGCCAACGCCGCCATGAAGCAGGCCCTGGTCGACGCCTTTACCGAGCTGCGCGTGGCGACCGTCCTGATGCACGGCATCGTCCCGGCCGGCTGCGAGCTCGTCTGCGAGTACTTCGACGTCGACCCAGTCGCCTTCTTTAGCTGGGACAACATCTTTGCCTCCACGGACGAGTTTGTGGAGAGCCTGGGTGAGAAGCCCGGCGAGCACCGCGTGAAGCCGCTGCCCCCGCGCTTCGACTTCTTTAGCAAGCACGAGAGCCAGTACTAAAGCACGCCAGCAGCAGCGTGCCCGGAAAGTAGTCAAATTGGGACGGGAAGGGAAGACGGATGTCCAAGCCGCGTCGTCGTAAGCAGAAAAAGCAGGTTAAGCCCGAGCTCAAGCTTAGGCAGTTTGCCGCTACCGAGCTTTCCGATCAGCTTGCCGCCCAACACTCCGCCGCCGACCTGCCGCGCTTTATGGTCGACACGGTTGCCGGCGCCTATACGCCTGCCGATGCTGAGCGCATGATCGAAGGCTTTGGCGCCGCAGCCACGCGCCCGGTCACGCTGCGCGCCAACACGCTCAAGGCGACCGCCGAGGACATCGCCGCTGCACTCGACGCCGCCGGGATCGCCCACCAAACCGTCGCATGGTATCAGGATGCCTTCATCCTGCCCGAGGCCCAGGTTTCCGATCTGTGGGATCTCGACATCTACCGTGACGGCAAAATCTATCTGCAGAGCTTGTCGTCCATGATGCCGCCTTTGGTGTTGGGCGCTCAGGCCGGCGAGGACATCCTGGACATGTGTGCGGCCCCCGGCGGCAAGACGACGCAGATCGCCGCCCTCACCCAGGGACAGGCGCACCTCACCGCCTGCGAGATGAGCATTCCCCGTGCCGAAAAGCTCGAGGCCAACTTGGGCCGCCAGGGCGCCAAAAACGTGCCCGTCATGCGTATTGACGCACGCGAGCTTGACGAATTCTTCCGCTTTGACCGTATTCTGCTCGACGCCCCCTGTACCGGTACGGGCACCGTCATCAGCGGCAACGAGAAAAGTCTGCGCGGCCTCACTGAGCAGCTGCTCGTCAAGTGTGCCCGCTCGCAGCGCGCGCTTCTGGACCGCGCCATGGGAGCCCTCAAACCGGGCGGCACGCTCGTCTATTCGACGTGTTCGATCTTGCCGCAGGAAAACGAGGATGCCCTGCAAGAGGCCCTCGACAAGCACATGGACTGTGAGCTCATCCCCCTCGACGGCACACCGAGCGAAAGCGAAGCACGCCGCGCCCAGGATGCCGGCGACAAGCCGCATATCGAGTGCAACGCCCTTACCGAGGCCATCGCCGCCGGCCACGTCTCGGCCATTGCCAACGGCATGCCCGGCACGCTGACCATTCCGCCCAGTCGCGACTTTGAGGGCTTCTATATCGCCCTGGTCCGAAAACGCAGCTAGCGCACGGATTCAAAACTCAACAAGCTATCGCCGTGCGTGCCTGTCCTGCTGGTCACGGCACTGCTTAAGCGCCTCGCGCTCCTTGCGCTCGGCCTTTTTGCCCTTGATGGCCGTGACCGCAAAGTAGATGACCGCGGCGGCAACGATCGCGCCCACGCATAGGCCAATCGAACCCAACATTGCCGAAAATTCCATACCGCGTCACCTCTCTTTTGCATACGGGACATTCAAGATAGCACCTCGATTCCCGCCACCACAGCTCCTTCACGTTCGCCGGCCCTTCAGTCTAACGGATGGCGCAGCGGGGAAAAATCAACTCATCAAACGATTTAGCACTCGCAACGCCGGTCGTACACTGCCGACCTCACAACATAGAAACGGACCGCCATGGATTCTCTCAACGATTTGAACGAGCGCGTCGACGCCTTTGTCGGCACCAGCTCCTTCGAAACGCCTGCCGCGACTAACGACCAAGCCCCCATCGATGTTCCCGCCGAGGTTCACGAGGACATCGTCGCCTCGGTCGACTTCTCCGAGGTAGAGCTTGCAGACGAATTTACCGAGCCCCAGGTAGCCGTAACTCCCAACGGCCTTTTGCCCATGGAGCCGCTGCCCATCGATGGGCGCCTGCGCAAGGCGGCCCTCCGCATGCCCGATGAAATCGAGGAGGCCAGCGGTTTTACGCTCTTTGGCCGCCGCATCAAATCGCTCATCTACACCACCGACGTGGCGGTCATCCGCAACTCCAATGCCGATGCCGTGTTTGCCGTCTACCCCTTCACGCCGCAGTCCGCCATTACGCAGGCGCTGCTGACTGTTGCCGAGTGCCCGGTCTTTGTGGGCGTTGGCGGCGGCACCACCACCGGTAAGCGCTCCGTGCAGATGGCGGCCGTCTCCGAGATGCAGGGCGCGGCGGGCTGCGTGGTCAACTCCCCCGCCACTGCCGAGATGGTCGAGCACATCACCAACATCGCCGACATCCCCGTCATCGCCACGGTCGTACGTTGCGACGATGATGCGCATGCCAAAGTGCGCGCCGGAGCCAAGATCCTCAACATCGCGGCCGGCAAGAACACGCGCCAGGTCCTGCGCGAGCTGCGCGAGCACTATCCCAACCTGCCGCTCATCGCACCGGGCGGCAAGACGCCCGAGAGCATCCGCGAAACCATCGCCGCCGGCGCCAACGCCATCATCTGGACGCCGCCTTCGGCCCAGCAGCTACAGACCGACATGATGCAGCGCTATCGCAAGATGAAGGAAGACGCCACACCTGTCATCTCGCGCGACGATGTGCCCATTATCGACCAGGTCGCCGCCGCCGAGGTTAGCCAGGTCGAGAACATGAATCCCGACGTGCCGATCCCCGACGAAGTCATCGAACGCGTCGCTTCGATCCACGATCATATCGAGGAGCGTCGCGCCAACCGCGGACTCAAGCCCTCGCTGCACGGTTTCTTCTTCCGCGGAAAGAAACGCTAGCTGCAAAAGCAAGGCCCGCCCCACAAACAACGGGACGGGCCTTTTTCTGTTATCAAATGTCAGGAGGGACAGGCGCAGCGGTTAAAACCGTCAGCCAGCCCACGAACGTTAGTCCACGCGCTTATCGCCCATAAAGAAGACGGCTACCGTGCCGGGGCCGGTATGCGAGCCAATCAGAGTACCGATGTCATTGATCTCAATCTTGCCTTTAAGCCGCGGAACCTGTTCCTCAATCAGCGCCGCAACTGCCTCGGCATCCTCGCGGCACGCCGAGTGCGACATGATGCACTTACCCGAATAATCCACACCGTCCTGCACGTGTGCCATCATGGTCTTGGCCATCTCGGAAATCGCTCGCTTCTTAGTGCGAATTTTCTCACGTGGCGACAGCTTACCTTCGCAATCGACCGTCATAAGCGGGCAAATCTTAAGCGCCGTGCCGATGATCGCGCTCGCAGCCGAAATGCGACCGCCTCGTAGGTAGCTCGACAGATCGGTCGAGAAGAACCAGTGGTGCAGGTTGAGCTTGTGCTCCTCGATCCAGGCAGCCGTCTCGTCGAGTGAAGCCCCGCTATCGCGCACGTCGGCGGCATATTCCAGCAACAGGCCAAAGCCCGAAGACGCCGCCAGCGAATCGATGACGTGCACCTTGCCGCCCTGGGGATAGCGATCCGCGAGCATCTGCGCCGCGACGCAGGCCGATCCATACGTGCCCGAAATACCCGACGACAACGTCAGGTGCAGCACGTCTTTACCCTCGGCAACAAACGGCTCCCAAAACTCCTCGTACTCGCCCACGCTCACCTGAGACGTCTTGGGCATGGCGCCCGCGGCAATCTGGGCAAAAAACTTGTCCGGCGTAATCGACTGATACAGATCGTCCGTATAGACAACATCGTGGATCTCGTAATGAAAACACACGACAGGGATATTGCGCGACGCAAAGAACTCACGGGTTCGGTCGGCGGCGGATTCACAGGTCAGGACAAAATCACTCATATGAGGCTCCTTACTCATTGCTGCGCAAATTATCGCACAGTGAGCCTACATACGGTACATATGTCCACTATTTACCAAATCGAACCAAAAATAGCGAACATCTTTACCACCATCGTTTCCACCGACCCCACGCATAAATATCTAAGAAAACACCCTCTATCGTCTCCACTCAACCGCCATATCTACCTCAACTAAATCGATTTACCAAACCGTTCAGCCGACAATTCAGCCGCTGGCGCAAAATCGAAACAAAAGCGGCGCATACTGATAAACGTTTGACGCTGTTTATCAGTTTTACCAGCCCCATCGGAAGGTGTTTCATGGTCGCATTCGATCGCAACCCGCAAGACTTCAAGTATCTGCGCCTGCTGTCGAGACAGTTCCCCACCGAACAATCCGCATTTACCGAAATTATCAACCTCTCGGCCATCCTCAACCTACCCAAGGGCACCGAACACTTTATGAGCGATGTACATGGCGAGTACGAAGCCTTTATGCACATCCTCAACAACTGCTCGGGCGTCGTGCGCGAGCATGTCGACGAGATCTTTGGCGACACGCTCTCCTTTGACGAGAAGGGCGAGCTGTGCACGCTCATCTACTATCCGCGCGAGAAGATCGACCTGGTCCGCAGCCAGCGCGAGGACTCGCCAACCTGGTACAAGACGATGCTTGACCAGCTCATCATGGTCGCTCGCTCGCTTTCAAGCCGCTACACGCGCTCCAAGGTGCGCAAGGCCATCCCACGCGACTATGCCTACATCATCGACGAGTTGTTGCACACGCACCCGGACGAGAACAACTATCGCGTGCGCTATCACGAGCGCATCGTGGAGTCCATCCTGGAGACCGCCAGCGCCGACGACTTTATCGAGTCGCTCGCTTCGCTCATCAAGCGCCTGGCCGTCGACCACCTGCACCTGGTGGGCGATATCTTCGACCGCGGCGGCGGCGCGGCCAAGATTATGGACCGCCTGCTCACCTACCATTCGCTGGACATCCAGTGGGGCAACCACGACCTGCTGTGGATGGGCGCTGCAGCCGGTGAGCCCGCCTGCATCGCCACGGTGTTGCGCAACAACCTACGCTACGACAATTACGAGATCCTCGAGAACGACTACGGCATCTCGCTGCGTGAGCTTGTCGCCTTTGCCGATGCCACCTACACCGCCGGTGAGTCCATCACCCCGTTGATCAAGGCCATCAACGTGCTGCTCTTTAAGCTCGAGGGCCAGATTATCCAGCGCCACCCCGAGTTCGATATGACCGACCGCCTGTTACTCGACAAGATCAATCACGACACCGGCACGGTCACGCTCGCCGACGGCAGCGTGTGGCCGCTCACGACCAACGACTTCCCCACCGTCGACCCGGCGGACCCCTATACGCTCACGTCTCAGGAGCAGCACATCATCGACAAGCTCGTGTCCGAGTTTGTCACCGCCGATCACCTGCATCGCCATATCGATTTCCTCTATTCCCACGGCTCGATGTACAAGGTCACCAACGGCAACCTGCTCTTCCACGGCTGCGTTCCGCTCAACGAAGACGGCACCTTTAGCAGCATGAACTGCTTGGGCACCTGGCACGCTGGCCGCGATTATCTCGATTTTTGCGACCACATCGCGCGCCGCGCCTGGCGCGTGGGCGACCGCGACGCCCTCGACTGGATGTGGTACCTGTGGATTGGCTTTAACTCACCCGCCAGCGGACGCCTGGTGCGTACCTTTGAGCGCGCCTATATCGCCGATACGAGCACCTGGGTCGAGCCGATGGACCCGTACTTTACGCTTACCAAGTCGCCCTCGGTCTGCGACGACATCATGCGCGAGTTTGGCGTCGCGCCCATGGCATGTTCACCGACCGGTCACATCATCAACGGCCATACGCCCGTCAAGACGACCAAAGGCGAGCAGCCCATCCGCGCTGAGGGCAAGCTGCTGGTCATCGATGGCGGCTTCTGCCGCGCTTACCATCCCAAGACGGGTATCGCCGGCTATACGCTCATCTCGAGCTCGCGCGGCTGCCGCCTCAAGTCGCACCGGGCCTTTACGACGGTTGCCGAGGCACTCACGCGCAACATGGACATCGAAAGCGAGACCAACCGTTTTGACCAAGCAGACCGTCGCCGCATGGTGAGCGACACCGATTCCGGAGCCAAGATCCGCAGCCAGATCCAGGACCTGCGCCAGTTGCTCGATGCATATAGAAACGGTGCTATCGAGGAGCGCGCCTAGCACCACCCGCGGGGATTGGCTAAACTTGCTGAGTTTGTCATCCCCGCGGCGCTTCGGCGCCAGCTTAAGGCAGGTACCATGCAAAAGCTCCTTGCGCAGATCATGAAATTTGGCGTCGTCGGTGTCATTGCCACGGTTATCGACTTTGGCATTATGAATCTGCTCCACTACGGTCTGGGCCTCAACATCCTAATCGCCAACACCAGCGGCTTTATCGTCTCGCTCATCTTTAACTACCTCGCAAGCATGAAGTACGTGTTTGCGCACAAGGAAGGCATGAGCCGCCGCCGCGAGTTCATCATCTTTGTCGTGCTGTCCGTGATCGGTTTGGTGCTCAACGACGGCATCGTGCTGGCGCTCAACACCGGCCTGGGATTCGAGGCCAATATCGCCAAGATTTGCGCCACCGCGCTTGTCATGGTCTACAACTTTGTGACCCGCAAGATCTTCCTGGAGGGCGACGAGACCAAGTAACTCGCAACCTTACAGCCTTACGATGCCCACGGACAATGCACGCTCAGCACAGTATCGCCCGTGGGCATCGTTCGTTTACGGGCAAATTTTCAACGTTTGCGGATTAGCTCTTGAATATTTGGCAAGTTCGTATAGTTCTTGGTAAAGACCTTACGTTTCCCTTGCAAAAGCTCTAAAGTATCCTCTGCTCGATTCATCAACGCATTGGATGTGATTACGTGCGCAAGGCGCTGGCACAACCTCATACCAAGCAGTTCCTCAAGTTCGCTGTCGTGGGTCTTATCTCCTTTGGCATCGACTGGGGTATGCTCATTGCGCTCGTCGAGCTGTTCCACCTCGACTTTTTGATGAGCACCACGGTTTCGTTTATCACGTCCGTCGTGGTCAACTACTGGCTCAGCATGAAGTACGTGTTCGACCATCGCGAGGGCATGAGCCGCAAGCGCGAGTTCACGATCTTCACCATCCTGTCGGTGATCGGCCTGGGCCTCAACGACCTGTACATGTTTGTGGGCGTCACGTTTTTGAGCATCGGCTACCAGGCCATGAAGGCCATCGCCACGTTCTTGGTCACCTGGTACAACTACTTTAGCCGCCGCTTCTTCCTCGAGGGCGCACGGTCGTAGTCGATTCACTATTTGCTTGAATGTATAACCGGTTGGAATTCCCGTTCCAACCGGTTTTTTTATTTGCCGAGAGACCCAGCGACCCAGTCCTCTGTGCATGAAAAACGGGCGGCTCGGATGTTTGTCCGAACCGCCCGTCTGGCGCGCTATGTCGAGGCCTCTAGCCTGTTACGTAATACCAGACCACGT
Organism: Collinsella sp. CLA-ER-H4; assembly: GCF_040092395.1. Classification (NCBI taxonomy): domain Bacteria; kingdom Bacillati; phylum Actinomycetota; class Coriobacteriia; order Coriobacteriales; family Coriobacteriaceae; genus Collinsella; species Collinsella sp. CLA-ER-H4. The sequence goes on from NZ_JBBNLQ010000004.1 coordinate 71,282, forward strand.
TGTCGCCGTTTGAGAGAACGTAGTTACTGCACGCCGTCATGGGCGTTGCGCCGTTGACGGAGTACATCCAGCCGCTCGTGCCGCCGTACTGTTTCTCGGCCAAACCACCAATCGCGGAGACATACGTGCCGTACGACGAGCCATGCGCGTTGACAGAAAGACCCAGCGCACACAGGGCATCGTAGACGGTAGCGCCTTCATTAAAGGTAAAGGTGCCACCAGAGGACACAGGATTGCCCACAGCACTTGATGTGACCGAAACCGTCACCGTAACGTAGCTGGACTCCTGTGAGCCGCTCTGGCCGCCCGAGGAGGCGTTTCCACCATTAGAGGATGAGGCTCCATCAGACGACTGGCCACCGCCCGAAGAAGCACCGCCAGACACATTGGGCGTATCGCCGTCTCCCGTATTTTGGGCAGCGAATTTATCTCCAGACTTCTTGCCGTCTTGACCATCGGACTTCTTGCTATCCGAGCTTTTATCCGATTCCTTGTCCGAAGACTCGGAATCGTCCTTGCCGTCGTTCGAACCCTTGGACCCGTCTTTTGCATCATTCGATGACTTGGAGTCCTCGGAACTGGCCTCGCCCGAAGTCGTAGTCGAGCCAGACCCCTTGGTGTCCTTGGCGACGACGCTCTCCCCCGTCACGTTCTGAATGATCCAGTCGATGGACCAGGCGCCGCTTGTGGAAGGATGGACGAAGCCCAGCGAGACGACGATCAGAATGGTGCATGCGGCAGTCAGAACGCCAAGGAGCGCCTTGTGACGAGAGGCGAACGCCGCCGAAGCGGCGCCCTGTTGCTTTGAATCGTCGAACTGAATGAACGAGGAATCTGGTTGCTTGGGGTCAGCGTCCTTGGATTTATTGGACACAGCCCTCACCTACCGACGTTTGGTGAACACGAACACGCCGACGATGGCGAGACCGATGACGCCGGCGGCAACGCCGACGATGGCGAGCGGATTGGTGCCAGTCTCCTGCTCGGAAGCACTAGAGGACTTCTTAGTGGCGGTGATGAAAGCAGCGCCCGTATCGGACTTGGAATCGGACTTCTTGTCGGACTTGCTGTCCTTCTTGTCAGACTTCTTGTCAGACTTCTTCTCGTCCTTCTTATCGGACTTATCGGAGTCCTTCTTGTCGGACTTGTTGTCCTTGGTCTCAGTCTTGGTCGACACCGTCGTCTTGGTCACCGGCTTATGACCCGGGGCGACAGCGCCGCCCTTCGAGCCGGAGCCAGAACCCGCGCCAGTGCCGGAACCAGTACCGGTACTAGAACCGCCGCCGCCATTCGAACCAGCGCCGCCATTACCGCCAGGGTTGGTGGCATTCTTGGTCCACTTGGCATACAGCGTCAGATCGACCGTCACCGGCGTGCTAAAGTCATACGCCTGAGTGCAGGCCTCATCGGTGAACCAACCGCCGAAAGAGTAGCCATCGCGCGTCGGATCGGCCGGCTTGACCAGCTTGCCATCGGCCGTAGCAACAAACTTAGTGTCGCAAGCAGACCCGCCGTTGGAATTAAAGGCAACCGTCCAAGACTCGACAGCTCCAAGTTTAAACAGCGTGCCCGAATCATTAATGTAGTAGAGATTGCCAGAAGCATCGGCAATGACCGGAGAGTCACAGTACTGGTAATGGCCAGCCGCATCATAAATCTGCGTCGCCTCTGCATCGCCGAGCGTATAGCGATACACGCCACCGCCAGCAGAGTAGTTGACGTAATCCTTGCTATCCGCGCTGTTAACGGTGAAGTACACATAGGTCTTGCCGCCCTGAACACTCACCAGCGGAGTGGCAGCAATACCGTTGAGGCCAGCCGGCAGCGCCTTGCCGTCGGCAGCAGCGACCATCGTGGTCTTACCCGTCTTCAGATTATAGAGAGCCAGAGCAGAGCCAGTAGCCGTCTGTCCGCCGACAATCAAGTTTTCGCCAGCCACCGCCGGTGCGCTCATGTTATTAGTAAGACCCAGATCGACCGTCTTCTGCTCGCTCAGTACGCCCCTCGCCGAAAGCGAAATCACATGGAGCTTTCCATCGTGCGTCATCTGATAGAAGGTCGAACCGTTGGACGGATCGGCGACACAGTCGGCGTTCGCGAGAGCGCCGAGCTTCATGGTCGAAACGACATCGCCCGTCGTCTTATCAATGCACTTAAGCGTACCCGCGCTCGTAGGAACGATGGCATACTTATCCGTCAAAGCCGCACCAGTCCAGTAATAGCCCTCGGTAGGGTCGATGTTCTGCCAAGAAACTTCGCCCGTGGCAATCTTAATGCGCGCAAAGGAGCCGTTGCCGTAGGTCGCGTTGTAATTCTCGTCATACGAAATATCGACCGAGCCTACATAGACGTACTCGCCGTCCGAAACGACGGTGCAGGAGCTCTGCGTCAAGTCCGTCAAACCAGGCGTCAGCCACTTGCAGATCAGCTTGTCTGCAGTAATCGCCTGGACCGCACCGCCGTTGAGCGGAACGATGATAAGGCCATTGGTATAGATCGGACGAGAGGTATAGCTCACCTTGGAGGCAAGCGGCGCAGAGGCAACCTTTTTGCCCGTGGACGAATCGATCTTAATGAGCTCGTTCTCGGTCGCGATGTACACAAAGCCGTTAGCGATGACAGGCTCGCTGCAGTTGGCATACTGCTGGCCAGACTCGGCCTTCCAATCGAAGGCCCACTTAAGACCGGCGGCCTGCGCAGGCGTCTTGGCATCCGTTACGGTCGAACCGTTGCCACTGTTGCCGTAGCCGGCCCACTCGGCATCCCAATCAGGAGTCGTCGCGCTCGGATCCACGACAATCTTGTCGGGAGCGGGCATGGGCGAATTATCGGTGGTATAGGCAAGCGTGACCTTATCGCCGCTCTTGAGCGTAATCTGATTGGCGCAGAGTAAGGAGGGCTCTCCGTTGATATACAGATGCCAATATTTATTGGTCGCAGCATCCCAACCATACGGCTTGTGATCGAACGGCGAAGTAATGGAATTCAGGAACCAGTACTCACCACTCTGGGAGCCGTTGTACGCAACGCCCTTGGCCTTCAGGACCGTCTCAATAAGGTTCTGGGCAGTAGAGCCTTCGGGCAGAGAAACGTTGCTTGCCGAGCCCCAGCGAGCATTGTTGCCGTTGACATCGGGGCCGATAACATCGACAGACCCAAGAACCTGGCCAGGAAGGGCATCGGCGTCAGCACCATACATAAAGGTGACGGCATCGCCCTCATGGAGCTCATAGGCACCGGCGCCAACGTCGGCGAACTTGCCATTTACGTAGAAGCGCCAATAGCTATTGGTCGCAGCATCCCAGCCATAGGACTTACCATCGAACGGCGAAGTAATGCCGTTGAGGAACCAGCCCCAAGACGATTCGCTAGCATCGAGCTTAAGGCCGGTCTGCTCAAGGAGATTCTTAGCAGTGGAGCCTGCCTTGAGACTCGTCTGGCCCGTCGAAGCCCAAACCTGCTGCTTGCCGTCCTTGTCCTTACCGAGAACCTGAACAGAAGCATGGACAGAATCGGACGGCAACTGGTCGCCCCAGCCACCGTAGAACCACGTAACGGTATCGCCGGCATGGATGGTGACATTGTCCGCCGTATAGTCACTCGACTTGCCGTTAATGAACAGCTGCCAATAGGTCGAATAATCTTGGGGCGTACTCAGCTCAACACCGTTGTACTTAAGGCTCAGAATGAAGGAGCCCGCAGCAACGGCGTCAATATCATTCGCCTCGAGCGCGACCTTCGTAAGGTCAAGCGCGCTCGAACCGGACGTCACCACATACCGCGCGTTGTCGACCCAGGTCTGAGTCTCGCCCTGAGCATCGCGACCAATGACGGTCACATTTGCGGCAACCTGGTCCTTAACGACAGGGGACGCGCTACCAGCCGTATAGGCAAACTCAATCTTCTGCCCCTGGGTGAGCTTAACGCTGCTCGCGCCAACCGAGGAAGACGCGCCGTCGACGAACAGCTGCCAGTAGGCATGAGTCGCCAAATCGAAGGCAAGCGTGCGGTCACCTGCCGGGGATGTGATGCTTTTGAGGTAGAAACCGTATGCCGTGTTCGGTTCGTAATCTGCTTTAAAGCCCGTCTTCTGCTGCAGCTTGACGAAGGCATCCGCAGCCGTCGCGCCCTCGTCGAGCTTGAGCTGCGTAGGTGCCACCCAGGTCTGAGCCTTGCCGTCGGCATCGGTGCCGATAATCGAGAACGAGACCTCGACTTGCTTCTTGGCGACATCGCAGGTTTCTGTCGGGTTCTCTGTCTTGACGGCAGCCGCGGCGGCAGATCCTGCTTGGCCAGCGGATGCCGTCGAAGACTGCTCGCTCGTGGCAGGGCTCTCCCCCGTCGCCGAGCCTTCGTCGCCAGTTGCCGCCTCAGTTGTGGCGGCACTAGTTGCAGACGCGCTCCCAGAATCCGAAACCTCGGCGCCGCTCTGCTCAGCGGCACCGCCCGCAAGCGCTGCGTCCTCGCCCGGCGTCGCAGCCTGAGCCACGGCCTCGGTAATGCCCTCGGCACCCTCGGCCCACAGCTGAGCCGGCGTGGTGCTGAAGGCCATCGCGAAGGCCAGGAATGCCACTAGGCCGCGCTTGGCTATACCGCGTGCAATCGCGCCACGGCGATGCATCGAGGCGCGCTCGCGCTCGTCCTCAAACATATCCATTTGTCCCCCATTGTCTGTACTTGGAGCGTTGCCTTGAGGCTGCCCCACGTCATCGCGCATACTGCGCTCGAGTTCCCCCATCGGGGTCCCCCTTCCCTCCAGAGCCCTATGCACACCGGCGGCAAACGCCGCAGCCGCATGCAAGATGGGAGGCGATCCGACTTAACCTTAACGGCTCAGGCACGTCGTCCGATCTGCGACGCGAGCATCCCGAGCCAAGAGGAATTACGGTTACTGGTACAGCCGGGGACTTGCACCCCGATTCTCCCAAACGCGCAGGAAAACCGCGCATTCGTGCGTCTCCGCACCACCATCTAGGCCATCGATTATTACTGTCAAAATGGTATCACGCAAAAGGGCCTCGCACGCAGGCGAAGCCCAAGGTAAAAGCTATTGTTTGCGATAGGAAAACGCGGTGACGGTCGCAGTCTCTAGTGCTTGCCGCCGTGGCTGTTGAGCCAGATATTGCGGCCCAGCATAAGCGCCAGCACCAGCGCGCTCACGTAGCCCATAAAGCCAATGACTGGGATACCGAACACAACCGGCTCGATGCGTGCGTAGTACACCACCGACGAACCGATAAACAGGCCGGCGATAACGATAGCCATCGACATGCGGTCGATAATTCCGCCCAGCTGTCGCAGCGCCTTATCGCTGCTCATGATCTGCGTGTTCACCTTAAGCTGGCCGCGCGTGAGCATACGCGAAGCCAAGCCCAAATACTCGGCCGCCTCGAGCGAGCCTTTTGCCGCGCGATAGCTGCTCGCGGCAAGATCGCGTCCCATATCACGCACGCGCGCATAGGTGCTTTTTTCGTTTTTGATGTGCGTCTGGATGATCTGGATCATGTTGACGTTGGGCATATACTCGGTCAGCAAACCCTCGAGCGTCACCATGCCGCGCGCGAACATCGTTACCACGCTCGGCAGCTCAACATCGTTTTTGCGCGCCAGGTTTAGCAGCGAGGTCAAAAACTCGCCGATATCCAGATCCTTCAGGTCAAGGCCCGCAAAGTCAGCCACGATATAGTCAAGATCGGACAAAAAGGCTGAATGATCGAGCTCAGCCGAGTCGCCACGCGTCACGGCGAAGCGCATGAGCGAATCCTTGAGCTTGGGCGCGTCTCTCTTGGCCACGGCGAAAATCATATCCTTGACGATGCCGCGGTCGTGACTCGACATGCGCCCGACCATACCCAAGTCGATAAAGTAAACGATACCGTCCTTGAGAATGATGTTTCCCGCATGCGGGTCGGCATGGAAAAAGCCGTCATCGAGCACCTGCGTCGAGTAGTCCTCGACAATCGCGGCACCGATCTTTTCCAAGTCATAGCCCTCGGCCACCAAGCGTTCAGGATCGGCAATCGAAATGCCGTCGACGTAATCCATAACCACCACGTGCTCGGTGCACAGGTCCAGATAGGATTTAGGGCACGTCACGCCATGAACGCTCTTATGGAACTCGTAGAAGTCGTTGAGGTTTTTGGCCTCGGCCAAAAAGTTGGTCTCCTCGCGAAACGAGGTCCACAACTCCTCGACTACGCCGTGCAGGTCAACGAATTGATCGGTGTTGACGAACTTGGAAACGATACGCACCACCGAGCGGATGATATCGATGTCCTGTGCCATAACCTGCTGCGCACCGGGGCGCTGCACCTTGACGGCCACGTCCTCGCCCGTCACCAGACGAGCGCGGTGCACCTGCGCGAGCGATGCGCTACCGAGCGGGTTGGGGTCGATCGCATCGAACATCTCCCCCAGGCGCAGGCCGTATTCTTCTTCCAGACAGCTGAGTACGACCTCGTACGGCACCGGCTCCACGTCGGAGCGCAGACGACGCAGCTCGTCGCAAAAGCGCTGCGGCAGAATCTCGGACCGGTTGGCCAGAATCTGCCCCATCTTGACGAACATGGGGCCGAGTTCCTCGAGCAGGCGGCGCAAACGAACCGGCGTGAGGTTATCCCACACGCGGTACTTTTTGACCAGGCGAACAATCTGCCCGATGCGTTCGCGACGACCCGCCGGCGTGAGCTGGTATTCCTCGTCCGGCGCCATCGCGTCGGGCTCCTCGGGGACCATATCGACAGCGCGCGGCTTCTTGCGAGCGCCCGAGACGGCGGCATCGACCTCATCGACAACCGCCGCCTCGTCACCCAAGGGATCTAGATTGTTGTAATCGGTGGTGGAATCTGCCATCTGCGCTGCTACTCGGCCTCTTCGGTATCCTTCGCATCGTCGGGCTCAACGGACTCGACGGGCACCGAGGTCACGTTGTCCTCGACCGAATCGACGATGTCGCGCACATGGGCCAAGAAGGCCGTGCGCTCGGGGGCGGTCATGACGCGGACACGGGCAAGGATAAGCTCGTCGAGCACGCGCTGGGCCGCGGTCTCGCCCTGCGTACCCAAGCGCTCGGTCAGATCGGAGATGGTACCGCCGGCCTGCTCGAACATATCGGACACACTGCGGGCGATATCGGGGGTGGCGGTGTCCTTGCGGACCTGCTCGCCTTTGGTGTTAAGGTCGTCGAGGACCTTCTTGCCGCCTTCGACAGCAACGGCGGCAGCGCCAAAGCCCACGTTAATGGCGCCGTTAACAAGCTGATCGAGTTTCATAACCATGGTTGTCTCCAATCACAAACAACTGCATTGGCGTTCTTGTACCCAAGATTGAGTGAAAGCGACAAAGCGTTTTAGCGCTATTCGATCGACGGGAAATCCCTACCTCACGTTGTCGTTCATCGCGAAAGAGTTCTTCATGGCGCAGCTCGTGGTGTAGAGCACCTTGCCCAGTAGAGCATCGGTCTCTACGCGAACACGCTCGGCAAAGGCCTCATTGGCGCGTGCAAGCTCGGCAGGCACCTCGGCCTCGGGCAGAGCAGCTACGGCAGCATCGACGTCATGGATCTGCTTGTGGCCCATGCCACCGACCTTCTCCTGATAGTCCTCCACAGCGCGGCCGCACTCATGGAAACGGACGTCGGCCAGGGCGCCGATCAGGCGGTTGGCCCAGTAGAAGTTTTCGGACGTCACGCGAGCCTGCGTGTCGGCATAGTACTCGGGCATGGTCTCGACGTTGGCGTACAGCGGAACCAGCGCGTTAAACGAGTTGGAACCAAAGGCCATCCACTGCACGGCGCGATACGCCGGCTGCGCATAGGGGCGCAGCTGCAACACGGCGAGCTGGCTATTGCGGTTGATGCCGATGGGGCGATAGGCGCCGCGCGAGGCGGGCGTGCCCTTGCTGCCGTAGCAGTCGTACTCCGTGCCCTGGTAGTGGCTCGAGAGCACGTACTTAATGTCCTCGATGGTCACCTTGCGCTCGGGCACACGGCTCCAGGGGATGTCGTCGCTCTCGGGCGTGTAGTCGGCGTCGGGACCATCCCACACGTCGCTGGGGTTGAGGCAACGCTGCATGTACCAGGCGCGCGGCGTATTGTAGACATGGTCGCTGTCGCTGTGCGAGCCAAAGGCCTCGCGCGGGTTAAAGACCGCAGCCGGGCCGTCGCCCTCGACGCCCAGCGTCAGGTCCAGATGCCACTCGGCCATCCAGGCGCGCAGGTCGGCGGAGCACATGTGGTCGGCCTGGGCGCCCTCGGCGTCATCCAGGTCAAAGCTGTCGATACCCAGCTGGTTGGGCATGGTCACATAGGCATCGTCAGGCACGCGCTTGGCGATCCAGTGGTGACCGCCGATGGTCTCGAGCCACCAGATCTCGTCCACGTCGCTAAAGGCGATGCCGCTGTTCTCGTAAGTGCCGTAGCGCTCGAGCAGGTCGCCCAGGATGCGCACGCCGTCGCGGGCGGACTTGGCATACGGCAGGACCAGGGTCACCATGTCCTCCTCGCCCAAGCCCCCGGGCTGTGCCGGAACGTATCCGTCCTCGCCCTCGTTGCCCTTGGCGGGTACGTAGTCGACGAGCGGATCGGCGCCGCGAACGCGCTCATTGGTGGTGAGCGTCTCGGTTGCGGACATACCCACATTGAGCTCGTTGAAGCCGGCCTCGGCCCAGATGCCGTGGCCCGGGACAACATCGGGGACGCTCGTGTAGCGCATGGGGTTATCGGGCAGTTCAACGGTCAGGTGACTCAGGACGCTCGTGTAGACGCGCGGCTGCTCGTCGGGATGCACCACGCGCATACGCTTGGGCTCAAATACCCCGTTGGACGAGTCCTCGTTGCGGGCGACCAGGGTCGACCCGTCGTAGCTTGCGTTCTTACCGACCAGAATCGTTGTGCACGGCATGCGCATCCTCCTTGAGCGAAGAAATCAAACGGCAACAGTGTATCGCTTCGGCGCAAAAAGGGCGAAACCACGGCACCGGCAACCCCTGTGGTCAAAAAATGCCAAATATGAGTACTGTCACCAATTTAGTAACAGCAATTTTGCTACGCATGGGTGTCGGAAGTCTACATTTGTTCAAAAATTAGATGATGTAATTCCCCATAGGTCCAATAAAATAGGCTCTCTATCGATAATAAATATCGTTAGAGAGCCAAATTAACTTAAAATATATGTGACTATCTTGGCAACACTACTCATATTTGGCATTTTTTGTCCACGGGGTATAGAACTAACCCCTCAAACAGCTTCAAAACGCCTATTTCGATGCGCGCTCGGCCGCTTCGATCATGTGTTTGGCGAGAATCGCCGTTGTCACGGCGCCCACGCCGCCCGGCACGGGGGTGATGGCACCAACAACCGGCTCCGCGGCAACAAAATCGACGTCACCCACCAGCTTGCCAGCGTCCTCATCCCAGTTAATGCCCACATCAATGATCGTCTGGCCCTCGCGAACCGCGTCCACACCAATCGTACGCGCGCGTCCAACGGCGGCAACCACAATGTCGGCAGCACGGCACTCGGCAGCAAGGTCGCGCGTATGCGTATGGCACGTCGTCACGGTCGCATTGCGCGCCGTAAGCATGGCGGCAACAGGACGCCCGATCACCAGCGAGCGCCCGACCACAGCAACCTTAGCTCCATCCAGCTCAACACCGTAATGGTCCAGCAAAGCAAGCACGGCTTCGGCTGTACAGGGGGCAAAACCCTCGCCGCGCCCCGAAAGCGTGGTGAGCAGCGAAGCCGGCGTCATGGAGTCAACGTCCTTGGCGGGATCGAGCGCTGCGGCGACGGCGTTCTCGTCAAGGCCGGCGGGCAGCGGACGGAACATCAGACAGCCATGAACAGCCGAATCGGCATTGATGTCCTCGATAGCCGTCAACAGCTCGTCCTGCGAAACATCGGCAGAAAGCAAAACGCGACGAGCCTCAATCCCCACTTTTTCGCAGCGCTTGAGCGCACCGCGCTCGTAGGATAGGTCGTCCTCGCGCTCGCCCACACGCACGATAGCCAACGTCGGAACGACGCCCCGCTCGTGCAGGGCTGCGCAGCGAGCAGCAAGTTCCTCAGTCAAAGCGCGAGCAACGGGAGCACCCTTCAGCAGTTCAGCCATGGCTATCCTCTCTTCCTTGCAGCGTCGGAGGCGCGGCGCGCCAGCGCATCGGCGCGCGGCAACCATGTGTCGAGCAACTCATCACACGCCGTCTCGAGCTTCTCGGCACGAACGCGATCCTTCATAGACGTGGTGTTCGCAAAGAGCGTCAGGCTCGCGCCTTGCATGGCGGCACGGCAGAACACGGCGCCGCACGCCACATCGGACAGCAGTTGACGCGAACCCTTGTCGGCCATGTCCTCGAGCAGCGCCAGCGCGCGCCCGCAGGCATCCATAATGCGATACGGTGGCATGGCGGCCACATGCAGCGCATCCTGAATCGCAGCCGGTCGGGCCAGGTCCTCACGCGGAATACCGTACGCCGCGGACACCTGCCCGTAGGCACGAACGTCCTCGGCAACCAGACCCACAAGTTCCTGCGCCAACTCATCCGCCTGGGCAAACGCGCGCGTCAGATCGTCTGCGCGATCGGCAAGCGCAGGGTTTGTCGCACCGTAGCGGGCAACCATTCCGCACAGCGAGGCGCCCAGCGCGCCCACAAAAGCGCTCGCGCTGCCACCACCGGGAACCGGCTCGCGCGCGGCCAGCGCTTGGGCAAACTCTCGACAGGTTTTATCCATCATCTCTTGGCTCATACGCACGCACCTTCAAGTCATATAGATCGGTCGGGTGGCAACCGCCGGCCAACCGCGTCAAACACGTAATGGTGCTAAGTTTAGCCCATAAGTACATGAGCGTCAGCGCACCTGGCCATCGCGGATTTCTATGGCACGCGATAGGCGTCGACAACGCAAGCATGGGACACATGGCCCACCTTTCGAGACTCCCGAACGACACAAACTGGGGCATATCTATAAACAAGGAACCCGTTGGGGCAACGCCCGCGTACACGCGCCCCATTTAAACAATGGGCACCTCACCCCGAGGAGAGCCGGCAGCACCGCCCCCCCCTCTCTTTTGGACCCGCGCATATTGCCACTTAACGGCGCAAATCCGGCCCTCAGAATGGGACACATGGCCCACCCTAGCGAGCCGTCCACGCGTACAGTAAAGGCAGGTAATCCATGGACGATTACAGATCGAGGAGGACACGGCCATGAAAAAGAAGGCCTTTGCGATTCTCACCCTCTGCATCAGTCTCTTTGCCGCGGTTGCCCTGGTGGGCTGCGGTGGCAGCGGCGGCACTACCGGCAGCGGCGGTGGCGGTGGAGCGGAAAAGCCAGCCGTGGATATGAGGACCGACTTCATTTGGTTTAAGGTCGAGGTTCCCGAGGGCGTCGAGATTACCGACGTTGCCGGCGACACCGCTGACAGGGCCCAGTTTAAGTTCACCGAGAGCGAGCACGCCAGCGATCGCTTCATCCCTGTCTTCGACTCTGACAAGAACGCCGACGAGCTGTTCGACTACGAGGCCAAATGGGAGGCCAACTCCGGATGGACCGAGAGCGATCCCGTTAAGTACAACGGCAAGACCTGGCGCAACGCCTACTTTACGCACTCGGGCGGCGTGACGACCGAGTACTTCACCGACGTTGACGGTGGCAGCGTGTATGTGCGCATCGACAACGTCGAGGAGCACAAGGACGCCGTCGAGACCATGATGAAGTCTCTGGAATTTGCCGATGACATCGCCGAGGCCAAGACCGAGGCCATGGACGTCAAGCTCGACGATATCGAGATCAAGCGTTAAGCGACTGGCGAGCGCAGCGGGAAACACGGGCGCGGTGCAAACAAGCGACGGTACCCCAGCGCTTCGTACCCAGGGAGGGCCGGTAAACCGACCCTCCCTTTCTTATGCCGGTAGCCAACGAACGCGAGGATGCCGGACGCCGGAACCGCTCCAAATGTGGCAACAGTACGAAAACGACAAACACCCCAACACGTCCGCCCACCGATTTATTGCGCCGCGCAGACAATTAAACCAGCATCTTTAAACATCTGGGCAGTATAGTGACCAAAACTATCGCATAACCGCACTCTGCGAATGGAGAAGTTATGACCGAACACCATGCCATCAGCCGCCGAGCGTTTACGCTGGGCCTAGGGCTTGCGGCGTTGTCACCACTTGCAAGCCTGCCCGAAACCGCAGCGCCGGGCATTCCCCTGCGAGCGGCATTTGCAGACAACACACCCGCACCGTCGGACAGCCTCGACAATTTCGTCATTCGCCTTCGCCCCGCGGGCTATTTTCGTACCGCAAGCGTTAACGAAGACGGCAACGTCATCGGCAACGTCTGCCACCTGTTTAATGACGGCACGTCCAGCAAGCTCATCCTTGAGAACGTAACGACCAAGAATGACGATACAAACTGGTATGCCATCCGCACCCTGCTCAATTTCGAAGAGCACAAGAAGACGGGCTACAGCATTTGGTCGGTCGATGGCGACTCGGACAAAGATGGAAAGGTTATCCACGTATGGAGTGGCGAGCATGACGGCAAGGCCAGCCGCTCTTTTGCATTCGAGCGGCAATCAAACGGAACCTATATCATCCGAGACCGCACGGTCGAGAAAAAAACCGAGAAAAAAGACATTAAGTACCTGGCAATAGAATCGAACGGCGAAGACCAGGACAACAATAAGATCTGCCATAAGAGTAAGAGCATTCCGTGGGAGCTCGAACTTATCGGTTACGACATGAAAAAGAACGATGCCACGGTTAGCAGCCTCGACTGGATCACGTACAGCAGCTACGTCGATGGGCCATGTTGGATGAAATACGTCGACGACAACAAGTTCCTCGACGAACTGAGCATCCCGGGTACGCACGATTCGGGCACCTGTAGCGTGGACAACGACACTGAGCCCCAATCCTCGCAAGTAAAATGCCAGCAGGATTACATTCCCACGCAGCTGCTCGAAGGCATTCGCTATTTTGATATCCGGCTCGGAAAGGGCGACAACCCTGGCATCGACCACGGGGATTACTACCTGCTCAAAAAAGACCCGTACTTTATGCATCTTTCCGATGTCATAGGCTACTTCAAAACGTTTTTGAACGAAAACCCGACAGAAGCGCTCATCATGCTTGTATCACGAGGCAACGACGAAGCCACCGACGACAGTGTTACGACGGCTTTCGCCAAGGTTTTGGACGACAACCCCAAACTGTTCTATACGTCGAGCCGCGTTCCCACACTGGGCGAGGTGCGCGGAAAGATCGTTCTGCTGCGTCGATTTAGGCTCGCCGGCAACAGTGTAAGCGGCCACACGTGGGGCCTCGACCTTACCGAATGGGATGACAAGATCAAGGCTCACTCCGACAGCGCCACTATGTGTCTCGTCCAAGACGCGCGGGGCTTTGAAGCCGCGGGGGAAACAGGCGACAAAGAGCCCTATTGCACCAAGGTATACGCCCAGGACAAGTACAAACTCACGGGAACCGACAAGCTCAGCTGGGTCGATAATGCGCTGAAGGAAACGACCGGGCGCACGCGCAACGAGGTAGATGTCGAGGACGATAACGGGACCAAGGAGAAAGTCCTGGAGCGTTGCTGGTCTATCAACTACACCAGCTGCACGGGCTTGTCGCACGGAGGCAATCCTTTTACCTCGGCACGAGTAGTCGACGAGCATCTGTACAAGAGCCCGTACATCAATCCCAGCGGCACCGGGGATACAAAGTCAGATTACCTCAAGCACATTGGCATCATCGCATCCGACTTTGTTGATGCGGCGCTGGCCCGGAGCATCTACCAGCGCAATTACGATACGGAGCACAAGCAGACGGCTTCGTGCTACCTCCCAGCCCGCATGCACATGACATATGGCGACTCGCTGAGCGACGCCTCGCTCCAGGACGGCAAGACCGTTGGCGAGGGCCATTTCCGCCTTGTCGACAGCAGCAACGTACTCAACGTAGCGGCTTCGGGGCGTGCATTTGTCATCGAATACGTTGATGTCGACGCCCTGGGCAACGAGACCGTTACGGGGCTGCAGGGCTCTGTGCCCATCGATATCGATCCACGCGCGCTGACGCCCCATTTTGAGGGACTCGAAGGCCTTAAGGCCGGCGAAGACGTGCGCGCCAAGATTGCGGCATCACTCGAGGGCAAGCTCGAAACCGATGCCTGCACGGCCCAGCTCGAGTTTATGCACGGCGCGAACGGCGCTCCGGGCACAGCAATGGCCGAGGGCGAAACATTTGCCGCAGGAACGTACTGGGTGCGCGTGAACGGTCTCTTGGGCGACGCGGCGCAGAACTACACGCTCGCCAGCGACGGAGCCGCAAGCTTTACCGTAGCGGCCGCTGCCGGTGCAGGCGGCGCCGGCACCGGCAGCGGCACGGGCTCCAACGCAGGCAGCGCTGATAAGAATGGTAAGGGCAACAAGGGCAAGGGCTCGGGCGGAAAACTCGCCGACACGGGCGACGGCTCCGGCATTGCCGCCGGGCTCGCCGCTGCCGCCATGGCGACAACGGTCGCCGGTGCAGCAATGCTTGCCAGTGACCGCGAAGACAGCGAAGGCGCCAGCGAATAGGCAAGCCGGCCTTTTAGACACATCGACTCAATCGGGGGCGCAGAACACCGTTCTGTGCCCCCGATTTTTACCTTGGCCCGAACGCCGCTATCGGCTACATCACCATGTTCAGCGCGTTCACAAATTCCTGGGCCTTCGCACGGCCACTCAGGCTAAAGACGCAAGCGGTCAACAGACGATTGCGCAGAAAATCATCGCGGCCTTTGATTCTATTGACGCCCGTAATGTCCTTAAGATAAACAATCTCGGTGTGCTTGCCACCAAAAGTGCCCTTCTTGAGCACCTCAATACGGTTGGGGTAGATCTTAACGTCTTTAAACCTACCCGAACCTTTGTCCTGGAACAGCAAAGTGTTGTTATCCATGCGTGTCACTCCCGCGGGGTTCGCTAAAACTGCCTCTATGGCCACATTTTAGTCACCGCAAGGCTCCCATGCGAAGGTGCCAGACAGCAAAGCAATTCGTGTCCGCGCGAGGCTTTAAACTAAATGCGATAAAGATGCATTCCACAAGAGGAAAGTGGGGCGACAGTGATGGGCGAACTGGTAAACCGTGGAGAATCGGCAATCGTGCCCGAAGGTTTTTACAAGCAGGTCTCCTCAATTCTCAACGCCGCTCGCGACAAGGCCTATACCGCCGTTAACTTTGCGATGGTTGAGGCGTATTGGGAGATTGGCAAGAGCATTGTTGATGAGCAGGGCGGAGAGGAGCGCGCAGCATATGGGGAGGCATTGATTGCAGGCCTCTCCAGAAGGCTTACCGCGGATTTCGGAAGAGGCTTTGGCATCGCAAACCTTCGCAATATGCGTCAGTTCTTTCTTGCGTTTCCAATTCGCGACGCACTGCGTAGCGAATTGAGCTGGACTCATTACCGCAGGTTGATGCGCATTCCCGACCCTGATGCTCGCGCCTGGTACATGAACGAATGCGCCGATTCTCGTTGGAGCACGCGTCAGCTCGAGCGCCAGATCAACACCATGTTCCGCGAGCGCCTACTTGCCAGCAAAGACAAAGAGGCCGTCACCCAGGAAATCCAAAAGAGCGCCCCGGCTCGTCGCCCCGAGGATATCATCCGCGACCCATATGTACTGGAGTTTTTAGGTTTCTCGGACGATACTGCGTTTCGCGAGAGCGATCTAGAGCAGGCGCTCATCACGCATCTTCAGAAGTTCCTGCTGGAGCTTGGCCGTGGTTTCGCTTTCGAGGCGCGCCAAAAGCGCATCACCTTTGATGGGCGCCATTTCTATATTGACCTTGTTTTTTACAACTATCTGATGCGCTGCTTCGTGCTCATCGACCTTAAGACCGATGACCTTACGCATCAGGACCTGGGCCAGATGCAAATGTATGTGAACTACTACACGCGTGAGCTCATGAACGAAGGCGACAATCCGCCCATAGGCATCGTGCTCTGCGCGGACAAAAGCGATTCGATCGTCGAGTACACGCTGCCCGAAGACAACGACCAAGTGTTTGCCGCCAAATACCTGCCGTATCTTCCAAGCAAGGAAGAGCTGGCGCGCGAACTAAGCGCCGAGTACCGCGCCATCAACGAAGCGACTAATGGCGAAGTGCAAGGATAGCAGCACGTTGCGACCGAAACCACCGCAGCCGTCGCAGGCGCACTCGCGGTTGCGACGCACGCTACGAAACAATATCGGTCATGGACGCCGGCAACGACATTCTAGCCGTGGCTGGCGAGCGTGACCTGACAGGCAAAGACGCGGCCTTCGTCTGATGTGGGTCCATTGGCTGCCACAGAAAAGGGCCGGTTGCAGTCGGCCCTTTAGACGATAATACCTGCGTTGCCCGCGCTTCCGAAGTGTGACTAGCTGAGGAGCGGGTTCCGCGGCACAACCTGATTTTACCCGGTGGGGCGGCTCTTTTGCAGCCGCTCCACTGTTTATTTACATCTGGCACCCTCAAACAATCAGACGGCAGCCCGCACTCCTGAGAGTTGCCCCGCACCCCCGGCCATCACCTTACGGCAACAACCGGTGCTACTCCCCCCTACTTCCCAAATAGCGCACCCAGCAGACCGCGGCGTTTGGGCTTCTCCTCTCGGTAGGAACCCTCGACGGCGGCTGCAACCTGGCGCGGTTGCTCGCCGCCTCCACGGCGCACGATCTGGTACAGGAACGGCGGTTTAACGTATTTGACCTCGATGGGCGTGGCGTGCACGGTGCTCTCACCGGACAGATGCAGGCTCGAGCTGAGCGGCGCCACAATATGCGTCTCGCGCTTGTCGCTAAACACCACCGCGGCCGCACGACCCGTCTGGCCGTTTACGGCGATGCGCACCTGATCGCCGTCGCGGCTGTCCGTTGCCGGACGGTCGACAAAGTACACCGGCACCATAACTAGGCCGTCCTTGTGCTTGCGGGCCTTGCATGCCCACGTGCGGATGCTCTTTTTATTGAGCCCCAGTACAGCCTCGGCGTCGTTGCCCGCAACGTCGAGCGCCAACTTATCAATAACCACCTGGTCCTTGGTAGACGCATCGACGGAGACAACGCGAAAGTCACCTTCCTGCATGGCCGGGTCAAACGGCCCAACCTTGGCAAAGTCCCACGGCTCCAAAATGCCCATGAGGCGAACGTCCAGGTAGTTTGCCCTGGGATATGCCCAGTCGAGCACCTCGTAGTACACCAAGGTCTCCTTGCTCAGGCCCTTGCCCGGGAAGGACGCCATCATGCGCAGGTCCGCCAGCGCCATGGGGAAATAGAAGAGCATCATGTCGTTTTGGATCGCATCTTCCACGTCGTGCCCGGCAAAGGCTTCCGCATACTGGCGCACCAGCTGCAGTGCGTTGGCACGCGCCTGCTGCGGAGTGATCTCGCAGGGAATGCCCTGCTCAGGTACATACTCCGCGCCAACGCCCATGGTCAGTCGCTTGCTAAACTTACCGGGCTTGAGCAGGTCGGCCACGCCAATCTTGTTGCCGCACGACGGGCACTCAAACACACGCTGCGTTGACTCGCCCTCAAAGGACGCTCCGCAGAAGGGGCAAGGAATGCTCACATGCGTGGCCTCTTGGAACTCCTGCGCCGTGCCGCGATCCTCCCACAGCAGATGTTCCAGGACCGACTGATTGCGCCAGTGCGCATTGAAGAAATACCAGTCCGGGTCCTGCGGGCGCTCGAGTTGCGACACATGCGTGAGTTTGAGCAGTCCATCCACCACCGTCAACGGCGTATGGCGAATACCCAAAGCGCTCTTGGGCTCTCCGGCGTCCGACTGCCACGGAATGACCGCACCGCAATAGGCGCACTCAAAGCTGCGCTTAGCCTGGTGCGAGTACATAGGGCCGCCGCAGTTTTGACATTTAATGGCAAACATCTCGTCCATGGAAACGTCCTCCTTTGCACAGGGGCTGTCGACATTAAGTATGTCGAGCAAACAGGCACATGCCCATACCCATGTGGCCCAAAATGGACCACCCAGGCAGACGAGAAGGCTCGCTCGTTAGCACCGGCAGACTATTGCTGCATTTTCTGAGCATCGGTGCACGGCGCCCCCGCGCGAGCTACACTATCCCCTTAAACATGATTGTGAGGACGACCGCTATGCTATTTGTAAATCGGCTGGTACATACGCTTGTTCCCGGCAGCGAGGGCGAGCCGGTCGATGCATCTTGCCGCACCAACGCGGGCTTTGCCGCAAGCCTCATCTGCATTGGCCTCAACATCACCCTGTGCCTAGCCAAGGGCATCGCGGGCCTGCTCGCCGGTTCCGTCTCCCTCATCGCCGACGCTTTCAACAACCTCTCCGATGCCTCGAGCAACATCGTAAGCCTGCTCGGGTTTCGCCTTGCCAGCCGCCCGGCAGACGAAGGCCACCCCTATGGCCACGGCCGCTACGAGTACCTGGCCGGTCTGTTTGTCGCCGTCCTGGTTTGCGCCGTCGGCATCAACCTGATCCTCGAGTCGGTCACCAAGATCATCAAGCCCTCGCTCACCGCATATTCGGCGCTCTCCATAGCCGCCCTCGTCTTGTCCATGCTCGTCAAATTCTGGATGGCCGCGTTCAACCGCGCACTGGGTAACCGCATCGATTCCGAGACGCTCATCGCCACAGCGCAGGACTCCAAAAACGACGTCATCACCTCGGGCTCGGTCTTGGTGGCGGCGCTTATTTCGCAGACGACCGGCTTTGACCTCGATGGCTGGGCGGGCCTGGGCGTTGGTGTCTTCATCTGCATCAGCGGCATGGGCCTGGTGCGCGACGCCATCAGCCCGCTGCTGGGGCAAGCGCCCGACCCCAAGCTCGTCCAGGCAATCCGCGACAAGATCATGTCCTATCCGCAGGTCTTGGGCACACACGACCTCATGGTGCACGACTACGGCCCCGGTCGTCAGTTTGCCAGCGCCCACGTGGAGATGCCCGGCGAGGGCGACGCATTTGAGCACCACGAGATTTTGGACACCATCGAGCACGACATCAAGCGCCAAATGGGCATCGATATCACGCTGCACTGCGACCCCATCGCCACCACCGGCGACGACCTGCGCGGCTGGGTCAAGCGCGGCGTAGCGCAGATCGACCCCGCGCTTTCCATCCACGACCTTCACGAACACGATGGCTTTGTGTCATTTGACCTTGTGCGTCCCGACGGCTTTGACATATCCGACGAGGAGCTGCTGGAGCTCGTCACGCGCATCGTGCACGAGCGCCGACCCGATGCCTCATGCGTCGTTACGTTTGACTCGGGCTTTAGCTCGCCCGACCGTCCAGCAGAGCAGCTGTAGCCTGTTTAACAGCTAGTTTCCCTGCGCGCCCGAGATGCCGTTTTGCAGGGCGTTCCAGGCATCCGTCGCCATGCCGCCCAAGTTCTGCGCGGTATCGCCCAGGTTCTGGGCCGTGTCGCCCAGCTCTTGCGCCTTGTCTCCCAACTCCTGTGCCTTGTTGCTCAAGTCCTCCAGCGTATTGGAGCTCGAGCTGTCGGTACCGCTTTGTCCGTCGGACGAGTTGCCCGAGCTGTTCTTGTGCGTGAGCTGAATTTCGAGGTTACCGTTGTCGTTATAGTAGGCAGAAGTAACGACCCAGTTGGCATCGACGACGGGCGTTGAGCCATCATCAGTCAGGACCACGGCATTCGAAAGATCGGCGCCGCGCGACTTGAGGATCTTCTTGGCGTTGGACCAGTACTGCCCCGGGATATCGCTCAGATCGACGGTGCTAGACGAGGCGGACTCGGTTTGCTCGGCAGTGGCATCGGCCGTTGAACTCCCCCGCTTGTTGAGCATGCCCGACACGATGGCAAACACAATCGACAGAGCAAAGAAGATCGCCAGTACGATGAGGATCTTCTTGATCACGCTCGACGAACGCGACGGCTTCCTCTCCTCGTCCTCGCCATATTGCGGAATCGACTTGGGGTACTCGCGATACGGCTCGCGCGACTCGTAGCGAGGCTGCGCCGTGCGAGGCATATACGTCGTCTGCTGAGGCTGCGGAATGGGATTTTGCGACAGGTCATCATAGGGATTCGGCGTCGAAGCAGCATAAGAATCCTGCGGCGTGTAATCAAACGGATCCGGAGCTGCGTTGCCATAGGGGCCTTGCGAAGATGCAGCGTAAGAATCCTGCGCCGTGTCGCCATAGCCCATAACCCGGGTGGGCTCGGCAGAAGGTTGCGTCGCGGCGGGGTCGGCATAACCGGGGTTGGGAACAACGCGGGTCGCATCGACGCTATCGCCAGCCTGCGCGGAACCGTAGCCGCCCATCACGGTTGTCTTGTCCTGATCCATGCAACGATTCCTTTCCGTCGCGCGTGAGCCTCAAGTTATCCATGCATTCTACCCGCGCAAAAGCCTATGATGGGCAGAGTCCGTCGGTATCTACAAGACATGCGCGGGCCTAAGGATCAAAAAGCCCCGCCGGGCCTTGTGGGCACGGCGGGGCGGACAAGCAGCTATGGACAGCAGACTTAGAACAGGCCGGTGATGTTGCCGTCGTTGTCGACGTCGATGTTTTCGGCCGCGGGCACCTTGGGCAGGCCCGGCATGGTCAGAACACTGCCAGTCAGTGCGACCACAAAGTGGGCGCCGGCGGAAACCTTGAGCTCACGCACCGTGATGCGGAAGTTCTCGGGAGCGCCCAGGGCCTTGGCGTTGTCGCTAAAGCTGTACTGCGTCTTGGCCACGCACACCGGCAGGTTGCCAAAGCCGTTCTCGCGCAGCTCGGCGAGCTGGCGCTTGGCGGCCGGCGTAAAGTCAACGCCGTCGGCGTGGTAGACCTTGGTGGCAACGGCCTCGAGGGCGTCGGCCACATCGGCACCGTCCTCATAGGCAAACTTGAGCTCGCTCGGCTGCTCAATCAGACGCATAACCTCATCGGCCAGCTCGAGCGCGCCCTCGCCGCCCTTGGCCCAGACCTCGGAAAGCTTAACGTTGACGCCGAGCTTCTGGCACTCGGACTCGATGAGAGCAAGCTCGGCCTCGGTGTCCGTCGGGAAACGGTTGATGGCGACCACGCAGGGCAGGCCATAAACGTTCTGGATGTTGTCGACATGACGCAACAGGTTGGGCATGCCAGCCTTGAGTGCCTCGAGGTTCTCCTCGTTGAGATCGGCCTTGGCGACGCCACCGTTGTACTTCAACGCACGAGCGGTCGCGACGACCACGACGGCGCTGGGGCGAACGCCCGTCATGCGGCACTTGATGTCGAGGAACTTCTCGGCACCCAGATCGGCACCGAAGCCGGCCTCGGTAATGGCGACATCGCCAAAGCGCATCGCCATACGCGTGGCCATGATAGAGTTGCAGCCGTGGGCAATGTTGGCGAAGGGACCGCCGTGGACAAACGCGGGCGTGCCCTCGAGCGTTTGCACCAGGTTGGGCTTGAGCGCGTCCTTAAGCAACGCGGTCATGGCACCCTGGGCCTTGAGGTCGCGGGCACGGACGGGCTCGCCGGCAAAGCTATAGCCGACGACGATCTCACCCAAGCGTTCCTTGAGGTCGCTGATGCTCGTAGACAGGCACAGGATTGCCATGACCTCGGAGGCGACGGTGATATCGAAGCCGTCCTCGCGCGGCACGCCCTGGGCCTTACCGCCAATGCCGTCGATAACGTGGCGCAACTGACGGTCGTTCATATCGACGACGCGCTTCCAAGTAATGCGCTTAACATCGATACCGAGCTGGTTGCCCTGCTGAATATGGTTGTCGAGCATGGCGGCCAGCAGGTTGTTGGCAGCACCGATGGCATGGAAGTCACCGGTAAAGTGCAGGTTGATATCCTCCATGGGGATGACCTGAGCCCAGCCGCCGCCGGCAGCGCCGCCCTTAACGCCAAAGACGGGGCCGAGCGAAGGCTCGCGCAGGGCCACGGCACTCTTGACGCCGCGACGACGCAGGCCGTCGGCCAGACCGATGGTCGTGGTGGTCTTGCCCTCGCCCGCAGGCGTTGGGTTGATAGCGGTCACGAGGACGAGCTTGGCCTGGTGATCAGTCGGCTCGTTGAGCAGTGAATAGTCGACCTTAGCCTTGTCGAAGCCGTACGGAATAAGGTGCTTAACGTCGACGCCGGCGTTCTTGGCCACCTCGGTAATAGGCAGTGGCGTGACAGAACGTGCGATTTCGATGTCAGTAGGCATGGGCGGTCCTTTCGTTACCGAATGAGAAAAAGACCAATTCAGCATAGCACGGGCGCGCAATAGTAAAAACGCCCATAACCGATGAACGGCGATATGTTTACCCGATGCCCAGCGATAGCCCAACAGCCCGCCAAAACAAAGCGCCCTAAACGGTAGGTTCAATCCCCAGGTGCTCAAAGGTGCGAAGGGTTGCCTGACGGCCCTGCGGCGTACGAATCATCAACCCGCACTGCAGCAAATAGGGCTCATAGACATCCTCGAGCGTGCCCGGGTCCTCGCCCACCGCGCTGGCAAGGGTCGTAAGTCCCACGGCACGACCGGAGAACGTCTTGGCGAGCGTCTCCAAAATGCGAATATCCATCCAGTCCAGACCGAGCTCGTCGATCTCGAAGAACTCAAGCGCCTGGCGACAGATATCGAGCTCGATGGGGCCGTTGCCGCGCACCTGCGCGTAATCGCGCACGCGCTTGAGCAGGCGGTTTGCAAGACGTGGCGTGCCGCGCGAACGCGAGCCGATCTCGAGTGCACTGGGATGGTCGATCGTCACGCCCAGGATAGTCGCCGAGCGCGTTACAATCTGCGCGAGCTCCTCGACCGTGTAGTAATCCAGGCGATATGAAATGCCAAAGCGGTCGCGCAACGGGCCGGTCAACATGCCTGAGCGGGTCGTTGCCGCTACCAGCGTAAACTTGGGAATATCCAGGCGAATCGAACGCGCCGCCGGACCCTTGCCAATCACGATATCGAGCGCAAAGTCCTCCATCGCGGGGTACAGGACCTCCTCGACCGAACGGTTGAGGCGGTGGATCTCGTCGATAAACAGCACATCACCCGGCTGCAAGTTAGTAAGGATGGCCGCCAGGTCGCCCGTGCGCGCGATGGCAGGGCCACTCGTGGTCTTGATCTGAGCGCCCAGCTCGTTGGCGATAACGGTGGCCAGCGTGGTCTTGCCCAGGCCCGGAGGACCCGAGAAAATCACGTGGTCGAGCGTCTCGCCACGGCTCTGCGCCGCTTCGATCAACACGCGCAGACTCTGCTTGATGTGCTCCTGGCCGCAATAATCGTCCAGGCGCTGGGGGCGCAAAGTGCGGTCGACATCGAGGTCCTCGGCCGTCAGCTCCGAGCCCACCATGCGCTCGCCGTGCGCCATGGATGCCGCCGGCGAGTTGCCGGGCGTCGCCCACAGGTCCTGAGAGTCATCGGCTTCCCACATCACGCATCCATTCCGAGTCGCTTAAGCGCCGCGCCGAGCAGATCCTCGACACGCATATTCTGCCCATCATACCCGCTCAGGGCAACATCGGTCTCCTGCGGGCTAAAGCCCATGGAAAGGAGCGCCGCACGGGCGTCATCGATCGCCGAAGGAGCGGCGGCGGGAACCGGCATCGCAACCTGGCCGGGAATCACGTCGACCGGCACAAAGCCCTTATCCTTGGCAAAGGTGCTCTTGAGTTCCAGGATCAGGCGTTGAGCTGTCTTTTTGCCCACACCGGGCACCTTGGCCATGCCCTTGTCGTCCTCGGCCATCACCAGCGAATACAGCTGCCCCACGGTATAGGTGGAAAGAACGGCGAGCGCCAAGCGCGGGCCAACGCCCGAGACGGACACGAGCCGATCGAACATCGTGCGCTCATCCTTTGAGGAAAAACCGAAAAGTGTCATGGCGTCCTCGCGCACCTGCATACGCGTGTAGAGGCGGACCTCGCCGCCGGGCGTCGGCAACGTGGCCGCAGTGCTGCCCGAAATGCCGAGCTCAAAGCCAACGCCCGACACATCGACGACAGCAGAGCTCATCGTGACCTCGACAAGCGTTCCGTGGAGCTGGGAAATCATCAGTATCCGGTTCCTCTCTGTTGATAGAACTCGCCACCGGTGAGGGCGCGGGTGCGGCTGAGGTTTACGTGGCAGATGGCGCAGGCAAGGGCATCGGCGGCATGGTCGGGATGCGGGTCGTGATCGAGCTGTGTGAGCGTGCGTACCATGTAGGCGACCTGCCGCTTGTCCGCGGCGCCGGTGCCCACCACAGCCTGTTTGATCTGCATGGGCGTGTACTCGCCAATCTCGAGCGCGCATTCCGAAAGCGCGACGAGTGCAGCACCGCGGGCATGCGCCGTGGGGATGGCGGAACGAACGTTGGCGCCAAAGTAGATGCTCTCGACAGCAGCCGTGTCGGGTCGATAACGCTCAACGACATCCTTAAGGTCATGGGCGATATGCGACAGGCGCACCGCGAGCGGACTTCCGGCACTGGTCTCGATGCAGCCGTAGGCACGGCAACGAACCTCGCCACGCCGCTCCTCGATAATCCCCCAACCCGTATGAGCCAAACCGGGGTCAATGCCCAAGATAACCAAGCAGACCTCCCCTCGCCACAAGCACAGCGCAAGACAAGGCCCCGCGCACTATTCACGAACGTCTGTTCTAGAATAACACAACGGGGCCAAGATACTTAGTTGAAGTGTCGGCGTTGGGAGCAAATCCCGTCTCCAGCTTAATTCTGCGAGAAGAATGGGAACTGCCTCGGATCAACCGGCGGGTGCGGCATCGGTCCGCCCTGGGGCCCACCCTGCGAGCCGCCCTGACCGCCCATCATCTTATCGATGGCGTCCTGAACCTCGCCCTCGAACTTTTTCATTCCCTCGTGCAAACGACGCTGACCGTCCTCAGAGCGCAGCTCCTCCATCTGCTCGGGCGAAATACCCAGTAGCTCGCCCAGCACGCCCATCATCTCGTTTCGCACGCGCTCGCTCGTATCCTCGTCGGCAAAACGACGCACCTCGGCGCGCGCCAGCGAATCGACCGACATGCGCTCCTTGCCGTTAAGCCCCAGGTCGGACCACGCGAGCATGTAAGGCCAGGAGCGCTCGGCAAACGAACGGGACGAGACGATCGGCGCCGTCGGCAGCATGCGACGGGAAGCCTCTCCCTGGCGCACGAGCATCAGCAGCAGCGAGCAGGCCTCAGGCTTGCCAGCGGCCATCGGGATGTCGTCGAAAGATTGATTGCGGTCCACGTGTGCCTCGAGCGCGCCATCGACCTCACCCGGCTCAAGCCCACCGAGCAGCTGTGCCGCGCGGTCGAGCATATCGACCGGACCGTCGAGCGTCGAGAGCGCCTGCGCCAGCACGCGCTCCATACAATCTTCCACCGCGTTGAGCGTCACGAGCTCTTGGGGCACCACAGCAGACGTGCGGTTGCGCACACGCGCCACAAACTCAAGCGTCGACAGGTACACATCGCCAAAGGGCGCAAAGTCGCCCTGGTAGCCGCCGCACAGCGCCGGCGCCGCCAGCGCGTACTCGGTTTTGGACAGCGGGCTCAGCGCCATCGCACCCAACTCGAGCGCCGTGTCCTCCAGCATGAGGCCTAGCGTGCGCGAGCGCAGACGCTCGGCATCGCCTGCCGACACGTCGCGATCGAGCACACGCGCCGCATCCGGTGCATCGCGCTCGACGGTGCGAATGTGCAAACGCTCGGCAATGGCGCGGACGGCGGCACAGCGGGCAGCCTCGGCCTCTTCCTGCGCCGGCGTAAAGATACGGTTGCGCCCCAGCACCAGGCCAATCACATTGCGCGGGCCCAGAGCGTCGACGGCCAGCGCCGCCAGCAAAGACGACGGCAAGTCACCCTCGAGTGCCACCACAGCACGCGACGCACCGTGGGCTCGGGCGTTGTCGCGCACGGCGAGCACCAGCGCCTGCCACAGCCACTCCTCGGAACGGAACTCGGGTAGTTCGTGATCTTCCAGGGCATCGAGCATCACGCCGCGTTGAATCTCCTGAATCAGCAGGCTCTCCTCAAAACACGGCGCCTGGGCCACCACGCGCCCGCAGTCGTCGAGCACAAACGATCCGCCGGTATACACCGACTCGTCATAGGCACCGACCGGCGCCATGCAGGCAAACCACACGCTGCGCTTGGATGCGATCTTGCGGTAGGCACCGCTGCGAACGGCGGCAATGGCGGCAGTCTCGCGGTCGGTCATGTCAAACGCGTTGAATTGGAAATACGCAATGAGGTCAACGCCGGTCGGCAGTATCTCGAGTTCGCGGTCCAAGTCAAAAATCACGGCGATGCGCACGCCGTCCACGTCGAACACCGGCGGCGCCCAACGTGTGTCGTTGTTCTCGCCACGCTGCAGGGCAATGCTCGAACGCGCCGGCACCACATGACCGTCCTTGAGCATCATGTAGTCGAGCAGCGGCTGGCCCTCAAACGAAACCGCCGCGGGCACGATGCAGATCATGTCAAGCTCCTGGATACGCTCAGCGACACCAGTCAAGCCGGCAAGCATGTCGTGCTCAAAGTCGGCAGCGCCCACCAGGCCACCGGGCATGGCGCCCATAAAGAGCGGAGCCGGAACGCACAGCACGCGCGCCCCGCGCTCGTGGGCCAGACGAGCCTGGTCCTCGATGCGGCCGCAAATGCCCTCAATATCACCCAGGCGCATATCGATCTGTGCAAGCGCGAGCTTCATGGCCCAGCCCTTTCCGTCGTAAACCATCGAAATCGTAGTAAAAGCGCCGGCCGCATAATGCAGCCGGCGCTTGCATGTGCATATGCTAGCTATGATACCCCGAGCGGGGGCGCGCTCCTAGAATGTCGCGGACCACAGCCCGTGCAGGTTGCAGTAGGCATAGACGGTACCGGTCTTGGAGCCGCCCGCGAAAAACGTCGCGGGTTTCATGCCGGGCTCAAGGTAATGAACCTCTAAGCGGCCCTCGGCCTCAAGGGCGATCCACTCAATGTAGTGCTCGGGCAGGCTGGGGTGCTCGACCGAGCCAACGCGTGCGCGAATCACGTGACCGTCGCGCTCGGTCTCGACAACAGGCACGTGCTTCTCGTGCGCCGCGTCCTCAGTGTTTGCAGTCAGTTCCGTGCAACCGGCAGGGGTCGCAACGTCGTCGCCAAGGGCGGCGATAAGCTTGCCGTCGGGGTCCTTAAAGAATTTCGCCATGATGTTCTCCTTTGCTGATGTGCCAATGTTCTTGATGGTTCTTATGCCCAAAGGCAGACAAACCATCCACGGCATTGCAAATGAACACATAACGGATCAGGCAAGCGGTCGGGCCAAAATGCGTCGACCGTCCTGCCCGCTCCAGCAGTCCCACCCCGCGCGCGGCTAGCGACCGTCACCGCCGAGCAGTGCCAGAACATCCTCGCGCGTGAACAGTGCCGACGAGATGCCGTCGCCGCCGAGCACGCTGTTGACCAGGTCGCGCTTGGACTCCTGCATCCGCATAATGCGTTCCTCGATCGTGTCCTTGGCGATGAGTTTGTACACGGTCACGGTGTGCTGCTGGCCAATGCGGTGGGCACGGTCGGTCGCCTGGTCCTGCGCCGCCACGTTCCACCACGGGTCGTAGTGGATGACCACGTCGGCCGCCGTCAGGTTAAGGCCCACGCCG
Organism: Collinsella sp. CLA-ER-H4; assembly: GCF_040092395.1. Classification (NCBI taxonomy): domain Bacteria; kingdom Bacillati; phylum Actinomycetota; class Coriobacteriia; order Coriobacteriales; family Coriobacteriaceae; genus Collinsella; species Collinsella sp. CLA-ER-H4. The sequence goes on from NZ_JBBNLQ010000004.1 coordinate 98,875, forward strand.
CCCGCCTTGAGCGAGATCAAAAAGACCGGAACCTCGCCCGCTTGGAACTGCGCGACCATCTTGGCGCGGCTCTCCTTAGACGAAGCGCCCGTCAGCTTAAGAAAGCCGATGTCCTCCTTGGCCAAGCGCTTGCCGATGATATCGAGCATACCCGTAAACTGGCTGAACAACAGGATGCGATGCCCGCCGTCGAGTGCGCCGTGCACGAGCTCCATGCACGTATCGAGTTTGGCGCTCCCCGCCTTGTAATCCTCGTAGTGCAGACGCGGGTCGCAGCAGATCTGGCGCAGCTTGGTGAGCTCGGCGAGCACCTTGAGCTTGTCTTTCTTAAACTCGGATGCCTCGCGGTGCTGCACCTGCTGGGCGATGCGGTCTTGGTTGGCCAGGTAGAGCTTGCGCTGCTCGCCGGTGAGCTGCGCCATGACGGTGTCCTCGATCTTTTCGGGCAGGTCGGCAACCACGTCTTCCTTGACACGGCGCAGCACAAACGGCGACACGAGCGCCTGCAGACGAGCGGCGCTGTCACCCTCGGCGTGCTCGACCGGGCTTTCGAAGCGCTTGGCAAACGACTCGCGCGTGCCAAGCAGGCCCGGCATCAAAAAGTCGAAGATGCTCCAGAGCTCGGACAGGCGGTTCTCGATGGGCGTGCCCGTCAGGGCAAAGCGCACGCCGGCCGGCAGGCGCTTGGCGGCACGCGCCACCTGGGTGAGCGGGTTTTTAATGTACTGGGCCTCGTCGAGCACCACGCGGGCAAAATCCTGCTCGGCGTACTCATCGATATCGCGGCGCATAAGGTCATACGACGTTACAACCACGTTATGCTCGGCCACGCCGGCGATCTGCACGCGACGCTGGGCCTTGGCACCCACAATGGCGCACACATCGAGCGACGGGGCAAAGCGCTCCAGCTCGGCGGTCCAGTTGTACACAAGCGACGCAGGGCACACCACAAGCGTGGGCTTAGCGTCCCCCGCTTCCACGCGCGCCAGGATATGTGCGATCATCTGCAGCGTTTTGCCCAAGCCCATATCGTCGGCCAAGATGCCGCCGAGGCCCAGGTGCTCGAGCGAGCCGAGCCACTGGTAGCCGTCGACCTGATAGCCGCGCATCGTTGCCTTGAGCGAGACCGGCACCGTAAAGTCCATCTTGCCGAGCGTATCCAAGCGCTCGACGGTGCGACGGAATGCAGCGTCGCGATCGGCTTCGAGCGCAGGCGTGCGCGCAAGCATGCTGTCGACGAACAGGGTACTCGACGCGGGGAGCGACACGCCGTCGAGCAAGTCGACAGCATCGACCCCCAGATCCTCGGCAAGGCCAAACGCAGCGCGCGCCCCCTCGTCCAGGCGTACGATGTCGCCCGACGTGAGACGCGCAAACGTCTGGTGACGCTTGTAGGAGTCCAGATAGATGGCAAGGTCTGCCGCCGAAAGGCCGCTCGCGCCCAGTTCGACGTCGAGCAGGTTACTCTTGACGGTTGCACGCACCGAAAGCTTGGGCGCAGGGCGGACCGAGACCTGGCGCAGGCGGTCGCTGAGCATGACCTCGCCCAGCTCAGACAGGGCAGACAGGCCCTCGGTCAGCAAGCGGAACAGGCTCTCGTCATCGCGTTCCTCAAACGCCAGGCCGCCCTCGTAAAAGTCGAAATACAGGGCCGCCGTGTCCATAATGCGAAACTCTGCCACCTCATCGCGCGGCGGCACGCCCGGGCGCTGCTCTTCGAAGGGGCTGCCCGGAGCGCCCAGGCTAAAGAGATCTGCCGACCAGTCGCCGTAGGTAACCGTAATTTTGCAGGTCACGAGCCCATCGTCGACGCCGATAGCTATAGTAAAGCTCGGCTCGGGCGCCACGGTATCGAGCGCGGCGGGCGCGGTAAGGTCGGTGTAGTCGCGCAAAATGGGCAGCGCCATACGACAGAACTCCTCCACCTGGTCGACAGCGATATGGATCGGCGTGCGACAGGGCAGTAAGCGCGATAGGAACGGCGCCGCATGCTGGGCAAACGCTACATCGGCGCGGCGCGCACGGCGGGTGTCGACCAGATAGGCAACGTCGCCCGAAGCAAAGCAGTATGCATCGGCCGGCAGGCGTAGATCGTAGCTGCCACCAGCCGCCGGCGCGATTTTGGCGGCAAGGAGCGGTGGGCGCTCAGACAGCGCCTCGTCCTCCCCTTCCGGAGGCATCTCAACCGCCACGTCATAGGTGCGATGCGTCGTCGTCCCCCGCGACCAGGCGGGCTCAAAAGAGATGGTCTGGCCGCGCAACAGGTCCAGCACATATACGATGCTATGCTCGGACAGCGGCAACTGACGCTCGGCGACAAAACCGCTGCGGGCAAAGTCGTACGACGCCGAACGCGAGCTTGTGATGTCATCGAGATAGGCAACTGTCGTCACGACAAGGTTGAGCAGCTTTGTCGACACGTCTTCGAAGGCTTCGGGCGTATGGACAAACGTGAGCTTCTTGCCGTACGAGAAGGTGCCGCCGCGCACGTAGGCATCGGCCATGCCGTCGATGTCCTTGACCACGTAGGAGACCGATCCACAGCGAATGCGAAGCTCGAGCGCCCAGCTAAAGCGCTCGGCAAACAGTGGATTGTAATACGGCACCAGCGAGGGCTCCAACACCGCCTTGGGGGCATCGGGATCCACACTGCCGGCGAGCTTGCGGCGCATGCTCGCCAGCTCATCCATGCGCGCGTCCGAAAGATCGGAGAGCGCCGCCATGAGGCTGGGACTCGTGGGGACGGGCGCCGGAAAGGGAAAGTTGGGATTGACGGCCGGCGCTTTGGGCGCGTTGCGCGCGGGCTGTTTCGGCTGCGCCGCAAACGTGCGGACCGGCGTGCGCAAACCTTCGACGGGCTCGGCGCCGCTGGCATCCAAATACGCCAGAGCCGTGGCAATAGCGTGCTTGCACATGCCGGGGTAGCGATAGGCAGCGGGGCAATCGCAGTCGTAGTCGATCACCTCGTGCTCGTCCATGTCGAGCGCCACGCGCGTCTTGTACAGGTCGCCACGCGAACCGCGCACCGAGCCCTCAACCGTCACGTTTTTGGAGAAGCGCGAGCCGCTGTCCTCGATCGACAGCACGGCGCCGTTGAGCATGAGCGAACGCCCCTTCATAAAGGTGCCACTCAGCGCCGCCTCTTTCCGGAGCGCCTGCACAAACGTCCCCTGCGCCATCACTTCCTCCAATCTCACCCGGGGTAGCTTAGATAACCGTCACGCGGCCTTGGTTGCCGACGATGGCCTTTGCCTCTGCCAGCAGCGGAATCGAGCGTGCATTGACCTTGGCCGGCACCTCGGCACGCAGCACGCGCCCGTCGACTTGCTCAATAAAGATCTCCACGCGGTCGCCGCCCGGGTTGGTGGTGAGCACCGTGGCCAGGCGCGCCATATTGCCCTGGCTAAATCGGCTGTTGGGCACCATGACCTCAAAGACCTTGGGCTTGTTTTTCTCCTCGCTAAGCTCCAGCGGCACAATCTCCTGCGCAATGATCTGGTCGCCGCGGTCCGAGCGCTCGAGCTTGCCCTTAATGCGCACAAACGCGTCGGACAGCTGCGCGCCGGTCTCGGGATCGACCTCGCCATACAGATACCCCTCGGCCTCCTTGTAGGTCTTGGGGAACACCACGACCGTGGCCTCGCCTTCCATGTCTTCGAGCTGCACGATGCCCATGGGGTCGCCGTTTTTGGTCACGCGCTTGGACACGCTCGAGACCATGCCGGCCCACCACAGCGCCTTGCCCTCGGGAATCTCCTGGTTGATGGTACCGCCCGTAGGATTCTGAACTTCGTAGCCAGTGTCGATCTGCGAGAACGAGAAGTCGCGTGCCTTGGCCAGCGCATACTCAAACGGGCGCAGCGGGTGGTCCGAGACATAGATGCCCAGAACCTCCTTCTCCTGGCTCAACTTAAGGTGGCGGTCCCACTCCTGGCCATCCGGATCGGGCACGCTCACCTCAAAGCCCGAGCCCTCAACATCACCAAACATGTCGAAGAACGACGTCTGGCCGCTCGCACGATCCTTCTGGCGCTTCACCGCGGCATCGATGATGTTCTCAGGGTTGTTCTTATCCACAAAGTGCATCATCTGGCGACGCGGATACCCCGTGGAGTCGAAGGCGCCTGCCTTGATGAGCGATTCGATCACACGGCGGTTGGCCTGGCTCGAGTCCACGCGCTCGACAAAGTCGTGCAGCGTCTTAAACGGACCGCCCGCCTCGCGCTCGGCGATAATCGCCTGCGCCACGCCGGTGCCCACGCCGCGGATGCCGGCCAGACCAAAGCGCACGCCCTCCTTGGTAGCCGTGAACTCAGTACCGGACTCGTTGACATCTGGCGACAGCACGGGGATGCCGTCGTGACGGCACGCCGAGACGTAGTGAACGATCTTGTCGGTCTTGCCCGTATAGGACGTCAGAACGGCCGCCATGTACTCGTGCGGATAGTGCGCCTTGAGCCACGCCGTCTGCATAACCAGGATGGCGTAGCCGGCGGAGTGCGACTTGTTAAAGGCGTAGGACGCGAACTCAAGAACATCGTCCCAAATCTTCTGGGCGACCTCGCGCGTGTAGTTGTTCTTGATAGCGCCGTTCATCCAGTGGTCGTAGGTGGTCTCGTCCGAGCCATCCTCCCAGTGGAGCACCGTCGACGTGAGCAGCTTGATCTTTTTCTTAGCCACGGGCTTACGGATACGCGAGTCCGATTCGCCCTTGGAGAAGCCGCACATCTCGACGGAGATGAGCATAACCTGCTCCTGATAGACCATGGTGCCGTAGGTTTCGCCCAGGATGTCGTCCAGACGGTCGTCGTAGGAGACAGCCGGTTCCTTGCCGTTCATACGGTTGATATAGGACGAAACCATGCCGGCGCCCAGCGGTCCCGGGCGGTACAGAGCGATCAATGCCACGACGTGCTTGTACTCGGTGGGCTTCATGTTCTTGATCGTGGCCGTCATGCCGGCGGACTCGACCTGGAAGACGCCGGCGGTGTGGCCGGAGCCCATGAGCTTAAAGATCTCGGGGTCGTCAAAGGGAATCTCTTCCTCTTTGATGTCGATGCCGAAGTTCTTTTTGATGTTGGCCTTGGCCTTGGAGATAACCGTCAGCGTACGCAGACCCAGGAAGTCCATCTTGAGCAGGCCCATGTCGGCAACGGTATGGCCCTCGTACTGGGTAATCTCGACGCCGCCCTTGGTATCGAGCTTGGTGGGCACGTGCTCGTTGACGGGGTCGCGGCAAATCAGAACGGCGCACGCGTGCACGCCCTCGCCACGGGTAAGGCCCTCGATCGAGAGCGCCGTGTCGATGATGCGGCGGGCGTCGTCGTCCTTTTTATAGGCCTCGGCAAAGTCGGGGTTAAACAGATCCTCTTTGCCGGGTTGCTTTTCGAGCACCTGCTTGAGCTTGACCTTGGGGTCGCTCGAGACCATCTTGGACAGGCGCTGGCCCATGTAGACCGGGTAGTCCAGGACGCGCGCGGCGTCGTTGATGGCCTGCTTGGCCTTAATGGTCGAGTAGGTGATGACGTGGGTAACCTTCTCGGGGCCGTAGAGCTGGCGAACGTGCTCCACGACCTCGAGGCGCCGCTCATCGTCGAAGTCCATATCGATATCGGGCATCTCGGTACGCTGCGGGGACAGGAACCTCTCGAACATCAGGCCGTTCTCGAGCGGGTCGAACGCGGTGATGTTCATGGCGTAGGCGACGATAGCGCCGGCGGCCGAGCCACGGCCGGGGCCGACGCCGATGCCGTTGTCCTTGGCCCATTGCACGTACTCGGCAACGATCAAAAAGTAGGCGGCAAAGCCCTTGTCGCAGATGACCTTGTATTCGTACTCAAAGCGCTCTTTGATGTTGACGCCGCCGATCTCGCGCGTGGCCCAGTCGTCACCGTAGTGCTGGCGCAGGCCCTTCTCGCACTCGCGGCGGAACTGGCTCTCGTGCGTCTCGCCGGGATCGAGCAACGGGAAGCGCGGCAGGATGATGGAGTCCCAGTCCAGCTCAACGTAGCACTTGTCGGCGATCTCGAGCGTGTTGTCGCAGGCCTCGGGGCAATACGGGAACATCGCCCGCATCTCCTCCTCGGTCTTCATGTAAAACTCCGAGCCGGTCATGCGCATGCGGTTAGGGTCGTCGACCTTGGCGTTCATGCCAATGCACATGATGACGTCCTGCACGGGCGCGTCCTCGCGGCGCAGGTAGTGGAAGTCGTTGGTGGCGATGACCTTGACGCCCACCTGCTTGGCGATGTCGATGAGCGTGCGGTCCATCTGCTCGTCGGTCAGGCCGTTGTCGGTGGTGATGCCGTGTTCCTGGATCTCGATGTAGAAGTCGCCGGGCTCGAAGGTGTCACGGAAGGTCTCGGCCCACTTGATGGCGCCCTCCATGTCACCGCGGTCGATGTACTTGGGGATGATGCCCGCGATGCAGGCGCTCGTGCAGATCATGCCCTTGGCGTGGCGGCGCAGGTTGTCGAGCGTCACGCGCGGCTTGTAGTAAAAGCCCTGCACGGCGGCCTCGGAAACCGTCTGCATCAGGTTGACGTAGCCCTCCTGGTCCTTGGCCAGAAGGATCATGTGGTAGAGCTCGGGCTTGTGGTCGCGAGCAAGGGTCTCGTCCGGCGTAAAGTAGACCTCGCAGCCAAAGATGGGCTTGATGACCAGGGGCGGCTTGAGCTCGTCGATGTTGCCCTTCTCGTCCCACATGGCCATGTCCTTCACATACTGGGCATGCTCGCGCGGGTTTTCCTCGGGATCGGGCTCCACCAGCTCGTCGCGGCGGTCCTTTTCCAGGAAGGCCTTGTCGTGGCTCCAGGTTTTGTACTCGGGCGTGTTGTGGTTGACGGCGTCGCAGGCCAGCGCCAGGTCGGGCACGCCATACATGTAGCCGTGGTCGGTAATGGCCACGGCGGGCATGCCCAGCTCAACGGCACGGTTGACCATATCCTGGATACGGGTTGCGCCGTCGAGCATGGAAAAGACAGTGTGGTTGTGCAGATGGACGAATGCCATGTGATGAGCTCCGATGCGGGTTCGTGTTCTGACTGAACGATTTTACCCCACGGCACGGACAGCACCCGAACCTAGCCAAACCCACACGGCTCCTCTTGAGTTGCGGTGAAATAGTTCCCGCTTGGGCCATCTGGGCCGCAATACAGGAACTATTCCACCGCAAGCTATCTGAGGGCTAGAGATTGTAGGTGACTACTTGGGGCTCGGCGGGATTGACGAAGAGAGTCGGATCGGCCTGCTCCACGCGAACGAACTTGACGGTCACAGCCTCAAAGCCCGCCCTGCGCAGAACGTCGGCGTAGACGCGCGCCTGCAGGGCGTGCTTCTCCTGCAGCTGTTCCGGCGTCTCGTCCGGCGCGCCGCCCGTCTTGTAGTCGATGACCAGCGCACATGACGAATCCGCCGGGTTCGTCGCCAAAGCGTCGATGGCGCCCTCGGCATAAGCACCGTAGCGAGCGATGTCCTCGTCCTCGCAGCCCAGTGAAAAGAACGGCACCTCGGCGCGAACGCACGGCCACGCGAGCAAGTCGGCACGAACAGCCGACTTGAGCCAGCGGTCCAGGGCAACGTCGAAGCGCTCACGCTGCTCCGGCGTCAGGCACCACAGGCGCGCCAGCGCATCGGCACGCTCAGCGGGCAGCGCATCGGCACCCATCTCGATCAGCCACTGGCAGGCGGCATGGAACGCCGAGCCCAGCGCCATGGGGTTGCCGGCGGGCTCAACGGCAGCCACGTCTGCATCCGTCATCTCCGAGCCATCCGACTCCGCATCATCGCCGGCCTCGTCCATGGGCACGTGTGCCTCGGCGGCACGATCTTCCGTCTCGGCATGGAGCGCCGCGGCGATTGACGAGTAGCTATACGAATCACGCATCGGATACGGACAGATGCCCATGCGCACGCCCACTGCCTGGGAATACACAAGCTCAAACGAATCGGGCTTGGGGTCGGCAGGACCGGGGACGGTTGAGCGCGCAGCATTATCGGCGGCATCGGCATCGCCACGAACAAGCCTGCCCTCGGCATCCAGCGAAGCGTTGGCCTCAAACGCCTGCTCGCCAAAGGTAAAGTCCGAAAGCGAAATGAGCTCGTAGTCGCCCGGCTGGGAGTTGTCGAACACCAGGCGGTCGGCATCGAGCTGCGGCATGTCCAGAGCGTCGGTCGGCAAAATACGGCGCAGCACGTCGTAGGTCAGATCGGTCTCGACATCGAAGGTCGGCGCCGTCACCTTGCCACGGCTCACGCCAGCATCCATCGCCAAGATCACCAGCTCGCGCGCACGCGTCATGGCAACGTAGAGCAAGCGGGCCCGCTCCTCGAGCGAAAGCCGCAGGTCGTCGTTGCGCAGGCGGGCAAATGCCTCGGCGGGAGAGCCCGTCGCACAGACGTCCTCCATGAGCTCCGGCGGCAGCCACAGCGACGTGCCCTTGCCCTTAAACGCATGCTCAAACTGCTTTTTGACGTCGTCGCCCTTCACAAAGGTACCGTCGGCGAGCTTAACGCCGTCGAAACGTGCCGGCAGTGCCACGACCTGTGCTCCGCCCTCGACGCGACCCATCTGTGCCGCACCCGAGGACTTACGCACGCCAAAGCACTCGGCGACCGCCACGACCGGATATTCCAGACCCTTGGAGGCATGCACCGTCATGATGCGCACCGCGCCGTCGCCCCCCTCGTTGAGGGCACCCGGGGCTTCCTTGCCCGCCAAGAAGCGGTCGAAGGCCAGCGCGATGGAACGCGGCGAGTTGCCGAACTCGGCCTCCGCCTCGGCCACGGCATCGAGCGCCTTGAGCACGTTGGCGGCAATGGCCTTGCCCTCGGGACCACGCTGTGCCAGACGTACAAACCAGCCGGAGGCGTTGACCACGTCGCGCGCGATGGCGGCGAACGAATCGCGGCCAACGCGACGAAGCGCATACCGCAGCACCTCGCGGGCGCGCGTCACGAGCGGCAAGTCTTGCAAACCCGGCACATCGGAATCGCTCATGATGCCCGCATCGATGTTGCGGCGCGACGTCTCGCCCGTCTGATCGTCGAGTTTGGTCGCCAGCGCCAGGAACTCCTGGGCGCCGAGTGCAAACATCGGCGAGGCGAGCAGCGGCATAAGGCCCTGCGCCGTATCGGCCGGATTGGCGAGCGCACAAACCAGGGCGCGCACCGTCTGCACCTCGGCTGCTTGGGCAAAGACCGAGCCGCCCGCGATGACGCAGTCGAGCCCCTGGTCGCGGAAGGCCTGGGCGTAGACGTCGGCGTTGGTCATGCGGCCCAGCAGCAGCACCATGCCGCCCTGGGGCTGGCCGGCATCGGCAAGCGCGCGGAAGCGCTCGGCGATCGCACGGGCCTTGGCCTGTGTGCGCTCCTGCGTACTGCCGCCGGCAACAAAGAGGGCCTGGCGACGCGAGGCGTCTGCCACCAGCGTGTCCTTGCGGCCGTCGCTCGCCTCAAGATCCAAAAAGCCCTGCATCAGGCCGCCGTCATCGCCATCGAAGACGCGCGCCACGTAACGCAGCACCTCGTCATGGCTGCGGAAGTTGCGCACGAGCTTGACGAGTTCACCGGCCGGTGCCCCGGACGAGGCCGACACCTCGGACGAAGCGAGGACGGCGCCCGGGGTGCTGGCAGCTGCCGCCGCGCCCGAAGCACCTACCTTGCGCTCCTGGCGACGGAACACCTCGACCTCGGCGCCGCGGAAGCGATAGATCGACTGCTGTGCATCGCCCACGGTGCACAGCGCGCGCTCCCCCGCACCCGTCAGGTAGCAGATCAGATCGACCTGCATCTGGTCGGTATCCTGGAACTCGTCGATCATGACCATCTTAAAGCGGCTCTCGTATGCCACTCGGATGGCCGGGTAATCGCGCAGGGCCTCGTAGGCCATGCGCAGCAGGTCGTTGTTGTCGAGGGCAGACTGGGCAGCCTTCAGCGCGCGGTACTCAGCCTCTACAGAGCGGGCCAAGCCCACCAGCGCATCGAGCGCCGGGCCACCGCAGGCAAGCACGATATTGATAAATGCATCGGCAGCCTCCGCCTTGAGCAGCTCGACCTGCTCCTTGGGGAACGCCTTGCTCGCGCGCGGCATGGTGCACGACATCATGAGTCGCGCCGCATCGGCCATGGTCTTGCCGCTCGCCTCGAACGCGTCGATGGCATCGAGCGCCGTCTGCGCCTTCTCGGTCGCGGCCTTGCTTGCGCCCAGCGCCGCACGATAGGCATCGGCAAGTGCCGAGGTATCGGCCTGGCCGCGCGCCACGCACACGTCGTCCATACCGCCCGGCAACTGGCTCGACAGCTCCAGCAGGTCGCGCACCAGGCCCTTGATGGTCGTGCCGGTGCCAAAGGGGCCGCCCTCGCCCGCCATGGGATACCAGGCATAGAGGGCCTTGAGCGATGCCGCGAGCTCGGGGGCGGCATCGGGCGCCGTCGCGCGGGCCAACACATGCTCAACAGCTTGGTCCATAAGTTCGTCGGTATCGGTGAGCACCGTGAACTCGGGGTCGATACCCAGCTCCAGCGCATGCGCGCGCAGGATACGCGAGCACATGCCGTGAATGGTCGAGATCCACGCGTCGTCGACGGTCAGTGCTTCCTCGTCCATGCCCTCGTCGATAAGCGCACGGCGCACGCGGTCGCGAATCTCGGCCGCGGCATCTTTGGTAAAGGTAATGGCGAGCACCTGGTCCAGATGCTCAACGAACGGACCTGATTCGGGCGAGAGCGCGTAGACGATGCGGCGCGTGAGGGTAAAGGTCTTGCCCGAACCGGCGCCCGCCGAGACAAACAGCGGACGGTCGAGCGTTTTGACAATCTGCAGCTGTTGCGGCATCAAAGTCGAAAGATCCATGGTCTACACGTCCCTCCTTACAAACGTTCCTTCGTGGTTATACGAGCAGCGCGCATGCGCGGCCTGAGCCGACGTCGGGTCGATGGCGGCAACGTTGCCTGCCTCGAGCTCGCGCAGGCGCTCGGCGATGCCAGCCTCAACGCGATCGAGCAGGGCGTCGAAGTCCATGCTGCCACCCTCGCCGGGGAAACCTTTCTTAAGGCCCGGGATGCGACCGTCGCCGCGCTCTTCCTCGAGCAGCTCGGCGCTCGCAGCACCGCGCAACGCCGGCTTGCCACCCTTGGTCGAAAAGTAGAGCGCCGCGCGGGTGTCCAAATCCAGCGCCCGGCGCATGGCCTGGGCGTAGATGAGCGTTTGGGTATGTGGTGGCAACCAGCGTGGATCGTCGATGGGCGCCGTGCCCGATTCCTCGTCGCGCACCGTAGGGTCGGCGAGCTTAAACTCCTCAACGCCCGTGCGATGCTTGTAGTCGATCACCACGGCACGATTCTCGGCGTCCACGTCCACGCGATCGATGCGCCCGCCAAGCGGCCAACCGGCATACTCGACCTTGAGCTCGTTGAAGGCGAACTCCAGGTAGCGCGGGGCAAAGGGGGCAAGTGCCTCGGACTCGTAGGCAAGCACACCCTCCAGCTGCGGCAAGATCTCGGCCACCTGGCGCTCCTCCACCGCAGAGAGCGGCACCAGCGGGCCCTCGTTGCCACGCTTGGAGGCATGCTCGGCCAAGGTCTCGTCAAAGACCTCGCGCAGCAGCTCCTGAGCACGTGGCAGGTTCTCGGGCGTCACGCGCTCCATGCCCTCCTGGGGCAGACGGGCGTGCAGGTGTTCCAGCACGTCGTGGACAAAGTTGCCCTTCTCCATATTGCCAAAGCCTGCGTCGATCGACTGGGGCTTCACGCGGTACGAGACGAACCAGCATAGCGGGCAGGTCGAATAGGCCTCGATCTGCGAGGCAGACGTCAGGCGCGGCACGAGCGGCGCGTCCTCACCCTCGCCATCGCGACGGCGCAGGACCAGATACGGAATGGCTTCATCGCTCAGATGCTGAGGAGCATCGCAGGTCACGCGCTCGCGCCTAAGACCTTCGCCTGCAGCGGGATCAAAGTCGGCGATGATATCGCCCTCGCCCACGCGCATGGGCTTGGCAGCGCCAGCGGCCTCGGCATGTGCCCACAGCTCGGTCCATACGGCTGCCGGGTAGCACTCGCGTGCCTGGCGATCGTGCGTCACACGGGCGAGCGCGACCGGACCGCTCGCCGCCTGCATCGCACGGCCAAAGCGCACGCGCAGCAGGGCAGCGGGCTCCAAAGACACGCCGTCGCGGCGCAGCTCGGCTGTCAACGTGGCAAGCGGGCCCTCTTCGTGCGAAAGCGGATAGCTGTCCAGGTCGACATCGGCAAACAGCACGGCATCGTAGCTGCCAGGGCGAAGAACCGACGCATCGGCAAGCGACGCGAAGCGCACTTGTGCTCGTGGTGTGCGATCGACCTCATAGGTCTCGTAATCGTAGGCGGTACTGCGCTTGTCCACCTTGGTTCGAACGCCGTCGAGAACCGGCACGGTCGCGGCCTGCGACACGTCGAGCGCGCGAGCATCGTTCATAAGGATGTCGATGGCATGGCGCAGCAAAGCCGTCTCTGCCTGGCGACGGGCCTGGCCGTCAAGGCCGCCTAGAGCGCGATCGGGCAACGCCTCGGCAACGGCAAGCATGGCCTTAAGCGCCGTCACGGGCTTGTCACGCCACAGCGCCTGGAACACGTCCGAGACCACACACGGTACGTTCTTAAACCAGTTATCGTCGCTCGTCGCCTTGCGCGCGCCCCTCACCTGGCCCTGAACGCTCTGCAGCAGGCTCTTGACGCCCGCGGTAGTCTTGCTGCGCGAGAGACGCATATTCTTATCGAAGGTACGGGCATTGACGGCATCAGCGCCCGAAAGCGGACTGTAGATCCAGTCGGTAAGCTCCGGCGCGGGCCACCACTCAGTCTTGGAAGCGGTGCCCTCGTCGGCGGCTTTCATACGCTCGATCAGGTTGGCGAGCGCCGTAAACTGCCTGCCCGCGATGGACTGGGAAAACGCCGTGAACTCAGTCGTCTCGGCCGCAATGTGACGCGCCGCCAAACGGGCGGCGAGCTCGCCGAACAGCTGGGGTGCCCGGGCAGAAACGACGAGCACGCGCACGGGGTCGGCGGGCGTTGCAGTAGCTTTATCGGCCTTGGACTCCTTGTGCGCTTTCACCAACTTATCGATGGCGTCCGCATAGACATGAGCACGGGCATGGGGGCCGGCGACCTCAATAAAGGCAGGCTGAGCGGCGGCCCCGCAAGCGACATCAGACGCGACGGCGTCCTCCCCCAGCGGCGCGATCTCAAACAGCACACCGCGGGCATCAAATGCCGTGGCAAGCTCCTCGCGCATCGCCGCCTGCTCGCGGGCAAGCAGCACGACGACCTCTCCCCCATTGTTCGCCACGGCAGACAGCAGCTCGAGTAGACCGTGCGTAAACGACGTGGTACCGCGCACGCATACGGCGCGGGCGCACGCCGGCAGGCTATCGGCCAGGGCACCGGCCATAATGTCGGCTGCCTCGCAGGGCTCGACCATATCTCGACGGTCCAAACCGCCCGCGTAGGCACGCAAAAGCTCAAACACACGAGCCTCGGCATCGCTTTTTGGCTCAGGCTGGCAATTGTTGCCACCGCATCGCTCGGCCGTCGTCCCCGCCACACCCGGCAGCACATCGCGGGCCATGCGCGCGAGCATGCGCACCGTGCCCTGGCTACGCGAAAGCGGCTGCAGGTCGGCATCGTCGCGGCGGGCAATCATATCCGAAAACAGCATCTGACGTTGCAGGTTGTCGACGAAACCGCGCCCGTCGCCCAAAAGCTCCCAAAGCGAGCGAAGCCACGATGCGGGTGTCTTGTAGTCGATACCCAGCGAAATGCCGGCTTCCGCCGCATCATGACGGCACAGATCGAGCTCGGCAAACGTTGGTGCCAGCAACACGGCACGCCCGTGACGGGCAATAAGGTCGGCAAGCAGCGCCGACTCGGCATCGCTCAAATCCGTGCCGGCATTGGTGGTATAGATTCGAACAGGCATGGTCCTCCGCTCAAACCGTTCGCAATAATCAATGCATCCATCCTACCCGCCCAAGCGGACACATTGCCACCGCAGTTCCATCTTTTGGTACAAAGCAACCTGAACCCAACGCACCAGCCGATTGCAGGCATATAAAAACCGCCCCCGGAGGGACGGTTCTTCGTAATTCAATGTTGTCGCTGGCCTACTCGCCATCCTCCAACTTAATGAGGATCTTGCGGTAGCCACCGTACTCGCCGTTCAGCGCCTTTGAAACGCGGCTCACCGTGGTGGACGAAGCGCCGGTACGGGCCTGAACCTCAACATAAGGCTCGCCCTCGTCCAAATAGCGCGCAACCTGCAAACGCTGAGAAAGGTCGCAAATCTCGCGCGGCGTGCAGATATCGGTCAAAAACACTTGGATATCCTTCTCGTCGTCCAAAAGGCTAAATGCGTGGACCAGCTGCTTGACATCAGGCTTGTCAAACATGTTCTCGATATTCATCGATCACCGCCAAACCCGCCAAAAGGCATCGAAGTTGATACTGACATCGGGCATCGTTCACCCGTTCTATGCAATAGGGCAACGCCTGTGGCTTTTGCCCGTAGCAGTGTAGCACACCACCAAACTAAAGCGACAAGACTCTCTGCCAGCGGCGCGTTTTTCAGGACGAACGCCGTTTAGAAACCGTATGCGCACGTAAGCTCCACGAATATTTGAGACAATGGGCGCCCAAACACCGCGGCGCGCCCGCGCAACCATCCAGGTCGCCGCCGCAAGCCGCTTCACGCGACGCCAGCAACCCCGGCGCAAGAAAGGATTCACGCCATGCGCTTTATGCTTAACTGGCTCTTCACCTCGATCGCCATCGCGATCGCCACGTTCCTCGTCCCCGGTATCCAACCCTTCGGCTTTGCCGAGACCTGGGTCTGCTTTGCCTTTGTGGGACTGTTCCTGAACATTGTCGATTCGCTCGTCAAGCCGTTCCTGACCGTCATCTCACTGCCGCTCACTATTATTACGCTTGGTGTTTTTCAGCTCGTAGTCAACAGCTTTATGCTTGAGCTCGCGAGTTACCTGTCGGTCAACCTGCTGGGCGTCGGCATCTCCATCGCCAGCTTTGGATCGGCCTTTATGGGCAGCATCCTGGTGTCCATCACGCGCAGCATCCTCGACAGCATCGCCGAGGACTAAAACGGCCATTCCGGCCGTGTCCGTCTCAACAGCCCAAAACGAAGGCCGCCCATCGCAAAAATGGGCGGCCTTCTTATTTGCCAAGTCTCAAAGGGCGAGAAAATCTACCATTTCTACCCCGTCCCCAAATGCAGGTGTGGGTTAGATGACGTAGTCGTAGCCATGGTTGGGAGCGACAAGTTGATCGAGCGTCACACCGTCGAGGTAGTCGTTGATGAGCTTGTCCAGGTTCTTCCACACGTCGAGCGTGGGGCACTCATCCGAACGCGAGCAGCCCTTGCAGTCGCCATCCAGGCAGGCGACCGGCGCCAGACTGCCCTCGGTCAGGCGCAAGATCTCGCCCACCGTGTATTGCTCGGGCGGGCGCGTGAGCACATAGCCGCCGCCCTTGCCGCGCATGCCCGAGAGCATGTTGGCGCGCACGAGCGTAGCCAAAATGTTCTCGAGATATTTCTCGGAAATCCCCTGTCGCGCCGCGATCTCTTTGAGTGGGATGCGACCGGCTGCCTGGTGCTCGGCCAGATCGACCATAACGCGCAGGGCATATCTGCCCTTAGTAGAAACCAACATGTATAGTGCTGCCTTTCGGTCATTTAGTCCGTAGAAATTCTAGCCGAAATATTGGTTTTGAAAATACCCGTTCCGGTCAAGATGGTTAATCGACTCGTAATAATCTTCTATTTCCTATTGCGTTACTAGGCTTTACTGTCTACTATGCTTGCCAACAGTAAAACGAACAACCCATAAGGTTTGTGGGTTTCGCTGCTACACACACCGTAAAACCACACGGTATCCAGTCATTTGAACACTTTGGAGGTTCACCATGAGCAATGTTTACACGTCCATCGATCAGCTTATCGGCCACACTCCGCTTCTGGAGCTCACTCACTTTGAGGCCGATGAGGACCTCAAGGCCCGCGTGCTCGTCAAGCTGGAATACTTCAACCCCGCCGGCTCCGTCAAAGACCGCGTCGCCAAGAACATGATCGACGAGGCCGAGAAGGCCGGCAAGCTCGTGCGCGGCGGCGACTACACCATCATCGAGCCCACGAGTGGCAACACCGGCGTCGGCATCGCCTCGGTGGCGGCGGCTCGCGGCTACAAGGTGATCATCACCATGCCCGAGACTATGTCCGTCGAACGCCGCAAGCTTATGCAGGCATATGGCGCACAGCTCGTGCTCACCGACGGTTCCAAGGGCATGAAGGGCGCCATCGCCAAGGCCGAGGAACTGCAGAAGGAGACGCCAAACAGCATCATCGCCGGCCAGTTTGTGAACCCCGCCAACCCCGCCATCCACAAGGCCACGACCGGCCCCGAGATCTGGGATGACACCGACGGCGAGGTCGACATCTTCGTCGCCGGCGTTGGAACCGGCGGCACCGTGACCGGCGTGGGTGAGTTCCTTAAGGAGCAGAACCCCGAAATCAAGGTCGTCGCCGTCGAGCCCGCCACTTCCCCGGTGCTCTCCAAGGGCCAAGCCGGCCCGCACAAGATCCAGGGTATCGGCGCCGGTTTTGTGCCCGACGTCCTCGACACCCAGGTCTATGACGAGATCATCCCCGTCGAGAACGACGACGCCTTTGCGACCGGCCGCGCCGTGGGCCACAAGGAGGGCGTGCTCGTGGGCATTTCGTCCGGCGCCGCCGTGTGGGCCGCGCTGCAGCTGGCCAAGCGCCCCGAGAACGAGGGCAAGACCATCGTGGCCCTGCTTGCCGACACCGGCGAGCGTTACCTGTCCACGGCACTGTTCCAGGACTAAGGGCCTGTCGCCCATAGGTTGAGCCCACGGACGAGCCGGTCTCCTCTCTCCCGGCAGTCTGAGCCCATCCAATCAGGGTGTCCCACGAGACGCCCGAACTTGCTACAATGTCTGCGGCGCGGAACCAGCCTCCCGCGCCGCTTTTCTTTTTTGGCCACATGCCACCAAGGAGAACCTCCCCATGCACAACAAGCGCGTGCTCGTCGCCATGAGCGGCGGCGTCGATTCCAGCGTGACCGCGTACCTGCTCAAAAGCCAGGGCTACGAATGCGTCGGCACCACCATGCGCCTCACCTGCCCCGCGCCCGATCCCGCCACGGGCATGAGTAAGGTCGACCGCGACATCGCCGATGCGAAGGCCGTCGCCGAGCGTCTGGGGATACCCCACCATGTGCTCGACTTGCAGCAGACCTTCGACCACAGCGTTATCGAGCGCTTTGTGAACGCCTACCAGGAGGGGCTGACGCCCAACCCGTGCATCATCTGCAACCGCCACATAAAGTTTGGCGCGTTGCTCGGTGCGGCGCTGGACATGGGCTGCGACTACATCGCAACGGGTCATTACGCCAAAACAAGCCAGACAGTAGACGGCACCTGGCAGCTGCATCGCGGCGAAGATCCCAAAAAGGACCAGAGCTACTTTTTATATTCGCTTACGCAGGAGCGCCTGGCGCACACGATCTTTCCGCTGGCAGGCCTAGACAAAGAGCGCGACGTGCGCCGCATAGCCGCCGAGCAAGGCTTTACCAACGCCCAGAAGGCCGAAAGCGAGGACATCTGCTTTATTCCAGACGGTGACTACGCGGGCTATATCGAGCGCCGCTGCGGACATCCCGCTGCACCGGGCGACATTGTGTGGCGCGACGGCAGCGTGGTCGGACGCCATAACGGCGCGTTGCGCTATACCATCGGCCAGCGCAAGGGCTTGGGCGTCGCGATGGCGCATCCCGTGTATGTGACGGGCGTCGATGCCGCCAACAACACCGTGCATCTGGGCGAGGCCGAGGACCTAACGGCCACAGCACTCACGGCCGACGACTGGATCTGGAGCGCCCCTGCCGACCGCATGGAGGCAGAACTCGATGCCGGCGGCATTCGCGTGGGCGCCAAGTACCGTTACCGTCAGAAAGACCAAGCAGCGACCCTTACGCGCGGCGAAGACGGGCAAATGCTGCTGACTTTTGACGAGCCGCAGCGAGCCATCGCCCCCGGCCAGGCCGTTGTAGTCTACCACGGCGACATCGTCCTCGGCGGCGGCACGGTGACCGGCGCACTTAAGTAGCCCCATCCCCTTCATAAATTGCGGTGAAATAGGGACTGTTTAAACGTTTAAAACCGCCAAACAGTCCCTATTTCACCGCAACTTAGAGAGGACGGCCTCGGTCGGTACTACTGTATCAGCCGAGGCCGCTGCATCGTTAGCGCTGAACGTAGGCGCGAACCAGCTCGTAGGTATTGCGCACGCCGTCGATGTGGCTGCGCTCGTAGTTGTGGCTCGCGTACACGCCGGGGCCGATCAAGCCATGGCGAATGTCATAACCGGCCGAAAGCGTGGCCTCAACGTCGGAACCGTAATGCGGGTACACATCGATGGCGTAATCGAGCTCCAGCTCGCGCGCGATATTGGACAGCGTAGTCACCAGGTCGTAGTTGTACGGACCGCCCGAATCCTTGGCGCAGATCGAAACCATGCGCTCGGTGCAGCCTAGGTCGTCGCCCACGCAACCCATGTCCACGCTGATCATCTCGCGCGTGTCGGCCGGCACAAAGGCACCACCGTGGCCGACCTCCTCGTACACGGTAAAGAGCAGTGACACCTTGCGCGGGAGCGTCACCTCGCCGTCGGCAACGGCGCGGGCTAGACCCAGCAGAATCGACGCCGATAGTTTGTCATCCAGGAAGCGGCTCTTAATGTAGCCGCTCTCCGTCACCGTGGTACGCGGATCCATAGCGATGATGTCACCCGTCTGAATACCCAGCTCGAGCACATCGTCCTTGCTGTCAACGTTCTCGTCGAGCAGGATCTCCATGTTCTTCTCGATGGCCTTGACCGGCTCATCGGCCACATGCGCCGAAGGCTCGGTATTGAGGACCACGCCCGTGTAGACATTGCCGTCGCGTGTGTAAACGGTGCAGTTCTCGCCATCGGCCGTAGACCACTGGTGCCCACCAAGCGTCGTGGGGCGCAGGCGACCATTGTCCTTAATGGAACGCACCATGGCACCCAGGGTATCGACATGGCTCGCCAGTACGAGCGGCTCACCCTCGCCACCAAGCTCAACGAGCACGTTACCCTTATTAGAACGCTCAGGCCCAAACCCCATATCGCGCAGGGTCTCCATCAGATAATCAGTCGCCGCACGAGTATAGCCCGTAGGCGAAGCGATAGAAGTCAGCGCCTTAAGCTGTCCCGCGATATAGGAGAGTGTCTCCTCTAGAGAAGCATCAATATTAGAAGCCATATGCGTCCTTCCAAGTAAAACTAAGACCGAGTCCCGATTTTAACCGTTCTGCACGGTCAATGCCCTAGGAGCCGAGCCGCCTCCCGACGTCCCCGCACCGGTTTTGTGCACGCGCACGTCTTACAATCCCAATCTTGCATAAATCCTATCGGTATCTGCATAGAAATGAGGAATCTTTTTGCTTCGTCTCAGGGTACCCCACCTTGGGCCGTGCAAAAAACGGAGTATTCAGCACCGTGGGCCCCAACGACCCCATCGCGAACGACAAAACGACGTGGTTACAGCAGTGTTGCAGGTCGTCGCAAAGCAGAAACTCAGTAACAACCCCCTCCACTCATCGATAGCCCGCCCGCAATGGCTGTCGATGAGCGCCTGCGGGCCACTCGGCCCATTCACAACGTTATGCATTTTTAAGAGCTTGCTGAATACTCCCAAAAATGCACGCGGGAAAGTGCACCACCTATCCGTAGCGGGCAGTACGCCTTGGTTTTGCCCGTCTCAGAACATTGACGCAGCACAAAAAGCCCCGCCGTGCGTAGCACGGCGGGGCCAGCGGCAAGTCAAAAGACCATACGCCTACGGGCGAAGGACCACCAAACTGGGTTAGGCAGCCGGGCAAATCTTCTTGAAGAGCTCGATGACGTCGTCGAGCGTTGCCTCGCGCGGGTTACCCGGGAAGCAGGCGTCGGCCATGGCGTCCTTGGCCAGGACCTCGATCTCGTCAGCCTTCATGGCCTCACAGACGTGCGGGATATTCACGTCGGCGGAAAGCTGCTTGACGGCGGCGATAGCGGCGTCGGCAGCCTCGTCGGTGCTCATGCCCGTGGTGTCAACGCCCATGGCGACGGCAACCTTGGCCAGACGCTCGGCGCAAACCGGCTTGTTGAACTCCATGGCGATCGGCAGCAGCATGGCGCAAGCGACGCCGTGCGGGGTGTCATAGTGAGCGGACAGGGTGTGAGCCATGGCGTGGTCGATGCCCAGGCCAACATTGGAGAAGCCCATGCCGGCGACATACTGGCCAAGGGCCATGCCCTCGCGGCCGGAGCCGGGCTGGCCGGACTTGGCCTCGGCAACGGAGTCGCGTAGGTTCTCGCTGATCAGCTTGATGGCCTCAAAGTGGAACATGTCGGAGAGCTCCCAAGCGCCCTTGGTGGTATAGCCCTCGATGGCGTGGGTCAGAGCGTCCATGCCGGTGGAGGCGGTCAGGCCGGCGGGCATGGAAGCCATCATGTCGGGGTCGACGACGGCGACCTCGGGGGCGTCGTTGGTGTCGACGCACACGAACTTGCGGACCTTCTCGGGGTCGGTGATGACGTAGTTGATGGTCACCTCGGCAGCGGTACCGGCGGTCGTCGGCACGGCGATGGTGAACACGGCGTGGTTCTTAGTGGGAGCAACGCCCTCGAGGCTGCGGACATCGGCGAACTCGGGGTTGTTGATGATGATGCCGATGGCCTTGGCGGTGTCCATGGAGGAGCCGCCACCGATGGTCACGATAGCGTCAGCCTCGGCGGCCTTGAAGGCCTCGACGCCGTCCTTGACGTTCTGAATCGTGGGGTTGGGCTTGATCTCGGAGTAGAGGCTCCAAGCGATGCCGGCGGCGTCGAGCTCGTCGGTCACCTTAGCGGTAACGCCAAACTTGACCAGATCGGGGTCGGAGCAGACGAAGATCTTCTTGTAGCCGCGACGCTGGAGCTCGCCGGGGATCTCCTTGATGGCGCCGGAACCATGATAAGAGATGGTATTGAGAACGAAACGATTAGCCATTGATACCCTCCCATCGTGTGCGGGGCATCCATTACGCCCCACGCTATGAGTCCCATCCTAACGCTTTTGAAACAAAAAACGCGTGAGAACGTCAAACTATTTAAAGCGTTTCAACAGACGATGAAAAATATTGCGGCAAAGGGACAGCCCCTTTGCCGCATTCGGTTACTTTCGGCAGCCCTCTTTCCAAGCCTCGGCCGCAACCTTCCAGCGTAAGCGCAAATCGCGCTCGCGGTCGATGAACATGATGGCAAACGCGACAAACAGCAGCAAGCTCGCCACGACGATGGCGTGCAGGCCCATGCGCTCAATACACCAGTTGCCCAACACGGCGCCAAACACAAAGGTAAAGATCACGCCAAAGTACAGCAGGCCGTTTTCCAAAAAGCCGCGCCTGTGGGTGATGATGTAATCGTCCACGTTTTGCAGCGCGTTGCGCAAGTTGCCGATGCACATGGTCGTAGCGATGCCGTGACCGTGGATCTTGCGGAAGCTCTCAACCTGCATACCGCAGGCAAACGAGGTGAGGCAGTTGGCGAGCAGGTTGAAATTGCCGCCGGGGATAAAGCTCACGCCCAGCAAGATAACGGCTTCAAAGAACACCGTCACTTGGCGCCAGTGAATCACGCTGCCAAACCGCTCGTGTACCAGATCGGCAAGCATAATGCCCACGGCAAACGACACCACGGGGAAGAAATAGCGTCCCGCAAGTGCCCAGTTGCCCTCCGAGATGCTCACGCCCACGAGCAGGATGTTGCCTGTCTGCGCGTTGGCGAAAACATGATCGCGCCCAATGTACGAATAGACGTCCATAAAGCCACCGGCGAGCGCCAAGATAATGCCCAGCTCGATGGACTCCGATATCTGTTTGGCACGCTGCATCGTCGTGCATCCTCCTTGTTGACGACTCTCTCGTGCGTTGGCGGAAACATAGCCGCCGTTCATACTGTAACCCATTGACAACATGGCGTGCGCGCGAGACGGGTTCTCCAACGCGCAGATACACAGTCTGGAAACAAACAGCGGGCGCGGCGCCGACACCCGACGCCTCGTGTACTCCACCAGTCTTTTTAGCGCCGTCCCAAAAAGACTGGTTACAATTACGTGCAGTATACAGACACCGGGAGGGATCGTGGCAAAAAAGCCTCAGCACGCTCAGAACAACCAGCGCAGTCAACAGGGCAAACAGGGCCAGCAGCAAAAGCGTGGCGGTAAGGCGCAGGCCACGGTCGCCCGCACCAAGCATTCCCAAGCGACGCCCGCCCGCCCCTGGCGACCGGGCCGCGATAAGTTCCTCCCCGTCAGCCGCGCCGACATGGATGCGCGCGGCTGGGACCAGTGCGACTTTGTCTACATCTGCGGCGACGCCTACGTGGACCATCCCAGCTTTGGTATGGCCATCGTCAGCCGCGTACTCGACGCACACGGCTACAAGGTGGGCATCATCTGCCAGCCCGATTGGACCGACCCCGCCAGCATCACCGTGCTCGGCGAGCCGCGCCTGGGCTTTCTCGTCAGCGCCGGCAATATGGACTCCATGGTCAACCACTATTCGGTGACCAAGCACCGCCGCCACACCGACGCCTACACTCCCGGTGGCGAGGAGGGGCACCGTCCCAACCGAGCTGTCACGGTCTACGGCAACCTCATCCGCCAGACGTTCAAGGACGCCCCCATCATCATCGGCGGCATCGAGGCGAGCCTGCGCCGCCTGGCCCACTACGACTACTGGCAGGACAAGCTCAAGCGCTCGGTACTGCTCGACTCGGGCGCCGACATCCTCATCTACGGCATGGGCGAGCACGCGATCGTCGAGATCGCCGACGCGCTCGACGCGGGACTGCCCGTCGATCAGATCACCTATATCAACGGCACCGTCTACCGCACCAGCTCGCTCGACGAGGTCTACGACTACGACCTGCTGCCCAGCTGGGACGACCTTGCCGCCGACAAGCTCAACTACGCGCGCAGCTTTAACGTGCAGCAGCAGAATATGGACCCCATCACCGGACATCGCCTGGTAGAGCCCTACCCCAACAGCGTCTATGTGGTGCAAAACCCACCGTCGGCGACGCTCACCACCGACGAGATGGACGAGGTGGCCGAACTCCCCTACGCACGCGATTGGCATCCCGACTACGACGCGACAGGCGGCGTGCCGGCCTTTGCCGAGATCAAGTTTTCCATTAGCTCCAACCGCGGGTGCTTTGGCGAGTGCTCGTTTTGCGCCCTCACCTTCCACCAGGGCCGTGTGCTGCAGATGCGCAGCCACGATTCGATCATGCGCGAGGCCGAGTTGCTCACGCGCGACCCCGAGTTTAAGGGCTACATCAACGACGTGGGCGGGCCGACGGCCAACTTTAGCCGCCCTGCCTGCGACAAGCAGCTCAAGCACGGCGTATGCAAGAACAAGCGCTGCCTGTGGCCGAGCGTATGCAAGAACATGGTGGTCGACGAGAGCGGCTACACGCAGTTGCTGCGCGACCTGCGCCAGCTACCGGGCGTCAAGAAGGTCTTCGTCCGCAGCGGCATCCGTTTTGACTACACCATGGCCGATGCCTCGGACGAGTTTTTGCGCGAGCTGCTGGAGCATCACGTCTCGGGCCAGCTGCGCGTAGCGCCCGAGCACGTGAGCGACGCCGTGCTGTCTGTGATGGGCAAGCCGAGCCGCGCCGTCTACGACGCATTCTGCCGTAAATTTGAACGCTTGAACCGCGAATACGGACTCAAGCAGTACGTGGTGCCGTATCTGATCTCGAGCCACCCCGGTTCAACCATGAAGGAAGCTGTGGACCTTGCCGAGGCCGTGAGAGACATGGGCTACATGCCCGAGCAGGTGCAGGACTTCTACCCCACGCCGTCCACCATGTCGACGTGCATGTACTACACCGGCGTGGATCCGCGCACCATGGAGCCGATCTATGTGGCGCGCGACCCGCACGAGAAGGCCATGCAGCGCGCGCTCATCCAGTATCGCAAGCCCGAGAACTACAAGCTGGTGCGCGAGGCGCTGGAAAAGGCCGGCCGCCGCGATTTGATCGGCTACACCAAGCATTGCCTGATTCGTCCCGTGCCCCCGCGTCCGGGCGAGACGTCTGCTGGCGGTGGCCATGGCACCGGCAAGAAGGGCGGCAAGGCCCACGGTGGCGCCGCCGGCAAGGGACCCAAAGGCAGCAAGGGGCACAGCGGCATGTCGCGCGCGCAGAACACTGCCGGTCGCAATCGCGCGGCACAGGGGCGTCAGGGCGCCAACGGAGGCGGCAGACGCAACTAGCGCGGCGAGGCGGCATGCCGCCGTTGGCGACACGACACGCCCCACCAATAAAATGCCGCTCGCTGGGGCGTCGCAGAACGATTCCCCGGCGAGCGGCCGATTAATATTGTCTATCTCAAAACGTCGTTACTTTTTGTCGAAACGACCATAGAGCGCAAACGAGAGCGCCGCAGAGATAACCCAAGTCAAAGCGATGCAGACGACAATCATGATCAGGTTCATGGGATTGCCGCTTGGATCGGCATAAACGGGCAACGAGGTAATGCCAGGCATAACAAAGCCGAAGCACTTAGCGCCCAGAACAACGGTGAGCGCGCCGCCAATGCCATCCGCGATCATCGCAGCGATAAGCGGAGTCCTGTTAGGAACCTGAACGGTGAACAAGGCAGGCTCGGAAATTCCCATAAATGCCGAGAAGGCGCACGTCATCGCAGCGGACTTGAGCTTTTCATCGGTCATGCGCAGGGCCGTACCAAAAGACGCACCGCTTTCGGCGAGGTTATGGCAGAAAGAGATCGGGAGCAGATAGTCATACCCAAGCGTTGCGATATTGGAAATCTGGATAGGGCTCGTTGACTGATGCATGCCGAAGAGCACGATAAGCGGCATAAAGAAGCCCAGCAGAAAACCGGCAACGGGGCCTAACGTCGAGAATAGCCAAACGATACCGTTGGCAAGACCAAGACCGCACCAGGCACCAATCGGAGCGAGCACAAACAGGTTGACGGGAATCACGATAGCAAGGGAGAGCGCCGGAACGACAACGAGCTTAAAAAGATCCGGCACGACTTTGTCGATTGCACGATATACAAAAGACAAGCCAATGACGCCAAAGATAACCGGGAACACGGAATCGGCATAGCTAAAAATCGGCACCGCAAAACCGAACAGCGCAAGGGGCGTCTCGCCCGTACCGACAGCGTTGACAATGGTCGGGTACATCAGCGATCCGGCAACACAAAGCGCAAGCGAACGGTTGACCCGGAACTTATCAGCTGTAGACATTGCCAGCAAAAACGGCAAGAAGTAGAACGGGATATCCGAAATCATATTGAATATCGCAAAGTCGCCGGCACCCGTGTCGATTCCAAAAGCCGCGATAGCAGCCAGGATGCCCTTTACGATGCCTCCCGCCACCAGTGCGGGAATGATAGCGGAAAAGATGCCGGTGATGATATCGAATACGCGAGCCGAACCTTTTTGGAGCTCAGGCTGCTCGGCGTCGGCGGAGACCTCGCCACCCATCCTGTCACCTAGCATGGGCTCCAATTCGTCATATACCGACCCCACGCTGGCGCCGATGATAACTTGCCACTGTCCGTCTTTAACCTGCGCGCCCAAGGCGCCGTCAAGCGTCTTAAGGGCCTCCAGGTCTGCCTTGCTATCGTCCTTCAGGTTGAATCTGAGCCTTGTAATGCAGTGCGTTGCCATAACAACGTTATCGGCGCCGCCCACGAGCTCGAGGACACGAGCGGCCAGTTCCTTCTTGTCTGCCACGACAATCACTCCTACCCAAGATCCTCGCCATTAGTGGCGATACATTTCTGATACCAATAGAAAGAGTCTTTACGCGAGCGCTCCGCAGTGCCGTTGCCGCAATTATCCAGATCGACATAGATAAGCCCGTAGCGCTTGTCCATCGTAAGAGGACCGCAGGCAACAAGGTCAATGAATCCCCAGATCATGTATCCGCGCACGTCAACGCCATCGATCACTGCTTCCTTAAGGCACTTTATGTGCTGGCGCAAATAATCGATTCGATACTCGTCGTGGATGCTGCCATCCTCCTCGACTACATCAGATGTACCGAGGCCGTTCTCGGCGATATACAGGGGCAGCCCATAGCGGTCATACATCTGGTTAAGGGTAACCCTCAGACCAATGGGATCGAGCTGCCAGCCCCACTCACTCGTCTCGAGATAAGGGTTCTTGTTTGCCATGACCAGATTACCCGCAGTCTTCTCCCATCCCTGATCGCAGGTGGATACCTGGGAAAAGTAGTACGAGAAGGCCAGGAAGTCGACCGTGTTGCGAGCGATGAGCTCTTCATCGCCCGGTTCCATTTGAATCTCGATATCGCACGCATCGAAATAGCGATTCATATAAGCGGGGTATTTTCCACGAGCCATCACGTCCGTATAGAACCAGTTGGAATACTGGTCGTCGTGAATAGCCTGCATGTTATCTTCGGGACGGCAGGTGGCGGGATACGTACAGAATCGAGCGATCATGCCGCCAACGGGAGTATCGGGCGAAAGACGATGGACAATCTCGACGGCACGCGCATTGGCAACGAACTCGTGGTGCAGGCACTGGAAGATGGCTCGATCGGAGTTCTCCCCCTCTTCGTCTTTGACCAGACAGACCCCGTCCCAAGGCGAAAAACGTGCTGCATTGAACTCGTTAAAAGGCAGCCAGAAATCGACCAGATCGCCCAATTCCGTAACGATTGTCTCGACATAGCGGGCAAAGAAATCAATCGTCTTGCGATTCTTCCATCCCCCATATGTGGTGACAAGATTTACCGGGATGTCATAGTGGAGCATGGTGACGAAGGTCTTAATGCCGTGCTTTTTGCACTCACCCAGCATGCTTCGATACCACTCGATGCCTTCGCGGTTAGGTTCAAGATCATCTCCGTTAGGATAGATTCGGCTCCAGCAAATAGAAGTGCGGAACAGCTTGAGGCCCATCTCCGCAAAAAGCGCGATGTCCTCACGGTAGTGATGATAGAAGTCGTTACCGCGCCTAAACGGGTAGAACTCAACACCATCATCTGCGAGAGCGTTCATTAGTTCGTCATGGCAGAAGGGGTTGTTTTGATGCTTGTCCTCAATCTGGTCATGAGTCCAGGTACCATCCAGCCATCGACAATCCTGCGTCGACTTTCCCTTTCCGCCCTCATTCCAGGCGCCATCGGCCTGCGAGCACGATATGGCTCCGCCCCATAAAAAGTCGGAGTCAAACCCATGTTTTAACTTACTCATTTGCCCTCCTTGATCGGATGCTCCAGCGGATAACCCAATACTAGGAAGAACAAGATGCATAAGATATCGCATAGAAAGCGTTGGTTTATAACATTTTTTTAGATATAATACCGTTTAAGGCATCGATTCTACCGTTCACCCCTGGAGCACCCCATGGATTCGAATCTCAAACAGCTGCTCTATACGCATACCGAGACCGAAGAGTGGCATCGCACACATCCGGGAGAGCTCAGCCCGCGATATAACAGGGTGGAAACCACAACCATTAACGGCGAAGAGGTCTATCTGTTTGATTGGAAAGAAACTCTCGACGAAAACCCCGTGGGCCTTATCAAGGAGTCGCGCTTTACCGATATTCCTCCTCATATCAATCGGGATATGGAGCTTAACTACGTGTACGACGGCGTCTGCACGTTTATCGTCAACGGACGGCGACTACTCCTTAAAAAGGGCGACGTGCTCATTTGCAACACCGGCGTAGTCAGAAGCGTTCCATACGTTAAGGGCGAACATGATATCGTCATTTCGATCGTCTTCAAAAAAGAAATGTTCGATTCGTTGTTCCTGAGCCAGCTACCCGGCGCGTCACCATTAACGAATCTTCTATTTGATTTTGTGTCCAAAAACCGCGAGGCCCGAAAATATCTCATTCTTCCAGAGGAATACGCCCGACATGCGCGACGCCTCATCGAGATGCTCTTTATCGAATATCACTTTAAAGATGCCTATTCCAATGAACTCATGAGGCACCTCGCCGTCAGCCTATTCCTTGTTCTCATTCGAGGACTGTACCGACGCTCCGCAACTGATAACCAGGCGATCATGTCGGACGAACGCATCGTGTCGATTCTGAATCATATTGAGCGAAGCTACGGCGACTGCACACTCGAAAGCATTGCGAGCGATACGGGTTATAGCACCAGCTATCTCAGCAGCTTGATCAAGCAAAAAACCGGCAAAACGTTTTCGCAAATCAAGCTCAACCAGCAGCTCACAGAGGCGGCATATCTTCTCAATAACACCGAGCGCAGCGTGCAGTATGTAGCCCGAAAAGTCGGCATCTCCAACATGTCATTCTTTTACTCAAAATTCAAAGAAGCATTCGGCGAAACGCCAGGTGTGTTCAGGACGCATCGGTCTAATTAAAGGCGTTATTACTCAGACCGATCAGCTTCGCGCGACACGGGAATGCACAATCGAAGCAGCGAGCGCATCGCCTCTACCAACACAAAGCCGGCGATGGCAACCGTGACCGCCACATCGAGCGGTGTGCTCACAAACCACAGCAGCCCCATGAGATACGACCCGGCATTAAACGCAAAGTGCAGCAGAATCGTGTAGCGAAGCTTTCCGGTGGTCACGAGTACCCAACCAAAAATGAGGGCGGCGGCGCCCGCGTAGCAGCCCTGCACCCAGTTCATGTGCATAAAGCCGAAGACCGCCGCCTGCAGCATGATTGCCGCGGCGACGCCCCAGGTACTCGGGGCCGCCCAGGGCACTATAGCGCCGTCTTGCGCGTTCGCGCGGCGCCGGCGCTTCCAAAGTGGGCGGCACTGCGGATTAAACGCTCGGAGCGAAAACTCGAAAATAATGCCGCGCACCAGCAGCTCTTCACAAAATGGGGCGCCGAGTACCGTAGTCAGAACGTCGAGATAGCTCGTGTCGCCCATGCCTGTTTCCTCGACAAGCTCGCTGTAGTCGGCCGCAGCCTCGGGCAGCAGCGACAGCACGGCGTCGGTCACGTAGCCAACGACCACCTGCAGGGCCAGGCCAATCACGATAACGCAGGCGATGCGTTTCCACGCCCCACGCGCTCCCCCGCCGAGCGGGTGCTCGCTTTGCCGGCGTGCCATAAACGAACGCGGCCACAGATAACGCCACCACAGCAGCGCCATCAAAAACGATGCCGTCTGCGCGACGGCCTGAAGCAATTGAATGTCGAGGTCATAGGGCGAAAAACCCATGAACACCGATGCGACGCCAAGGGCGGAGAACAAAACGACGCTCAGGGCAATATCGGCAGCGACGACGCCAAAACAGGCAAGTGCCCAAATCATCGCGTTGAGCATGCCAACCTCCTCAAAACCCGGCACTTAGGGATGTTCCTTAACTGCCGGCAGAAAAAGAACGTCCCCAAGTGCCGGCAGTTTGAAACAGTCATTGTTGATGAGAATCGGGCGCAGTGCCAAAGGCCCCGCTGGGCGAAATGTCGAACGGAAAGGTGCCGCAGCGATTGAAGGCGGCGATGAACATGCGGATGGCGTTGGACGGCGTGGTGCCTACGAGTTGGGTTGCCGCCGCGAAGGCCGCCTTTTCCTCGGGCAAGACCTTCGCGACAACCGGGGTCATGTGTTCTGCCATGGCGCTTCCTTTTTGAAACGACGGTGGTGCGGATAGATGCGGGCCACGCGGCTGGGCGACGGGCTGTGAAGGCAACCCGATTGGCCCGAATCTGGAGTTTGTTTCTACTGCGTTGGTATTACTTGGTAATCCTAAGTATTACCCCGCAGATAGAATACCATACCCAACCCTATGGGGACGGAGAAAAAACGGATCATTTTGTTGCTGAGTAAGTATTTAGAGCGTGATGATGTCCGAGATATTGAGGGCCTGAGCGTCGACGACATCGTGCGTAGCAAGCAACAGCATGCGGCCGTCGAGCAAGTCGAGCACAACCTCGGCGCATGCGTCGCGCGCAGCGGTATCTAGGCCGGTAAAGGGCTCGTCCAGAATCACTGCGCCGCCCGGACACAGCAGGGCTCGGGCAATCTCGACGCGACGGCGCTGCCCGCCCGAGAGCTCGGCCACACGAGCATGCACATCGACCCCCGGCACCAGCAGGCACAACAGGGCCGCGGCACTCGAGGCGTCCACGCGCGCGTCGGCGCACACCAGCACGTTATCCAAAGCCGAGGCGCCCTCTACCAGGCGCACATCCTGAAACACCATCGAGCACGGCGCGCACTCCCCCGCCGCCAGCGCAAGCAGCGTCGACTTGCCCACGCCCGAGGTGCCCATCACGCAGGCGCGCCCACCGGCGGGCACACGAAGCACCAGTCCGTCGAGCGCCGGAGCCCAGGGAGCGCAATCGCCCACGGCGAGCACAAGCTCCGCAGCAGCCCTGCCGCCAGCAGAGCCGCCTGCACGTCCGCGAGGACAACGCCCATGCGCCCGCACAGCAGCACGCCATGCTGCGGGCCCCGAAGCCCGCAGCAGCCACACCAGCACGCACTCGCATGCCCACGATGCCGCCACGACCAACACGGTCCACGCCAGCAGGTCAGCCGTCTCAATCAAAAGCTTTGCCTGATATATGCGCTCGCCCACGGTGCCCGTCGCCATGCCGATCAGCTCCGCCGCCACGCCGGCCTTCCAGCTCATGCCAATCACGGCGCGGGCGCACGAAAGCACAAACGGCAGGACTTCGCGCCAGGTGTGGGCACAAAACAGTCGCCATCCCCGCACGCCATGCAGGCGAAACATCTGCTCCAGCGGCTTATCCACTTGTGCCAAGCCCTCGACCAGCGAGAAATATACGCCCGGCAGCGCCATCAAAAAGACCGCCGCGATGCTCACGCGCGCCGATCCCAGCCAAATGAGCAGCAGGACCACCACGCAGGCAACCGGCGTCGCCTTAACAAACGAAAGTGCCGGAGCCACCAGGCGCGCAAACGCCCGCAACCGTGACGAAATCCCGGCAAGCACGCCACCACACACCGCGGCAAGCGCCAGCCCGCCCAGTATCCGCGCGCCCGAGCCCACCAAAATCGCCCAGGTACCGCCATCGCACACCAGGCGCAGCAGCGCCAAGGCAACAGCACCCGGCCCCGGCAAGATCAGTGGCTGCGCCACCAGCGCCGCCGCGAAGACCCACACGGCAAGCCAAAAGGCGGCGACGGCACCTGCTGCCGCCACCGCCTTCATACGCTCTGTCATTTGTCGAGCAAACGCACGCACGGGCTACTCCATGTAGTAGAAATCGTCAGCCGGAAGTTTACCACCCACGGCGCTCGCGTCCGCGTCGGACAGCACCTGCAGATACCCACCGAGCGCGGCCTTCATATCCTTCCCTGTCTGGCAGACAAGCATGCACCCGGGAATCGCCTTTTCGGCAATCGTGGCGTTATCCACGATGCCCGCATCGACCACGGCCTGCGCCCAGTCCGCCGGCGCCGCGTTCACGGCCTCAACGCTCGCAACATGGCAGCGCAAGAATTCCGCCACGGCCTCGGGATGCTCCTCGGCAAAGGCACGGCGCACCACGGTCACGCCCGTCAGCAGGCGCGAACCCGTGTCACCCGCTAGCTCATCCCACACATCGGTCAGGCTCACCGGCGCCGACAGCTTGCCTTCGCTCTTGGCGATGGCAGCGGTCTTGAACGGCTCCGGCAGCACGCCCACGGCGGACGGGTCGACAAGCAACGCCGACAGCACCTCGGTGGGCTCGCTCTTAAACTCAAGCGCCACCTGGCCGGTCAGGCCCGCGCGCTCCAACAGGTAGTTCATGACGTACTCCGGCGTGGTGCCCTTGCCCGTCATGTAGACGGTATGGCCCGCCAGATCGCCAAACGAAGTAACGTCCGCGTTACCCGTCACCACGTTCAGCACGCCCAGCGTGTTGATATCGATGACCTGCACCGCACCCTCGGTCTTGTTGTAGAGTACGCTCGCCACGTTGGCGGGCACCAGGGCGATATCGATATCGCCCTGAATGACCTTGGGCACAATCTCGTCGGCGGCAGTGTTGATCGCAAAGTCGAACTCATTGTCCGTGGCACCGTCGGCCGCCTGGTCCATAAACTGCACCAGCCCAATCGACGTCGGACCCTTGAGCGAGGCGACGTGCACCTCAACCGGCTCGGCAGCGGCACCGGCGCCGTCCGTGGCAACCGAGCCCGCGGCGGACCCGGCACCGGCAGCCCCGCCGCCACAGCCCGCGAGCGCAAGTGACAGGGCGCCCGCGGCGAGCGCCGAGGCAAACCCCCGGCGCGACATCTCAACATTAAACGCGCGCATCGCTAGCACGTCCCCTCGTTAGGCATCGTCCATGCGTGATGGTCGGTATGCAGCAATTCCTCGGCCAGCGGCGAGAGCGGCGCACCCAAGAACTCGCTATAGCACGCCTGAACATCGGGATTCTCGTGCGAGAAGCGAATCTCGGCGTTCGCATCGAGGCCCCAGAGCACCTGACCGCGCTCGGCTGCCAGCTCGCAGCCGTCGTGAATGGGCTGACCGCCGCCACCGGCGCAGCCGCCCGGGCACGCCATGACCTCAACGAAGTCATAGCTCACACGGCCGTCGCGAATCGCGTCGAGCAGACGTTCAGCGTTGCCCAGCCCGTGTGCCACGGCGACGCGCACCTTAGTGCCATCGATATCGGCGACGGCTTCCTTCCAGCCGTCCAGGCCGCGCACGTCGGTAAAGAAATCGGCATCCGGGTTCTTACCCGTCACCAGGTAATATGCCGAGCGCACGGCAGCCTCCATCACGCCGCCCGTGGCGCCAAAAATCACGCCCGCGCCCGTGCCAAAGCCCAGCGGCGTATCGAGCGGCTCCTCGACCAGCGTGTCAACGCTCACGTGGCTCGCGCGGATCATACGCACCATCTCGCGCACCGTCAGCGCAACGTCCACGTCGGGCGCGCCGCCCTCGCCCATCATGCTCGGCAGCGCACACTCGGCCTTCTTGGCCGTGCACGGCATAACGGACACCACGAACAGACGCTCGGGCTCCACGCCCAGCATCTTGGCGTAGTAGGTCTTGGCGATAGCGCCGAACATCTGCTGCGGCGACTTTGACGTGGACAGGCTGTCGACAAACTCGGGGTAACGTGCCTTCACAAAGCGCACCCAGCCCGGGCAGCAGCTCGTAAACATGGGCCAGCCGCGGCTGTCGCCCTCACCCTTAGCGGCGGCGCCCAGGCGCTCGAGCAGCTCGGAGCCCTCCTCCATAATGGTGAGGTCGGCCGAGAAATCGGTATCGAACACGTACTCAAAGCCCACGCGGCGCAGCGCGCAAGCCAGACGCTCGACGGTTGCCTCCTCGCGCGGAATGCCAAGCTCCTCGCCCCAAGCACTACGCACGGCCGGCGCGATCTGCACCAGCACGATCTTGTCGGGATTAGCGAGCGCGTCAAACACGGTCTCGGTGTCGTCGCGCTCGCGCAGCGCGCCCGTCGGGCAATGCGTGATGCACTGGCCGCACGCGACGCAATCGGTCTTGCCGATCGGCACGCGCCCGCGGGTGCCCACGGCGGTATGCGTGGCGCGGTTGGTCAGGTCCCAAATCCCTAGGCCCTGTACGCTCTCGCACACCTTGATGCAGCGCATGCATTTAATGCACTTGTCGTTTTCGCGGATGATGGGGAAATCGAAATCCCAGCCCTCGCCCGCCAAATGCCTTTGAAACGGCAGATAGAAAATGCCCAGGTCGTTGGCAATGGTCTGCAGGTTGCAGTTACCGCTGCGCACACAGCTCGTGCAGCGTGAATCGTGCTGCGAAAGCAGCAGCTGCACGTTGGTGCGGCGCGCCTCGCGGGCCTTGGGGCTGTTGGTGTGGACCACCATGCCATCGAGCACGTAGTTGTTGCAGGCGGCAACCAGCTGGTCGCAGCCCTCAACCTCGACCACGCACACGCGGCAGCCGCCGATCTCGTTCAGATCGCGCAGGTAGCACAGGGTGGGAATCTGGATGCCGACGGACTTGGCCGCATCCAGGATCGTGGTGTGCTCGGGTACCACGACCTCGCAATTATCGATAGTGAGCTTGACCATGTTGTGCGCTCCGTTTTCGCTGTTGTCGCCGACGGTGGTTTTGTTGAGCTCTACCATTCCAGGTTCCTCCCTCCGCGGAACGCGCCAAAGCCAAAGTGGTCGCAGCGCAGGCAGCGGCTCGCCTCCTGGCGCGCCTCCTCCTCGGTGAGACCCTGCTCGACCAGATTCCAATCGTGAATGCGCTCGCCGGCCTCGCGCTCGCCCAGCTCGCAGCGGCCGCACTCGTGCTTGCCCTTAAACTGCACGGTCGGCAGCTCCACGTCGAGCTTGATCTTGTGGTCAAAGCCCAGGTAGCGGTCGATGTTTGCCGAAGCCACGCGGCCGGCGTTGATGGCACGGATGACGGTGGCGGGACCGGTCTGGCAGTCGCCGCCGCTAAAGAGGCCATCGAAGTTGGGCACGGCGCCGTCCGAATCGGTAACGACGCGACCCCACTTGCAGGCGATGCCCATGTCCTCAAACGGCTTGGAATCGATGTCCTGGCCAATGGCCACAAACACGCGCTCGCAGGGAATGACGCGCTCGGGCGTGGCTGCGGCACGCGGGGCCGGACGCCCACGGCGAGGCTCGCCGATAATCTGCGGTTGCACGCGCAGGCCGCTCACGCGACCATCTTCGCCCGTCTCGATGGCGAGCGGCGCCGTGAGCTCCAGAACCTCGCAACCCTCGGCCTGGGCGCCGGCGATTTCGGCGTCCTGGGCCGTCATATCGCAGATGCGACGGCGGTAGACGATGCTTACCTTTTCGGCACCGCAGCGCACGGCGGAGCGTGCCACGTCCATGGCAACGTTGCCGCCGCCGATGACGCACACGCGCTGGCCGCTCAGGTCGGGCAGCTCGTCATCGCCGATGGCGCGCAGCATCTTGACGGCCGATTCCACGCCGGGCGCCTCTTCACCCGGAAGGCCGAGCTTCTTGTCACTGTGGGCACCGATGGCCAGGTAGACGGCATCGAACTCGTCGCGCAGACGGGCGAGCTCCTCGCCGCTCACGGAGTGGTCGAGCTCCACGTCGATGCCGGCGCTCAAGATCCAGTCGATCTCGGCCTGCAGGCGCTCGCGCGGCAGACGATAGCTGGGGATGCCGTAGCGCAGCATGCCGCCCAAGTGGTGGCGCTGCTCAAAAATGGTCACCTTGTGGCCCATCACGGCCAGGTAGTAGGCACAGGAAAGGCCGGCCGGGCCGCCGCCGATCACGGCGACGCGCTTACCGGTGTTGTCCACTACATGTGGCTTGTGGTCGTTGAGGTCGCTATGCTCAACGGCAAAACGCTTGAGGGCGAGGATGTTCATGGGGTCGTCGACCATGCCACGGCGGCAATGCATCTCGCAGGGATGCTCGCACACCAGACCACAGACGAGCGGTAGCGGGTTGTTCTTGCGGATGACCTTGACGGCGTCGGCATAACGGCCTGCCTCGACGAGCGAGATGTAACCAGGAATGTCGACGTGCGCCGGGCAGCCCGAGACACACGGGACGCGAGCCTCGCGGTCAAAGCCGCAGGAGTGCTCGCGGATGTGGTGCTCAAAATCGTCGCGGAAGCCGCGAATGGCCGTGAGTGCCATGGCGCCAGCCTCGTAGCCGATGGCGCAGTCGCTCGAAAGGTAGATGGTGCGGGCCGTGCGCTCAATCAAGTTGAGCGTGGACTCGTCGGCGCGGCCCTCGAGCACATCGGCGAGCAGGTCGCTCAGCGCGCTCAGGCCCACGCGGCAGGGCGTGCACTTGCCGCAGCTCTGGGTGGAGCACAGGTTGACGAGCGCCGCCGTAAACTCGACGGGACACGGGGCGAGTGAACTCACCGCCAGACGACGTCCGAGTGCATCGTGCAGGTCGTCCATGACGGCCTGAGCGTGGCTGCGTTCCATTACGTGCAGTCGAGCCATAAGATCCCCTCTCACATGGCAGCCCGGAGGCGAGGCCGGGCGAAATTGCTACACGCACAACACTGACCTAAAAAGTTGTTAGGTCTCCACGCAGTTCGGCAGGCGGTATGAAATGTCACCATCAGCGGTGAAAATGAACATTATCGCAGATAAATGCCATATTTGATAAAACGCGTTACCAAACGACAATGCCCCGCCCACGCAATCACGTGGGCGGGGCATTGCTTCAGGCATGCGGCCAGCGACCCTGTTGCTTTTACTTAAGCTCGGGCCAGTAACCCTTGTTGGCCTCGATCATGTCGTCGAGAACCTCCTTGGCGACCTTCATCGACGGCACGGTCTTGTTGAGCGTAAAGGCCTTAAGCGCCTTCTCGTACGAACCCTCGATCGTAGCCTCGACAATGAGCTTCTCGGAGTTCAGCTGCTGCATCATGAGGCCCTGCTGGAACAGCGGAATGTTGTCGCGGCTGATGACCTCGGGGCCGTTCTTGCCAATGTAGGCAGGCAGCTCGACCATAGCGTCGTAGGGCATGTTGGGGATGGCGCCCTTGTTCTCGCAAATGACCAGGAAGCGCTGCTTGGTGTCGTTCTTCAGAGCGATAGCCAGATCGGCAATCCAGTCGCCGTGGCTGCCCGCATAGAACGTGCTCTCGTCGATCTCGCCCGTCTTCTCGTAATGGTCGATACCATCAAAGAGGTTCTTCTCACGCGTCTCCTCAACCTCGTTAGCACGGGTGCGCTCGGGGTTGGAGTGCTCGACGAACTCCTTCTGCTGCAGGTAGTAGTTCAGATACGTGTTGGGCAGGTACTCCGGGAAGCACTCCATGATCTCGTACTCGCCCTTCCAGACGTAGTACCAGCTGCCCTTGGTGTGGCGGTTCTGCTCGGGGTGCTCGTCGACGGCCTCCTCGGGCTTCTTTGCCATGAGCGAGCCCATGCCCTTGAGGTAAGAGTCGGGCAGCAGAATCTCATGCTCCTTGATGTACTCGCGCAGCTGCGGGAGCACCTCCTCGCCCTTGTGGCGGATCGAGGTGAACCAACCAAAGTGGTTGAGGCCAAAGTAATCGTACTCGACATCCTTCTTGTCGATATCGAGCGCGGCGCAAACCACGTCGATGATCGCGATCGGCATGTCGCAGATGTTGATGATACGAGCGTTGGGACGCAGCACGCGGCAGCCCTCGGAGACGATGGCGGCAGGGTTGGAGTAGTTGAGAATCCAGTAGTCCTTCTTGGCGTACTTCTCAACGTCATCGATCAGCTCGACCATGGGGAAGATGGTGCGCATGCCGTAGGCAAGGCCGCCGCAACCGCAAGTCTCCTGACCCACGCAGCCGTGACGCAGCGGAATCTTCTCGTCCTGCTCGCGCATGGCGTAGCCGCCCACGCGCATCTGGGCAAACACGAAGCTCGCGTCGGTAAAAGCCGTCTTTTTGTCGGTGGTCACCGTGAGCTTGATGTCCAGGCCGAGGTCCTCGTGCAAAATCCAGTCCACGAGCACGCCGATCTTGCGCTGGCGCTCCTCGTTGATGTCGTACAGACGAATCTCGTCAACGTCGAGCTCGTCCTTGCGCAGGGCGATGGACTTGACGATGCCGGGGGTAAAGGTGGATCCGCCACCACACAGAGTAATGATCATTGTTTACTGCTCCTTCTCAATTGCGTTTTCGACCTTGTCGCGCATCTCGGCGACCTTCATGCCAAAGATGATCTGGATATTATTGCCGTTGCGGTTGATGCCGCTGTTGGGCACGTGGTTGATGAGGTCCTCATTGATGAGGTCCGGGTTCTTAACGTTCACGCGGAGACGCGTAAAGCAGTTCTCGAGCTCCTCGATGTTGTCCTTGCCACCAAGACCTGCGACCAGGTCGGCAATACCTGCATCGACGCCCTCTGCGGGAGCCGCGGCAACAGCGCCCTGCTTCACCGCGACAGACGCGGCGGCCTCGCCCTCGGCAACGGACTCGGCAAGCTCGGACTCTTCCTCGCGACCAGGCGTGTGGAGGTTGAGCTTCTTGATAAGGAAGGTGAAGAGGAAGAAGTACAGAGCGGCGTTGACGACTCCAAGCACCAGCATAACCGGCCAGTTGGTCTTATCGACACCGAGGACCAGGTTGGAAACCACGATGTTGATGATGCCGCCTGCAGTCGAAGCGGGCACGGAGAGGACCTTGAGCAGGACCAGGAAGATGCCGGAAAGAACCGAGTGAACGACAAAGAGCACGGGAGCGGCAAAGACAAAGAGGAAGTCCATGGGCTCGGTCACGCAGGAGAGCACGGCGGTGATGATCAGCGGGATAATAACGGCCTTGGTCTTATCCTTGTTCCCCTTGTAAGCGGTGACGATAAAGGCGAGACCGATACCGATGTAGGGCCACAGGTTGTTGAAGGTGTAGCTGTTGAAATACGTACTATCGGAGAAGGGCTGACCCGTCATTGCCATCTCGGCAACACGGATGGGATAGGCGCCGGCAATAACCTGATCACCCAGCGTCAGGGTGCCACCCACATCGGAGAACTGGAACGGGGTGTAGATGAGGTGGTGCAGACCGGTGGGAACGAGCAGCTTGTTGAGCATGCCGTAGATAAACAGACCGATGTTGCCCGACTCCTTAATGATGCCGGCAACGGAGGAGATGGCACCCTGAACCGGAGGCCAAACGATGCAGAAGCCAGCGCCCATGATCCAGGAAATGATGATCATAATCAGGAACGGGAAGCGGACGCCCGAGAACATCGAAAGGGCAATGGGGAACTGCTTGTTCGAGTACTTGTTGAACACGGCACCGGTGATGCAACCAAGGATGATGCCGCCGAACACGCCGGTATCGAGCACCTGAATGCCCATAACGGTGGCCTGGCCGGTTCCGGTAAGACCGAGCATGCCGCTCGCATCGGCAAGAGAGCCGGTGGCGTTGAGCACGATGTTGTTAGCCTGCAGGAACAGGAAGAACGACATCAGGGCAATCAGCGAAGCATGGCCCTTGTTCTTCTTTGCCATGGCGCCGGCGATGCCCACGCAGAACAGAATCGAGAGGTTGTTGATGATAAACATCAGCGACTGATAGACAACGGCGCCCACAAGCTGGAACGGACCGGAGCCCAGTACGGGGACCAAAGCGCAGATGGTCTTGTTGGTCAGAATGATGCCCACGATGAGCAGGATGCCGGCAACCGAGAGATACATCATCGGCTGAACGATCGACTTCGCGAACACCTCCAACGGCGCTTTGAAATTGAACTTCTTTTTTGCGGTCATAGCGGTACTCCCCTTCCTTTTCCGCAAATTAAGACAGATGTGCCCTAGACAAGACCGTGAGCCTTGCCTTATATCAATCGATGTGTGGGCACGTTATGCCTAGAGACCAGGTTCTCCAAGCAGGTTAACAATGTGATATGCGAGATAACTCTTTTCGGCATCGGTAACGACAACGTTATAGATAGACGACAAGTGAGCGGCTATGGCGTCCGCGCACGAGAATGCACACGGATACGCCGTTTCATCGATTCGGAACAGCGCGTCTCCGTTGATTTGCCCGGCCGTAGGATCGAGCGCTCGCTGTGCGAAAAACTGCAGGTGACGAACGAAACGTTCGTAAGGCAGCGAGGTGTCATCGAGGGTCGTAGCATAGCGCTTGGAAACAATCGCGAGCACGTCGCGAACAAGCTGGACCGAAACAATCAAACGATCGGAGCGTTGCGGCATGGTGGCGTTGACGATATGCAGCGTAATGAAACCCTGCTCTTCTTCGCTCATCTGAATGCCCATATACTCCTTGATAATCTGCAGCGCACGGCCCGCAAGTGCATACTCCTTGCGATAGAACTGCTGGATCTCGAGCAGCAACGGATTCTCACAGGAGACGCCCTTGCGCTCGCGCTCCAAAGCAAGGCTGATATGGTCTGCGAGAGCAATGAGAATCTTGTCGTTGATATCAACATTGAGCTCTCGACGGAGCATCTGAACAATGTCCTCGGCAATCACGAGGTTGACGGTGGGGATGGACTCCAAAAGATGTGCCAAGCGGTCAATCGTACGCGAATCCTGAGAAGTTCCCTCCTGTAACGCGTAGGTCTTTTCGATCGACGCCTCGTCGATGGCATCGCCGGCATGACGGCCAAAGCAGAGGCCTCGACCGATGACGATGAGCTCGGAGCCATCGTCCGAAGTGACCATTGCGACGTTGTTGTTAAAAACTCGCTTGATAACCACGGTACCCACCACAAGAATTTACTCGGAAAGCCAGACGACAGGCTCTTTAACAGCAACAGGGCCGGAAGCATGCTCACGAAGAGTCGAGTTCTCCGAGCGCTCGCACACGATAACGAAGACCGTGGGGTCGAAGCCGGCGGCGCGGACCGCGTCGAAATCGACCTCGACGAGGGGCTGGCCCGCGTCGACATGGTCACCCTGGGCAACAAGCGCATGGAAGCCCTTGCCCTCAAGCTTAATGTTAGCGTCAATCTATTTTTCACCAGTTTCGCTAAGCAGGCGCGCCGTTCGCGCAAAGGCGGTTTCACCGGTTGCGCTAACGTATTTTCACCGATTCCGGTCACGGCTTGACGGGGCCGTCCCTCG
>NZ_JBBNLQ010000005.1:0-124423 GCF_040092395.1 Collinsella sp. CLA-ER-H4
TCGTGCCGGTATCGACCGCCGACTACTACGCGAGCGCCGAGGGCCCCGTCGCCCCGCGCCCGGTCCACTCCGCGCTCGACCTGTCCAAGCTCGAGGCTGCCGGCTTCCACATGCCCGACTGGGAGGAAGAGCTGGGGGAGTACATCAAGACGCTCTAGCCGCTATTAACTTTTCGAGAGTAAAAGCCGCCGTTCTTTAACGGCGGCTTTTCTTGTTGGTGGCTATCTGCGCAGTGGTGCCAATAGTATTTTGCGGAAGATCTACCTCTCGCTTGGCATGGAAGTAGGGTGGCCGGGCTGGTCGTCGTAGGCGTATTTGCTGTACACGTTGACCTCCCACTGCTTTTTTTCGACCTTTGCTACAGAATCTAGGATGAAGCCGGTCGCAAGGCTCAGGCCGCACAGGAACATAAACGAGGCGGCGAGCATAGCGGTGGGGAAGCGCGGGACGAGGCCGGTCTGGAAATATTCGACAACGATGGGCATGCCCAGGGCGAGGCCGAATACCGCGAACAGAAGCGCAACGAGGCTGAAGAACTTCAGCGGGCGGTAGTCCTTGAACAGCGTGCCGATCATCGCAACGACTTTAATGCCGTCGCTCACGGTGTTGAGTTTGGACTCGGAACCCTCGGGACGGTCGCGGTACTCGATGGGCACATCTTTGATGCGCCAGCGGTGGTCGACGGCGTGGATCGAGAGCTCGGTTTCGATCTGAAAGCCCTCGGAAAGCACTGGGAAGGTTTTAACGAACGGGCGGCTCATGGCGCGGTAGCCTGTCATGACGTCATCGAAGCTGTAGCCATAGATCCACTTGATCATGGCGCGGACCAGATTATTGCCAAAGCCGTGGAAGGCACGCTTGTTCTCCTCGGCGTAGGTGCCGTTGGAAAGGCGATCGCCTACGGTCATGTCGGCCGTGCCGTTAAGGATGGGCTCGCAGAGGGCCTTGGCCGCCTCGGCGGGGTAGGTGTCGTCTCCGTCGACCATCAGGTAGCAATCGGCGTCGATATCGCGAAACATCTGGCGGCACACGTTGCCCTTTCCCTGACGGGGCTCAAAGCGGACTGTGGCGCCGTGCTCGGTGGCAATGCGTGAGGTATCGTCCGACGAG
The DNA here is from genome assembly GCF_040092395.1 of Collinsella sp. CLA-ER-H4. Lineage (NCBI taxonomy): Bacteria > Bacillati > Actinomycetota > Coriobacteriia > Coriobacteriales > Coriobacteriaceae > Collinsella > Collinsella sp. CLA-ER-H4. The sequence continues at coordinate 1,111 of NZ_JBBNLQ010000005.1, forward strand.
TTGTTGTCATAGACATAGACCGTCGCCTGCGGAAGCTCGCGGTGAAAGTCGTCGATGACTTTGCCGATCGTGAGCGCTTCGTTGTAGCAAGGGATGATGACGGCGATGGATTCAGAATTCACTTAATGCTCCTTATACATTCAATCCTAGAAAGTATAGCCGTTTGGGCCTGGCATCCTAAGATGTGGGTTAGTTCTCCAGTTTTGTTGCGCGAATCGTTTGCATGGCCGTCGGGTCTATACTGTTCGTTTATCAACGATTACGAGTAAAGGAGTTGCATCCGTGTCGGATCAGACAAAGCAACAAGAAACTCGCAGTCTGCCTGCGACGTTTGCTAAGAACGAATTTGAGAAGGACGCGTTTATCCTTCGTCAGCTGGTTACCAAGGATTTTAAGATCAAGTATCGCCGTAGCGTTCTGGGCGTCGCATGGTCGGTGCTCAACCCGCTGCTGATGATGATCGTCATGGCCATCGTGTTCTCGACGATTTTTGGCCAGGGCCGCAATGGCTCAATGACGCCCGAGATGTACCCGCTGTACTTGATCGTGGGTAACATCACCTTTGCCGTCATGTCTGAGTCTACTAACCAGGCCCTGACGTCGATCGTGGGCGCTGCCCCTCTGCTCAAGAAGGTTAAGGTGCACCGCTGGGTTTTCCCGGTGCAGAAGGTGCTCTTCTCGCTGGTCAACTTTGCCTTCTCGCTGGTCGCCGTCGCCATCGTCATGCTGTGGTTCCGCGTTATGCCTTCTTGGCACCTGATTCTGTTGCCGGTTTGCCTGCTGCTGCTTATGTGCTTCTGCATGGGCCTGGGCATGATGCTCTCTGCCCTTACGGTCTTCTTCCGCGACGTTATGCATCTGTGGAGCGTCGTCATTACGGCGTGGACTTACATTACGCCCATCTTCTGGACGACTGACTATATTGCGCAAATGCCGCATCTCGTGCGTATCTTGATGTATGCGAACCCCATGTTCAACTACCTGCAGTTTATGCGCGATATCTTCCTGTTCCAGACTACGCCCTCGCTTATGACGTTTGGTATGTGCGTCGCTTGGGCGGTTCTTGCGCTTATTATTGGCTATACCGTGTTCCATAAGTCCGAGCGCAAATTTATCCTCTACATCTAAGGAGTGCTGTGATGACTGAATCTGTTGTTGATTACAGCGAGCAGCCTCTGGCTGTCGAGGTCGACGACGTCACCATGATCTTTAACATGGCGTCCGAGTCGCTGACCAACCTCAAGGAGTACTTCATTAAGCTTGCCAAGCACGAGCTGTTCTTTGAGGAGTTTAGGGCGCTTAAGCACATCTCGTTTGATATTCATCGCGGCGAGGTTGTGGGTCTGGTCGGCACCAATGGCTCCGGCAAGTCTACGATGCTCAAGATTATCGCTGGCGTTCTTGAGCCTAGCGAGGGCAGCGTTAAGGTGCACGGTAACATCGCGCCGCTGATTGAGCTTGGCGCCGGCTTTGACCCCGAGCTGACCGCCCGCGAGAACATCTATCTGAACGGCGCCCTGCTCGGCTATACCAAGGAGTTCATCGACGCCAACTTTGACGGCATTATCGAGTTCGCTGAGCTGCAGAACTTTGTCGATATGCCGCTTAAGAACTTCTCTTCGGGCATGGTGGCGCGTATCGCCTTTGCAATCGCGACGATTACCGAGCCCGATATTCTGATCGTTGACGAGACGCTGTCCGTCGGTGATGTGTTCTTCCAGCAAAAGTGTGAGGCCCGCATCCAGCACTTTATTCAGAGCGGCGACGTGACGGTTCTGTTCGTTTCGCACTCTATGGAGCAGGTTGAGCGCATCTGCCAGCGTGCCGTTTGGATTGAGAAGGGTGACCTTCGCATGGACGGCCCGGTCGATGAGGTCTGCAAGGCGTATCGCGAGCAGTTCAACTAGGTTATAATTACTTGCGCCTGACAGGCTTGCGCTTGCTTGGGCGTGCGGCTATTTGCTCCATTAGCTCAGTTGGATAGAGCAGGGGACTTCTAATCCCAAGGTCGACGGTTCGAATCCGCCATGGAGCACCATCGTTTGTTAAGCCCGGACCGCTTGGTGGTCTGGGCTTTTTTCATCTTGCTGATGTGGATTGGCCTTTCAGCGACTCCACGCATGGGCGTAGCCTCGGTTTTAAACGTTTTGCGTGGCTTACTGCTCTGCCCTCGAACACTCCGATAAGTCTTTCGCAACCGCATTCAGCGATTACGGCAATAGAACTTAGTGCGGCATTCTAGTCGCATCTTCAACATCCAGAAAATCATTCGTGGCACCAACAAACTCCTGCATGTTCCTGACGATGCGGCCATCGTTATCGATGCGAATCTCAAAACGCTTCCAGGGGAACTTCATGATGTGGTAAAGGGTTACCAGCACATCCTGTTCTTTGCCAATTTTGAGCAGCCAACGGGCGCAGTTATCGACGCAGGTGGAAGCATTAAAGATCATGTTGGGGAGATTGCGGACAAGCAGGAGCGTCTTTACTCCGCCGGATAACTCGAGCGGGCTGATCGAGCCCAGCTGCTTGCTTATGATGTTGTGAGAGCCGATGAGCTCCGATCCGTTAACGCCTTTAATAATTTGCGCAGCCATGGGGTCTTCGAACCATGAATCCAAGTACGAGTTCCTAAAGTAGGTCTTGGTATCGTAGATGGAGCCGGGGTAATCTCCCAGATGAATGCTCAGCATGCGGGTCTCCAGACATTGTGTGACTGCAACGATTATATGCCAGTAATAAAATGCCGGCAGCAGCGAGATTGCTGCTGCCGGCACTGGCGTTGTAGTCACGCGAATCAGCGTTCGTGAATTGTCACCGTTTGCTTACTTTTCGAGACGCTCCCTCAGCAGCTCCAGGGCATGGGCGTAGCCTTGGAGGCCTTCGCCGGTGATGGTGGCGAAGCAGGCCAGGCGGGCGTAGCTTACCTGGCGGAAGTCCTCGCGGGTCTCGACAGCGCTGATGTGGACCTCCACAGCCGGGATGGCGACGGCTTTAAGGGCATCCAGGATGGCCACGCTGGTGTGCGTGTAGGCAGCCGGGTTGATGACGATGCCGTCGACCTTGCCGTAGGCCTCCTGGATCTTGTCGACGATGCTGCCCTCGTGGTTAGACTGGAAGACCTCGACCTCGTCGAAGCCCTGTGCGGCACCCGCTTCCTGACAGATCTGCACTAAGCGATCGTAGTTGTCGCTGCCGTAGATGCCTGGCTCGCGAATGCCGAGCATGTTGAGGTTGGGGCCGTTAATGACGAGTGCTTTCATGGTTGCTTCCTTTGCGGTTGAAAAACCACCACAAAGGTGCCTGCCCCCTTTGTGGTGGTTTTGGTTAGAGAGCGGGTGGGAGGGTGTCGAGGAGGGCATGGGCGGTGTTGGCGGCGCAGTCGCGTGAGTCGATGATGTAGTCGGCCCAGGCGCGGTAGCGCGGCATGCGCTGTTCCGCCAGCTTATCGATGCCATCGCGGGCGGTGATGGGGCGACCCTTGTGGGCAAGTTCGTCGAGCTTGCGGTTGAGCATCACGATCTGGCTGTTCTGGTGCAGCAGCGGATAGTTTTCGTCGCGCGTGACCACGCCGCCGCCGGTGGAGAGCACCAGGCCGCTGCGCTTGGAGATGTCGGCCAGCGCCGCCGTCTCCTGCTCGCGGAAGGCCGCCTCGCCGCGCTCGACGATAAAGTCGGCGCAGGGCATGCCCAGGCGCTCCTCGAGGGCGCGATCGAGGTCGATGTGCTCGCGTCCCGTGAGCTGGGCGATCTGCTCGCCCACGCGGGTCTTGCCCGAGCCCGGCATGCCGATTAGCGCGATGTTCTGCTCGCGGCGGGACAAGCGCTCCGTTACGTCCAGGATGCGCTCGCGCGGGGTGGCTTGGCTGGTGTAACGCTCGACGGCCTGTGCTGCCTGGGCAACAAGCATGAGCAGACCGCCGATGCAGGGGATCCCGCGGCGCTCGGCCTCGAGCATCAGGCCCGTGCGGGCGGGGTTGTAGACAATGTCGATAACGCCTTCGAGCGCATCGAGCCCTTCGAGCGTGCAAGGCGCGTCGGGGCAATGGGGGAACATGCCGGCAGGTGTGCAGCTGACGAGCAGGGCGGCGTCGGACTGCTGCGCGATGTTGTCGTAGTTAACCTCGCTCGTGCGACCCACGGGCACAACGATGGCGCCCAGGTCTTCCAGCACCATACTTGCCGTGGTACCGGCGCCGCCAGTGGCGCCGAGTACGAGAGCCTTCTTGCCGGCAACCTCCACACCCAGCTCCTCGACCAGGCACTGAAAACCGAAGTAGTCAGTATTATCGCCGCGTAGGCGGCCGTCGGGTAGGCGCGTGATGGTGTTGACGTTGCCCATGCGCTCGGCGAGCGGGCTCAGCTCGTTCAGATACTCCATGACGGCGCGCTTGTAGGGGATGGTCACGTTGGTGCCCTCCCACTCGTCGCCCATCATAAAGGCCGCGAGGTCCTCGGGCTCGCGCTCAAAACGCACGTACTCGAGCCCAGCGAGCTCCTTGTAGATGGTCGGGGTGTAGCTGTGGCCCAGCACACGGCCCAGCACGCCGTAGGGACGGGTTGCGGCGGTATCGGTCATCTAGAGCACCTCCGTGTAGCTGCCAAAGTAGGTGAAGCTCTCGCACACGTCGTCGATGGAATCGAGCAGGTCGTCGAGGGCCTTACTGCCAAAGGGGCAGTCCAGGTCAAAGTAGAACATAAACTCAAAGTCGTGCCCGGGGATGGGACGGCTCTCGAGCTTGATGAGGTTGATGTTGAGCGCGTAGAAGCGCTCGAGTACGCGGTAGAGGGCGCCCGGCTCATTGGCCGTGGTGATCATGAGCGAGGTGCGGTTGGCGCCGGGGTAGACGCGCGGCTCGCGGCTGATGACGACAAAGCGCGTGTAGTTGTTGTCCGAGTCCTGGATATTAGGCTCCAGTACCTCCAAGCCGTAGAGCGCCGCACAGCTGCGCGAGGCGATAGCGGCGACGTCGGTGCGCTCGGAGTTGGCGACCATCTCGGCCGACATGGCGGTGTTGGGGTATTTGGTGGCATGCAGGCCGTGGCCCTCGATAAAGCCGGCGCACTGGGCAATGGCTTGGCCGTGGCTGTAGACCTCGCGCACGTCGGCGAGTTTGGTGTCGGGCTTGGCGAGCAAGTTGTGGTCGATCTTGAGGCGAAGCGAGCGCACGATGTGGAAGTCGAACTGGGCGAGCAGGTCGTAGACGGCGTTGACCGAGCCGGCGGTGGAGTTCTCGATGGGCAGCACGCCAAACTCGCAGAAGCCGTCGCGCACAGCGCGCATAACGCCTTCGAAGGTCTCGAAAAACGCGATGTCGGGCACGTCGAAGAGCTTGCACGCGGCGATTTGACTGTAAGCGCCCTCAACGCCCTGGCAAGCGACGGTGGCAGTTTGAGGGAAGGGCGTGTCGGAGGCTGCAGCCGTGGCGTGGGCCTTTTGCGAGACAGTGATGCCCTTGAGTTCGTTGATGTAGCGCTGCTGCTCGGCCTTGCTCATGCTCATGAGGAGACGGAACAGGGTGATGGTCTGCGCCTCGTAGCGCTCGGGCGCGCGGCTGGCGAGGTTGTTGAGCTTGGAGCGCTCGCGGGCGGGGTCGAAGACGGCCTTGCCCATCTCGATTTTTGACTTGGCGACTTCGGTGGCAATGTCCATGCGCTCGACAAAGCTGTTGAGGAGCGTGGTATCGATGGCATCGATGGCCTGGCGAATATCGGCAAGGTCCATGGAGACCCCTTTCACGTGTCGGTGATTTTTCTGGGACGGGGATTAAAAAATCATTGTGTACCTAATGATTTTTTAATCCCCGTCCCAGAAAAATCACTGGGTGGGCGTGGGGGCCGGAGCTGGCCCCCGGAGATTTTTAGCGCTGGGCGGCGTCCTCAAGGAGGGCGTCCCAAATCGCGAGGGCAGCTGCTGCTTCAGCTACGGGGACAGCTCGGGGGACGATACAGGGATCGTGACGGCCGTGCACCGAGAGTTCGGCATTTTCCATGGCGTCCATGTCTACGGTCTGCTGCTCGCGGCCAATTGAGGGCGTCGGCTTTACGGCCATGCGCCACATGACGGGCGCGCCGGTCGTAATACCGCCCAGGATGCCGCCGGCGTTATTGGACTCGACTTCGATCTTTCCGGTCTCGGCGTCGATGCGATACGGATCGTTGTTCTCGCTGCCGCGCATGGCGGCCACGGCAAAGCCCATGCCAAACTCCACGCCCTTTACAGCGGGAATGCCAAACGCGATTTGCGCGATGCGGTTCTCGATGCCGTCGAACATGGGGTCACCGATGCCTGCGGGAAGCCCGTAGATGCCGCACTCCACGATGCCGCCGATGCTGTCGAGCTCGTCGCGCGCGGCCAGAATCTCCTCGCGCATGCGACCGGCAGCGGCAGCGTCAATGCAGGGCAGGTCGTTCGTAAGGATCGCCTTGCGGTCGGCCTCGCGATAGACCATGTCGTCCATGGGCAGGTCGGAGATGCCGCCGATCTGCGCGACGTGCGCCATGACCTTGATGCCACGGGCTTCGAGTGCCTGCAGCGCAATACCGCCGGCGATGCATAAGGGGGCCGTTAGGCGGCCGGAGAAGTGCCCGCCGCCGGCGACGTCGTGCATGTTGTGGTACTTCACACGCGCCGGAAAGTCTGCGTGCCCGGGGCGGGGCTTGCGGCGCAGCTCGGAGTAATCCTTGGAGCGCGTGTTGGTGTTCTCGATAATCGCGGCGATGGGCGCGCCGGTGGTATGTCCATCGACAACACCGGCGATGATGTGGGCGGCGTCGGCCTCGCGGCGTTTGGTCGCGGTCTCGTCGCGACCGGGGGCGCGACGGTCGAGGAAGGCCTGCAGTTTCTCCTGGTCCACGGCGATGCCCGCCGGGATGCCATCGAGCGAGCAGCCGATAGCGGGGGAGTGCGACTGGCCGAAGATGCTTAAGTGCAAGACGTTGCCAAAGGTCGAGGACATGCTATTCCTCCTCGAGCGTGACCTTGCCGCCCAGCAGGCGGTAGTGGTCGAAGAAATCGGGATAGGACTTGTTGACGGCCTCGGCGCCGTGGATCACGACCTCGCCGGTGGCGCGGCTCGCAGCGATGGCGGCCATCATGGCGATGCGGTGGTCGTTGTGCGAATCGACCTCGCCGCCGGTGAAGGCATCGACACCCCTGATGATGAGGTCATCGCCGGCAATGCGCACCTGTGCGCCCAGCGCGGTGAGCTCGCGGGTGGTGGTGACCAGGCGGTCGGATTCCTTGATACGCAGACGGGCGCAATCGCGGATGAACGTGCGGCCCTGAGCCAGCGAGGCCACGGCCGAGATAACGGGCACCAGGTCGGGGATGTCGTGGGCGCTCATCTCAAAGCCGGCGAGCTTGTCGGACTGCACGGTGGCGGCGTTGGTGGAGCGCACGATGCGGGCGCCAAAGCGCGAAAGCGCGGCAAGCACGTTGCGGTCGCCCTGCGCGGAGCTCAGCGACACGCCCTCCACGGTGATGGGGTCGGTGCCGATGGCGCCAGCGCACAACCAAAAGGCGGCGTTGGACCAGTCGCCCTCGACGGCCACGCTGCCGGGCGTGCGGTACGAGCCACTGCTCACGCGGAAGTTCGTGACCTCGGGCTGACCGTCCTTGGCGGGAATGCGCTCGACGTTGACCTCGACGCCAAAGGCCTTCATGGCCTGGATCGTCAGGTTGATGTAGGGGCGGCTCTCAATGAGGCCGGTCACCTGCACGCAGGAGGGCTGGGCGAGCAACGGGGCTGCCAGCAGCAGGCCCGAGATGTACTGCGAGCTCACGTTGCCCGGCAGCACAAAGGTGCCCGGGCGCATGCGTCCGCTCGTCTTGAGCGGAAAACCGCCCAGGCCCTGCAGGTCGCAACCGGCGGCGATAATCTCGTCCGAGAGCGGAGAGAGCGGGCGGGCGCCCAGACGACCCTGGCCCACAAAGGTGGCCTCTGCGCCTAACGCGCAGGCGACGGGCAGCATAAAACGCAGCGTGGAGCCGCTCTCGCCGCAGTCGAGCGTGCCGCCTGCAAGTGCTTTGAGCAGGCCAAACTCAATACTCTTCATGGTGGGGTGGACCTGGAAGCCGTCCTCGACGGTCTCAATGCGAGCACCCAGGGCCGTAAGGCAACGCACCGTAGCCTCGATGTCGGCGCAGGTGGTGTTACAGGTGACGTGTGTCTCGCCGTTGGCAAGCGCAGCGCAGATGATCAGGCGATGCGCCATCGACTTGGACGCGATGGCGGGAACGGTGCCCTTGAGCGGGGACGGGGTGATGCGGGCTAGCATGCGGATGCGTCTCCCTTCTGGCCGAGGCCCTCGGCAATGAGTTCGTGGAAAGTGGAAAGCGGCGTGCGGTCGATGCTGCAACGGCCAATGTCGTGCGGAATTACCAGTTCGATAGTGTCACCGGCGCGCTTTTTGTCGTGGAGTGCCTCGGCAAAGACGGCGTCGGCCGAAAGCTCGCAGCGGGTCTTGAGGCCGTGGCGCGCGCAGAGCTCCTCGATGCGAGCGGGAAGTTCGGCGTCGCAAATGCCGTGCAAGGCCGCGGCGCGCGTGATGATGCCCATACCGATTGACACGCAGTTGCCGTGCCCCAGCTCATAGTTCTCGCAGGCCTCGACGGCATGTCCGGCGCTGTGTCCAAAGTTGAGGAGCTTTCGCTGGTTGGTTTCGCGCTCGTCGGCAACGACCACGGCGCGCTTGATGTCGATGTTGCGGGCGATGATAAGCGCCACGCGGGCCACATCCTGGTTGAGCAGCTCCAGCGTGAGCGGGGTCTTCTCCAGCTCGGCGAAAAGCTCCGGATAGGCAATCACGGCATGCTTGACGACCTCGCCGCAGCCGTCAGCGAACTGCTCGGGCGTGAGGGTGGCCAGGCACCCCACGTCGGCGATAACCACGCTCGGCTGCCAAAAGACGCCGGCCAAGTTCTTGCCGGCAGCCAGGTCGATGGCCGTCTTGCCGCCCACCGACGAATCCACCATGGCGAGCAGACTCGTGGGGATCTGCACAAACTTGCAGCCGCGCATGTAGGTGGCGGCCACAAAGCCCGCCACGTCGCCCACGACGCCGCCGCCGAGTGCTACGATCACGTCGGAGCGCGAAAGCTCGTGCTCGGCCACAAACTCCAAAATGGCAACATAGGTCTCGGCGCGCTTATGGGCCTCGCCGGCCTCGAAGGTGCAGATGCTCACCTCGTAGCCTGATGCCTCCAGACTCTGCTTAACTGGCATTTGGTAGAGCGGGCCCACGTTGGTGTCCGTCACGATGACGGCCTTGGTGCCGCCGGCAGTGGCGCGCACGAGCGGTCCCGCCTGCTCCAGCAAAAACGTGCCAACATGCACCTGGTAGGGGCGTGCAGTGTCGATATCGATGGTAATCGCCATAAGCTTCGGTCCTTTCGACCTGGCGTGATAGGTGGTCTAGTGGGAGGCCTCGTCGTCGAGCGCGCGCTTGATGCGGTCGCCCTCGGCAAGGAGATTCTCCAGATAGCGCTGGTCGCGGTCCTTAAGGGCGCGGCTGTAGGCGCCGAGCGATTCGATAAGATGGTCGATCTCGAAGGCGAGCGCATCGGCGTCGTCGATCATAAGCTCGGACCACATCTGAGGATTGAGGTGCGCCACGCGGGTGAGATCGCGGTAGCTACCGGCTGAAAAGCCGTGGTGGACCTGGGCGGTCGGGCTCTTTACGTAGGCGTTGGACACCACGTGCGCAAGCTGGCTCGTGAAGGCGATGACGCGGTCGTGCTCGGCGGCGCTGGTCACGCTGAACTTGCCAAAGCCCAAGGGGCGCACCATCTCGCGCACCTGGCCCAAGAGCTCCAGCTTAAGGGCATCGTCTACCGCGGGCGGAACGAGCACCAGGGGAGCGCCCTGGAACAGGTCGGCGCGGGAGTGCGCGTAGCCCGAGAACTGCGTGCCCGCCATGGGGTGCGCGCCCACAAAGTAAAAGCCGTTCTCGCGGGCAAGCTCAAAGGCGCGCTCGCACACGATGCCCTTGACGCCCACGGTGTCGATCACCACGGGACCCATGATGGCGTCGGTGTCGGTGGCGTCGGCGAGCGCCTGGGCGTGCGCCTCGAGCCACTCGATGCATGCCTCGGGATAGCAGGCAAGGACGATGATGTCGCATTCGCCGAGTGTCTTGTCGTTGAGCTCTCCGGCGACAGTGCCCATGCTGGCGGCCGTCATGACATCGTCATCGGGGTCCCAGGCCAGCACGCGAACGCCCGCCTGCGCATAGCCGCGGGCAAAGCTGCCGCCGATGAGGCCAAGGCCGACGATGCCCGCGCATTTGGGACCGCCCTGGTTAACGCGCGCGTTTCTCACCGTACCCATGGGCTACTCCATGGTCTCTTGGCAGACGACCTCGCGGATGGCTCGGATGCGGCGCATGGTGTCATCGAACTGATCGGGGGTGAGGGCCTGGGCGCCGTCGGACCAGGCGCGGCTCGGCTCGTCGTGGACCTCGATCTCCAGGCCGTTGGCACCGCAAGCGGTCGCGGCGAGCGCCATGGGCTCAACGTAGCGGGTGTAGCCGGTGGCGTGGCTGGGGTCGGCGACGACGGGCAGGTGCGACAGGTGGTGCAGCACCGGCACGGCGTTGAGGTCGAAGGTATTGCGGGTGCGGGTCTCGAAGGTGCGGATGCCGCGCTCGCACAGGATGACGTTGTCGTTGCCCTCGCTCATGATGTATTCGGCTGCCATAAGCAGCTCGTCGATCGTGCCGGACATACCGCGCTTGAGCAGGACCGGGGTCTTGGTCTTGCCGACCTCTTTGAGCAGGGGGAAGTTCTGGGCGTTGCGGGCGCCGATCTGCATGACGTCAATCTTCTTGTCCAGGAAGACCTGCACGTCGCGTGGGTCCATGATTTCGGTGACGATCGGCATGTCGAGCTCGGCGGACGCCTCGCACAGCAGGTCGAGGCCGGCGGGGCCCATGCCCTGGTAGGCGTAGGGGGAGGTGCGGGGCTTGTAGGCACCGCCGCGCAGCATCGTGGCACCGGCGGCCTTCACGCGGCGGGCGATGCGGATGAGGTTCTCGCCCTCGACGGAGCAGGGGCCGGCGATGACCTGGAATTGATCGCCGCCGATCTTGACGCCGTGGCCGCAGTCGATGACGGAGTCCTCGGGGTGGAACTTGCGGTTGGCGCGCTTGAACGGCTCGGAGACGCGCTGCACGCGCTCGACGACATCCATGGACTCGAGCAGGAACGGGTCGATCTTGGTCGTATCGCCCACCAGGCCGATGATGGTCTCATTCTCGCCGCGCGAGACATCGGTCTTCAGGCCCTTTTTCTCAATCCAGCTGACGATATGGCCGACGGCCTCGTCGCTGGCGCTCTGCTTTAAAATTGCAATCATGGTGTGCCTCTCACCTCGATGGATAACTTTTGCAAAAACGGCCCGCATCGCGAGCCGTGTATATATGGTGCATGAGAGTTTATACTATCTGACTCGCTTTTGCCTTCTAAAGTGGGCCGTTGCGCCGCGTCTTCCTCGGAATTGCAAAGCTTTTTCTTTTTTTTTGATAGCCCGTGGTGCACTTGGGTATAATGCCAAACGTTGGCCCTATTAGCTCAGGGGATTAGAGCGTCTGCCTCCGGAGCAGAAGGCCGTTGGTTCGAATCCAACATGGGGCACCATCGAACGTAAGACCGTCCGAACCTCGCATGGTCCGGGCGGTTTTTCTTATACCGACGCGACGTGATGGGACGTGGTATGGCAGCAACGGATATCGAGCGCGGACTCTCGACCGCCGAGGTTGAGGAGCGCATCGCCGCCGGTAAAATCAACCGCAACATGGAACTCAAGACCAAGTCGGTCAAAGAGCTCATCATCGAGAACCTCTGCACGCTGTTCAATTTGATCAACGTGATCTTGGCTTTCCTGGTCATTTTGACCGGTTCGTTTAAGAATCTGACGTTCCTGTTCGTGGTGTTCCTCAATACCGCTATTGGCGTCATCCAGTCCATGCGTTCCAAGAAGATGGTCGATAAGCTCACGCTGCTGACCTCCAAGAAGGCCATCGCGGTGCGCGATGGCGCCGAGGTGGAGCTCGACCTGGACCAGATCGTGCTCGACGACATCATCCGCTTGGGGCGCGGCGACCAGATTCCCGCCGACGCCGTGGTGGTGTCGGGCGAGGCGCTCGTGAACGAGAGCCTGCTGACGGGCGAGAGCGACCTTATTAAGAAACAGCCAGGCTCTGAGCTCATGAGCGGCAGCTTTATCGACTCGGGCCTGCTGCGCGCCCGCGTGATCCATGTCGGCGCCGACAACTACGTGGCCAAAATTAATAACGAGGCCAAGTACGTCAAAAAGGTTAATTCCGAGATCATGAACGCGCTGAACGCCATCGTGCGCTTTGCGAGCATCATCATGATCCCGCTCGGTTTGGCGTTGTTTGCCTCGAGTGTGAGCGAGCTGTGGGATGCCGCGGGAACCCCGGGCGATAGCGCGCTTTCGTGGTGCTTCTCCGAGCTGTTGGCCGGTCATGTGCCTTCGTCGGCGCTGCTGTCCACGGTGGGCGCCCTGCTGGGTATGATCCCGCAAGGCCTGGTGCTGCTGACTTCGTCGGTGCTCGCCATCGCCACGGTGCGCCTGGCCCGCCGCAAGGTGCTGGCACAGCAGCTCTACTGCATCGAGACACTCGCTCGCGTCGACGTGCTGTGCCTGGACAAGACGGGCACCATCACGTCGGGCCGTATGGAGGTCGAGGGCACGTATCCGCTGCCTGTTGAGGGTGTTGGCTTTGGCGTGGACTCGGACGAGGCGGCTGTTCCCGTCGATACCACAGTGCTCGATTTTGCGCTGGCTAACGTGGCACGTGCGACTTCGGCCGATGCCAACGAGACCTGCCAGGCGCTGCTCAACTATTACGCCGATCGCCCGGTCGAGGTGTCTGAGCCGCTGTCGGTCATTCCATTCTCGTCGTCTAAAAAATGGAGCGGCGCTTCTTTTGCGCAGGGCTCCTACGTAATGGGCGCCGCGCAATTTGTGCTCTCTGATCGTGCGTTTGCCCAGGTCGAGAACCGTGTCGCCGAGCTTGCCGATACCTGCCGCGTGCTCGTGGTGGCGCGCGTGGACGGCTTTACGCCCGATGGGGATATGGTGGGCGAGGCCGAGCCCGTGGGATTTGTGACCATCCGCGACGAGATTCGTACCTCGGCGGCCGAGACCATCGGCTACTTTAACGAGCAGGGCGTGACCCTCAACGTGATCAGCGGCGACGACCCGCGTACGGTGTCGTCGATCGCGCGCGTGGTGGGCGTGCCGGGGGCGGACGCTTATGTGGACGCCACGACGCTCGATACGCCGGCCAAGCTCGATGCCGCAGTGGACCGCTACCATGTCTTTGGTCGTGTGACCCCGCAGCAGAAGCGCGAGCTCGTGCAGGCGCTCAAGCGCCGCGAGCACACCGTGGCTATGACGGGCGACGGCGTCAACGACGTGCTGGCGCTCAAGGAGGCCGACTGCTCCGTCGCCATGGCGGCCGGCTCCGATGCCGCGCGTAATGTGGCCGAAATCGTACTCGTCGACAACGATTTTGCCTCGATGCCCGCCGTGGTGGCCGAGGGCCGTCGCTCCATCAACAACCTGCAGCGTTCGGCCTCACTGTTCCTGACCAAGACGCTGTTCTCGATGGGCCTGGCGGCGCTGTGTATCGCGCTGCCGCCGTACCCCTTCGAGCCCATCCAGATGACGCTCATTAACTTCTTCTGCATCGGCGCGCCGGGCTTTGTGTTGGGCCTGGAGCCCAACAATGCTCGTGTGAAGGGTGCGTTTTTGACGAACGTACTCAAGCGTGCACTGCCGGCGTCGATTGCGGTCATTTTGGCTGCGGCGCTCGACATCTTTGTGGCGCGCGTGTTTGGCTTTAGCCAGCTCACGCTGTCTACGATGTGCCTGCTTACGTCGTGCGCGGCGAGCGTCAGCCTAATCTGGCGCATCTCGCAGCCTCTCACGCCCTTACGTGTGGTGCTCTTTGTGTTTGTAGTCGCCGGCATCCTGGTGGGCGTTATCGGATTCCCGGAGCTGCTGTCTATTGCCAACCTGTCGATGGGCCAGATGGTTATCTTGGCTGTTATCGTGGTCTTTACCTGCTCGGTGTTCTTTAAGCTCGCCACGATGATGGATTCGCTCAAGCCGCGTCGTCGTCATGCCGCAACTGGTTTTGGCCGCGGTGTGCGCGTCCGCCTGGGTCGCGGTGGCGGCAAAGTGAGCTCGACGGGCTCGACGGCCGAACGTTTTGCCAAGCGCGTCGCCGCCGACATGGCGCAGCGCCGCGAAGATCGCACCGCTCGCGAGGCCGAGGCCCGCGCACTCGAGGGCGTGGCCCAGGCCCAGCCCAAGAAAAAGAAGAGTACCGGAGCCAAGCGCTCTCGCGTGACCAAGTCCGCCCAAGGCATCAAAGTCTCGATGCCAAGCAAAAAGAAGAAGTAACTACGCGCCCTGCCGATGTTGAATTGGTGCCTTGCTCCTGTGGGGCCGTGGCGATGTTATGCTCTAACCTCGATTGTTTGAATTGCTTCGAAAAGAGGATGCCGTGATCTGCCCGCATTGCCTTAAGACTATCGAGGACGGCGCCTCGTTCTGCCCCTACTGCAACGCCTATGTGGGTCCGGGCGATGGCCCCGAGCACACCGAGTTCGTGTTCTGCGAGGGCTGCGGTGCCCGTCTTTCTCCGCATGATCGTACGTGTCCCAAATGCGGACGCCCCGCTCCGGGTATCCTCTCCGAGGACGCGGCCGCATCCGACCTGGCAGCGGGCCGCACGGCGGGCTTTCCGCGCCTAACGCAAGAGCAGATCGATACCGAGGTGCCTCATGCGCCCGCCTCGGCTGCCGCGGTTCTTTCGGATGCCGCCGACCCCAATGAGACTTGCGTGCTGCCGGCTTTCGATAAGGATTTCGGTATCCCCAAGGTCGACATTCCCACGCCCGTTTCCCTGCACGACGATGCTCAAAAACCCAAGCGCAAGGTGCACCCCGACGAGGACGCTTATCACAAGCACAAGCGTCATATCCCCAAGCCGCTCATCGTCATCGCGGTCCTTGCCGTCGTTTGCGGCGGTGCCTATTGGTTCGTGACGACCGATCCCATGGGTGTCATGCCTGGCTTCTACGACCAGTTTGGCCAAGCTGCACAAACCACCTTCCCCACGCGCCAAAAGGGCGAGGCGACTGAGGACGATACCAAGCAAGACGATTCTGCCGAGGTGGTCCAGGAAGAAACCGTGCTGACCGATGATCAGCTCTATACCAGGCTCGACGGTCTGTATCAGACCATCGTGTCCTACGGTGACGAGGACCAGATCGGCGAGGTCATCGATTCCTTTAACAACGGCTATCTCCGAACGCCGCTGTCCACCCGTCAGGAGCTGTCGCAGAGTGCTTACGCCCTGCGCGACCAGATTAAAAAGACGCAAGATGAGCTCAGCAACCTTAAGTACCAGGACGATACGGTCTATGCGGACGACATTGCCCACTTAAAGCAGCTTGCCGAGTGGATGTACGAGCGTGTCGACGTGATCTGTCAGAGCTGGGACATCTCGCTGGCCATTCCCGATGGTGAGTCGATGAGTTCCCACCAAAGCGATATCCTGGCGCCCATCGCGCAGGGCGGCAACAGCGCACTGAACCAGTACGACGCCAATGTGGGTTCCTGGAAGCCGCAGCAGCGTTCCTAAAATTAGTTCGCCATAGTCGGCATAACCTACGTGCG
Organism: Collinsella sp. CLA-ER-H4; assembly: GCF_040092395.1. Classification (NCBI taxonomy): domain Bacteria; kingdom Bacillati; phylum Actinomycetota; class Coriobacteriia; order Coriobacteriales; family Coriobacteriaceae; genus Collinsella; species Collinsella sp. CLA-ER-H4. The sequence continues at coordinate 16,829 of NZ_JBBNLQ010000005.1, forward strand.
CAATTGATGTAAGCGCATGCTTATTGCTACAATTCGTACAAATATGCTTTAAACGCACGAGGAAGGAACCACATGTTTGGTTTTAAGAAAGAGCTCTACACGCCCGAGTATCAGCTTACCGGCGACGAGTGCGCCGTTATCGAGACGTCGAAGGGTACCATCAAGGTCAAGTTTGACGGCGAGGGCGCTCCCATTCATGTCGCGAACTTCTGCGAGCTTTCTACGATGGGCTTCTATGATGGCCTTAAGTTCCATCGCTATGTGCCCGGTTTTGTCATCCAGGGCGGCGACCCCAATACCCGCGATATGTCCGGCGCCGACGTCGCTGCCGGTCTTGAGGGCCCCGACGGCATGCCCGGTACTGGTGGTCCCGGCTACTGCATCAAGGGCGAGTTTGCCACCAATCCGCGCAACAGCCATGTCGATGGTGCCCTTGCCATGGCACGCTCCATGGACCCCGATTCCGCGGGTTCGCAGTTCTACTTCTGCCTGGGCGCCCAGCATAACCTCGATTCCGGTTACACCGTCTTTGGTACCACGGTCGAGGGTCTCGATGTGATTTCGCAGCTGCGTGCCGGCGACGAGATCGTCCATGTCGAGATCGTTCACGAGTAAAGGGGACTTCCTTGAATAGCCAGCTGATCCAACAGGGCCGCGCCGCTTACCGCGCGGGTGATTTTTCCGCTGCAGCCCAGATGCTTGGGGCGGCAAAGACTCCCGATGAGATTATGGGCGAGGCCGATCACCTTCGTGGCAACGCCTTGATGCACCTGGGCATGTATGCCGAGGCCGCCGAGGCCTATGCCGCCGCCCTCAACGACGGCACCTATGGCAAGCGCGGCGCACTGCTCACCAACCGCGGAAAGGCTCTCGCCGCCGTGGGCGACTACACGACGGCCGCTCAGGCGTTTTCTGCCGCTACGCAGGACGCTTCCTATGCCACGCCGTTCAAGGCCTATCTCGGCCTGGGTAACGCGCTGTTCCAGTCGGGCGACTATGCCAACGCGGGTACTGCCTTCCGTCAGGCTGCCATCGACGGCGCCAATCCGGCTCCTGCCGCCGCACTCGGCGAGCTTGGTCGTTGCTTCATTAAGCTCGGCCGTCCGGCGGATGCCGTGGAGACCTACCGCACGGCTATCGACTTTGCCGGCCCCCGCGACGATACGCGTGCGCTCAACGCCGGCATGGGTCAGGCACTTTCTGCCGCCGGCCGTCCCTCCGACGCACTCGACGCCTTTAACGCCGCTACTGCCGATGGCATCTACCAGCTCACCTCCGAGCAGGCCGATGAGCTTGCCCGCGTGCACGATTCGCTTGCCGCGCTGTCTGCCCAGACGGCTATGGCTACGGCTCCGGCGCCCGCGATGGACGCTCCTGCCGTCGATCCGCTCGATCCTACGGGCGCGACCGGTCAGTTTATGCCCGATCCCTCGGACACCGGCTTCTTTACGCTGTCCGAGTCCGAGATGGTCCAGCAGGACCGTCAGGACCGTAAGCAGGCCAAGGTCCGTCGTCGCCATCGCCACACGGGTCTCAAAGTCTTCATCGTGCTGCTTCTGCTCATTTTGATCGCCGCGGGCGGTCTGGGCTTTGCCTACACGCGCGGCTTTGGCTTCCCGTCCCAGGAGTCTGTCGTTACCGATCTGTTCCAGGCTGCCGGCGACGGTGACACCGCAAAGGCCGATTCTTGCCTGGCCTCGAGCCTGTCCGAGGACGCCAAGTCGATGATCATCTCCTCGATTCCGCAGGGTGCCACCGTGTCCGTCGAGGGCATGGATCAGTCCATGACCGAGACGACCGCCAAGGTTAAGGCATCGCTGTCCAAGGGCGGCGAGCAGGAGTACACCGTCAAATTCGTGCGCTCCGATAACCATATCGGCTGGGCCGTTTCCTCGCTCGATATGGATTTCTCGGCTGCTGACAACCAGTAGTGACCTTATGGGATTTAGCTTTGCCCGGCGCTTCACCGCAAGTGAGGTGCCGGGCTTGCGCTAGTATGATGAGCTAGTAGTTTTCCAGCAATCATCCAACACATCAGGAGTTGCGTTGTTTTCTTTGATGGATATGTTCTTCGGTAGCTATGCGGGCGATCTTGCCATCGACCTCGGCACCGCAAATACGCTTGTCTCCGTGCGTGGCAAGGGCATCGTCATTCGCGAGCCCTCTGTTGTCGCCATCGACAAGAACGACGAGCGCATCCTGGCGGTCGGTATCGAGGCAAAGCGCATGCTCGGCCGTACGCCCGGCAACATCGTGGCCGTTCGTCCCCTGAAGGACGGCGTCATCGCCGACTTCGACGTTACCGAGGCCATGCTTCGCTACTTTATCGACAAGGCGTCCGAGAAGCGCTATCCGTGGACTCCGCGTCCGCGCGTTGTCGTCTGCGTTCCCTCCGGCGTCACGTCGGTCGAGAAGCGAGCTGTCTTTGAGGCCACGATTCAGGCCGGTGCCCGCCAGGCCTATCTGATCGAGGAGCCCATGGCTGCCGCTATCGGCGCCGACCTGCCCGTCGAGGAGCCCACCGGCTCCATGGTCATCGACATCGGTGGCGGTACCACCGAGGTTGCCGTTATCGCTATGGGCGGCATCGTCGTCTCGCAGTCTATCCGTATTGCCGGTGACGAGTTCGACCAGGCAATCCTCACGCACGTTCGCGATGCCTACAACCTGGCCATCGGCGAGCGTACGGCAGAGGACATTAAGATCAAGGTCGGCTCTGCTGTGCCGCTCAAGGACGAGCTCGACGTCGAGGTCAACGGCCGCGACGTGATCACCGGTCTGCCCAAGACCGTGCGCATCGAGAGCGAGGAGATTCGTCGCGCGCTCAACAAGCCGCTCGACGAGATGGCCAAGGCCGTCAAGGACGCCCTCGATGCCACGCCGCCCGATCTTGCCTCTGACCTTATGTACTACGGCATTTTGCTGACCGGTGGCGGCGCGCTGCTGCGCGGTCTCGACGTGCGCCTGCGCGATGAGACCGGTGTTTCGGTCAACGTCAGCCCCACGGCGCTCGATAACGTCGTTAACGGCTGTGCCCGCGTGCTCGAGGCCAATGCGTTTGATGGCGGCTTCGTCCAGACCAATGCTTAATTTCCAAAAGGTGGATTCCATTTGGCACGATCTTCGGGTTTCTCCACAAATCTGAATACCAAGCGACAATCAACGGGTATGCGCCCGTTGATTGTTTTCAGCCTGATTTCGGTGTTGCTGCTCACGTTTTACATCCGCGAGGGCGAGGCAGGACCGATTCATGCCGTGCGTTCGGGCGTAACGACGATTACCTCACCGGTGCGCTTTGTGGGCTCGGCTGTGGCGGCTCCCTTCAATGCGATTGGCAACGTGTTCTCTAACCTTACGGCGTCGCAGGACACGCTTGACGAGCTTAAGAAGCAAAACGAGGAACTGACCTCTAAGGTCGCCGAGCTTTCTGAGGCTCAAAAGACTGCCGAGCGCCTGGAGGGGCTGGTCGGCCTGCAGTCGACCTACAACCTTAAATCGACCGCAGCTCGTATTGTCGGTGCCTCCGGCGATGCCTGGACCTCGACCGTTACCATCGACAAGGGCTCTGCCGACGGCCTTACCATCAACATGCCTGTGACGAGTTCGGCCGGTGTTATCGGCCAGATCATCGAAGTTTCCGCCAAGACATCGACCGTGCGCCTGATTGGCGACGAGAACTCGGGCGTGTCCGCTATGGTGCAGGACACGCGCGCCCAAGGCATGCTGCAGGGTCAGGCTGACGGCACGCTGCGTCTTGAGTACGTGAGCGTCGACTCCGATGTTAAGGTTGGCGACATCATCGTGACCTCGGGCATCGGTGGCGTGTTCCCCAAGGGTCTACCGCTCGGCACCGTCTCGTCGGTTGAGAAATCGGCAAACGATGTGTACTACACCATTGTGGTGCGCGCTCAGACGACGGCCGAGAACAACGAGGAAGTGCTGGTCATTACCTCGCTGACCGACGAACAGTCGGCCTCGGATGAGGACGTGAGCACGGCCAACAGCACGCCGCAGGGAACGTCGCGCGATGCTGCGACCAAGACGAAGGACGAGGGCTCGGATGACAGTTCCGACACGTCCGAGATGACCGATTCCGGCTCGAGCGAATAGGGGGCATGTCCATGGATCTACACGAGCAGGGGATGAGCTCCCGCACGTTTGTGATCGCCGCCATCGTGTGCGTGCTGCTGCAGGCAGGCCTGGCACCGCAGATCTCCATTGCGGGCGGTCGCGTCAACTTCATGATTATCCTGGTGTGCCTAAGCGTGTTCTCGGGCGTCCCGACCCGTGCCGTCGTGTGCGGTTTTTGCAGCGGCTTGTTCTATGACCTGTCTGCTGCCGTGCCGGTGGGCGTTATGTCGCTCCTGCTGACCGTGGGTTCTTTTGCCCTGGTGCACAGCGCCGTCGGTCAGACGGGCGGTACCCCGAGTGCGCGCGGCGTCACCGTGGGCGCCTTTGCGCTCGTCATTAATGTGATCTACAGCATCATCTTGCTGTTTATGGGTTTGGAGACGAGCTTTGTCGTGGCGATCTTCGGCCATGCGCTGCCGTCCTCGATCCTGACGGGTCTGGTTGCCATTCCGTTTTTGATGTCCGGCGTCGTGCCGCAGTCCGGCTATGGATTCTCCGCACGTGGCGGACGCCAGTCGGGTATGCGCTTTAAGCCCAAGACCCGCAAGCTCAAATAGGGGAGGCCCGTAGATGTCTTCCCAGTTGACGGTTATTATCGCCGGTATCGTGCTGGTTGTGGCCATCGTGGTCGCGCTGGTCATCATGCGTCGTGGCGATTCCCGTTTTACCTACGATACGCAGCATGGAACGGCCCCGCGCGCCACCGAGGGCGAGGGCAATACCGCGGCGACCGCCTTTAAGGGCCGCTTTTCCATCCTCACCACGGGTGTGGGCGCGATGTTTGCGGCACTTGCCGTCAAGCTGTGGGGCATGCAGATGGTCTCGTCGGACTATTACGAGAAGCAGGCCAATAGTAATCAGACTCGCACCGTTACCACACCCGCTGTGCGCGGCCGCATCCTCGACCGCAATGGCGTGGCGCTTGTCCAGAACCGTCCCTCACTTGCTGTCGTGGCCTACCGCGACCTTGCCGAGGATGAGGTTCTGGTTCGCCATCTTGCCAACGTGCTTGGAATGCCTTATGTGGCGGTCCTTCGCAATATTCAGGACAATACAGAGGGCGCTCAGAGCCTGCATACCATCGCGACGGACGTCCGTCGCTCCACGGTTGCCTATATTCAGGAGCATGCCGGCGAGTTCCCGCGCGTCAAGATTGCCGAGCGTACCGAACGCCAGTATCCATACGGCGAGACGGCATGCCATATCTTGGGCTATACCGGCACCATTACCTCCGAGCAGCTCGAGGCCCAGAATAAGAAAACCTCTGGCGATGATGATGCTTCTGCTGGCAAGATTACGTACCAGTCGGGCGATATCGTGGGCCAGGCGGGCGTTGAGAGCTACTACGAAAACCTGCTGCAGGGTATTCGTGGCGAGCAGACCGTCAAGGTCGATGCCTCGGGCAATGTGACCGGTCAGGCCGGCGCCGTGCCCGCGAAGGCCGGCTCCGACATTAAGCTCACGCTCGACCTTAAGATCCAACAGGCCTGTGAGACGGCGCTGGCGAGCGCTATCGAGCTTGCCAAGACTACTGGTTACAGTAATGCCGGCAACGGCGCTGTGGTGTGTCTCGATCCCAACAATGGCGAGATCCTGGGCATGGCGAGCGAGCCCAAGTTCGATCCGTCCGTCTTTATCGGTGGCGTCTCAAATGACGTGTGGACCGAGCTCAATGATGACAAGGGTTCGCACCCGCTGCTCAACCGCGCCATTAGCGGACAGTACATGTCGGCTTCGACCATTAAGCCGCTCTCGGCACTGGCCGGTCTTGAGTTTGGAACCTACACGTCGGGGCAGACGACCAACTGCACGGGCTATTGGACGGGTCTGGGCAAGTCGTGGGGCAAGTACTGCTGGCTGCATTCCGGCCACGGCACCATGACGCTGCAGTCGGGTATCGCCAACTCGTGCGACCCCGTCTTCTACGACATGGGCAAGGCGTTCTTTTATGACGAGCAACATCCCGAGGGCCTGCAGGAGGTCTTTCGTCGCTGGGGCCTAGGCAAGACCTGTGGTATCGATCTGCCGAGTGAGGGCGCGGGCCGTATTCCCGATGCCGAGTGGAAAGAGTCGTACTTCACCGACGCTTCTGCTGAGGACCGCAAGTGGAATGCCGGCGATATGACCAACATTGCCATCGGCCAGGGTGACATCCTGGTGACGCCCCTGCAGATGGCGTGTGCCTATATGGGTCTTGCCAACGGCGGCAAACAGTACGTGCCTCACGTGTTTTTGTCTGCCGTGTCGCGCGATGGCGACGGCGATGCCTATAAGTACAACGGCAAGGGCAAGAAGAAGCGCCTGGAGGCCAAGATCAACAGCGATTCGGATTTGGCTCTTGTTCGCAACGGCATGCACGATGTGATTTACACGGCATCGACGTCCCTGGCGGCTCACTTTGGCACCCTGACGCCGCAGGTATACGGCAAGTCGGGCACGGGCGAGAAAAGCGGCGAGGACGAATATGCGTGGTTCTGCGCCTATGCACCGGCCGATGATCCCAAGTATGTCATCGCTACTGTCCTGGAGCAGGGCGGCGGCGGCTCAGATACCGCGATGCATGTCGTGCGCGACGTGCTCGGCGTGATTTATGACGAGCCCGATACCTCTTCGGCCTCGGGCGATTCTTCGGTTCGATAGGAGGTTGCGATGGATTTTTCTCCGGCGGATCTGTTCCGTTCAACCAAGACCGGCTCTCGCAGCAGCCTGGACCGCGTCAACAAGCAACTTTCGGCCTCGCGTGGCACGTTTCGCCAAAAGGTGCATATCGGTGTGCTCGTGGCTACTGTGGCGCTCGTCGCCTACGGTGCCATCATTATCTGGTCAGCTTCGCAGTTTAAGGCCGATGCCTCGTTCTCACGCCATCTGCTGGGAATTGGCATCGGCACGGTGCTGGCGGTGCTGGTCTGGCGCTCCGACCTGCGCGGTATTTCCAATTTCTCGACGGCGTTGCTCGTCATCGACCTGATCGTGATCCTCTCGCCCAAGATTCCGGGTCTGTCCTATACGGGCGGTCTGGGCATGACGGGCTGGATCAAGATTCCCGGTATCGGCTTGACATTCCAACCGGTTGAGCTTGCCAAGCTCATCACCATCTTCTTTATTGCTACGCTTGGATCGCAGTATAACGGCCGCATCGATACCGTTCGCGACTACGTCAAGCTCTGCGGCATGCTGTCCATTCCGTTTTTGGCCGTCGTTGCCATGGGCGACCTGGGCTCGGGCCTGGTCGTGCTGGTTTCGGGCGCCATCGTCATCTGTATGAGCGGTGCACGCCGCGAATGGGTGCTGTCGACCCTGGCCCTGCTCGTGGGCCTGGTGGCCCTCGTCCTGGCGCTCGATTCGGTTTTTGATTCGTTGCTCGGCCACGATGTGCTCATCAAGCAGTATCAGATGAACCGTCTGACGGTCTTTATCGACCCCGATAATGCCGATTCGGACGATGCCTACAACCTGCAGCAGTCGCTTATCGCCGTTGGCTCGGGCGGTTTCTTTGGTAAGGGTTTGGGCCATGCGACGCAGTCGGCAGGCGGCTTTCTGCCTGAGTTCCACACCGACTTCGTCTTCGCCTTCCTGTCCGAGACCTTTGGCTTTTGCGGTTCCTTTTTGCTGCTGTGCTTGTACGTGCTGCTCATCTTCTCGACGATCCGCGTTGCCTTTAAGTGCGAGTCTCTGTTTTTACGTCTTTCGTGTGTGGGCATCGTTGGCATGTGGACGTTCCAGACCTTCGAAAACATCGGCATGTGCATCGGCATGATGCCGATTACCGGTATTCCACTACCGTTTATTAGCTTCGGTTCGTCTTCGATGATGATTCAGCTGCTGACGGTAGGTATCGTACAATCCATATGGCGGCATCGTTCGGGCGCCGCGTAACCGCTGGAGGGGTTTGCTATGAAAATTTCCGTAGATAAGCTGACCCGCGCTTTTAAGATGGGCGCGTCCGTTAAGAAGGATTCAGATACGCCGGTGCGCGTCTCGGTCTATCTGGATTCGTCCGCATCGCGCTTTCTGGCCGAGACGGTGCGTGACGCCTTTGTGCCACAGACGACCTCGGGCATTGTACGCGTCGAGCGTCTGGGGGAGGAGCGAATTGCTCCAAAGACCGATACCGATGTGGTGCTGGTGCTCTCGTGTGGTTCCGACCGCTTGGAGAGTGCCGTGCAGGAGCTCGTGATCGCCGGCGCGCCTGTGTGCGTGCTTGCCGAGTCCGCTGTGGAGGTGCCGTTTATCGAGGAGTCCACGCCCATGCTCGGCGTGGTAGCGGCGACCGATAAGACGTATCTGCTCGAGACGCTTGCACGCTGGATTCTCGATCGCACCGAAAAGGAAACGGCTTTTGCGGCGAACTTTGCCTTTATGCGTATCGCTGCGGCCAACCGCATCATCACCTCGTGCGCGCTCACCAATATGGCGACCGGTGCGCTGGTGTTTTTGCCGGGCGCCGATTATCCCGTTATGGCGCTGGCGCAAGTGGGCATGCTCTTTGAGCTCGCTGCCGTCTTTGGATGCGGCATTAAGCCTGAGCGTGGCTACGAGGTCGCGGGCGTGCTTGCTGGCGGTCTTGTGATCCGCGCGGTCACCCGCGCGCTCGTCAAGCAGACGCCGCATATTGGGTTTGCCGTCAAGGCGCTCACTGCTGCCGCGGGTACCTATGGCATGGGCCGTGCGCTCGTTTCGCTCTACGAGCGCGATGTCGACTACAGCCGTGCCAACGAGGTGGTCACTGCCACGTTCTCCCGCGTTCGCGATCTGGTGACCACGGTCGCGGGCGCTACCCGTCCCATGGCGTCCTACCAAGACGCATCCGATCTTGCTGCTTAGGGGTTTTCCGTTGCGCGTTGCATACCAAGACTGTTTTCATTTAATTGAGCCGCTGCTCGCCAAGGTCGAGAAACCGAGCCGCTACATCGATCACGAGTGGGGCACGCTTTCCAAGGCCGATGCCGACTACCGTTGCTGCCTGATCTATCCGGATGTGTACGAGGTCGGTCTGCCCAACCAGGGCATCGCCATCCTCTACAACATCCTTAACCAGGCCGAGGGCATCTCCTGCGAGCGTGGCTATGTGCCGTGGCCCGATATGGGTGACGCCATGCGCGAGGCAGGCATTCCGCTGCTCTCGCTCGAGGGTGCAGCGCCGGTCGCTTCGTTTGATATCGTCGGTCTGCATGTGCCGCACGAGATGGCGGTGACGAACTTCCTCGAGGCTTTGGACCTCGCTGGCATTCCGCTGTTGGCGGCTGACCGTACCGAGGACGACCCCATTATCATCGCCGGCGGCCCCTCGGTGTACAACCCCGAGCCGTACGCGGCCTTCTTCGACGCTATCCTCATCGGTGAGGGCGAGGAATCGCTGCTCGAGACCTGCCAGCTGCATCGCCGCCTGCGTGACGAAGGAGTCCCGCGCGCGCAGATTGTCGAGCAGCTTGCATCCATTGCCGGCAACTACGTACCGTCGCTCTATGAGGTTCGTCACGACGAGCCCTGCTCGCCGCATGGCTACACCGTGCCGCGTGAGGGCAAGGATGCGCCGACCGTGGTTTACAAGCGCGTCGTCGAGGATTTCGGCGCCACGAATCCGCTTTCGCAGTCGTGCGTGCCCTATGCGCAGCTGGTTCACGACCGCCTGTCTATCGAGATCCTGCGCGGCTGCGCCCGCGGCTGCCGTTTTTGTCAGGCCGGCATGACGTATCGCCCGGTGCGCGAGCGCTCGGCCGACCAGATTGTCTCGTCGGTGATTCAGGGTCTGGAAAAGACTGGCTATGACGAGGTGTCGCTGACCTCGCTCTCCACGACCGACCACTCCTGCATTCGCGACGTGCTCGGCAGGCTCAACCGTCGCCTGGAGGATACGGGTATTCGCGTGTCTATTCCGTCGCAGCGCCTGGATTCGTTTGGCGTGGATATGGCCGAGTCGGTCGCCGGCGAAAAGAAGGGCGGCCTGACGTTCGCGCCCGAGGCCGGCAGCCAGCGCATGCGCGACATCATTAACAAGAACGTGACCGAGGAGGACCTGGACCGTGCGGCCAAGGCGGCCTTCGAGGCCGGCTGGAACCGCATGAAGCTCTACTTTATGATGGGCCTTCCCGGCGAGCGCGACGAGGACATCGTGGCCATCGCCAATCTGGCTGATCACGTGCTGGAGCTCGGTCGTTCCGTGGTGCCCAAGGCTCGTCGCGGCTCGATCTCGGTGTCCATCTCGGTTTCGGTCTTTATCCCCAAGGCTGCCACGCCGTTCCAGTGGTGCCCGCAGCTCGACTACGACGACGTCAAGCGTCGCCAGAAGCTGCTTATCACGAGCGTTCGCAACCGTGCCGTCCGCGTGCATTACCACGATGCCGAGACCTCGCTCATCGAGGCCGCGCTTTCCCGCGCCGGTCGTGACATGGCGCCCGTCATCATTGATGCTTGGCGTTCGGGCTCTCGCTTTGACGCCTGGGTAGAGCATTTCTCGCTCGATAACTGGAAGGAGGCTGCTGCCAAAAACGGCATCGACCTCAATGAGCTCGTGCACCTGCCCTACGAGTTGGATTGGCGCCTGCCGTGGGAGCATGTGAGCCCTGGCTGTACGCGCGGCTTCCTCGAGCGCGAGTACCGTCGCTCGCTCGAGGGCGTCACGACTCCCGACTGCACCCGCACGTCGTGCACCGGCTGCGGGATCTGCCCCACGCTCCACGCCAAGAATGTATTGATGGGTGATCGCGCATGAGTGAGCGCCTGACCGACAACCCCTCGCTCTTTAGACTTCGTGTTCGCTATGGCAAGCGCGATCGCCTTAAGTACCTGGGCCATCTCGAAGTGATCCATACCATTGAGCGCATCGTGCGCCGTGCGGGACTTCCCTATGCCGTCACGCAGGGCTTTTCTCCGCACATGCGCGTGGGCTTCTCTTCGGCGCTACCGGTGGGTACGTCGTCGACCTGCGAGTGGTATGACCTGTTTATGACCGAGTTCGTGGCGCTCGACGAGGCGTTTGGGCGCCTGGCTGCGGCGTCTCCGGCCGATCTGGCGCCCATCGAGGCGGCGTACATCGACGTGCGCACGCCGGCGTTGACGGCGCAGCTCACGCGCCTGTCGTATCGCATCGACCTGCACTTGGATCCCGAGGCGCCCGTAAGCGCCGACGAGGTGCGTCGTGCGCTCGACACGCTGCGCGCGGACCATGGCATCGACTACGCGCGCGGAAAAAAGAGCAAGCGCTTGGATTTGGATCACACGCTCGTGGGCTATGAGCTCACGGCAGGGGAGCATGAGGACCATCTGGTCCTCATGCTCGACACCCATGCCGACAACGAGGGCTCCATGCGTCCGGAAATTTTGCTTTTCGCTGCTGATGTTTTGTTGCAGGGCTTGACCCCGGGCGTGGATGCACCTATTGTTTCCACCGGTATGCAAGACCTCGTGACCATCTGCTCCTACGATGTCGAGCGTCAGAATCAAGCATGCGAGGACGACGAGGGCCGACTCGTCAGCCCCATACCTGTGCGAACTTGTGGATTTGCTCCACATACTCGTTGACGGGGGTATTTTCGCCTGCTACTATATTCGGCTGTTGCACTAACTGATGCATGAAGGGCAAGTAAACATGTACGCAATCGTTAACACGGGCGGCAAGCAGTACAAGGTCGCCACCGACGATGTCATCACCGTCGAGAAGATCGAGGGCAATGAGGGCGACAAGGTCACCCTGCCGGTTATCTTCCTCAACGATGGTAAGAAGATCGTCACCGATCCCGACAAGCTGGCCAAGGCCAAGGTTACCGCTCAGATCGTTGAGCAGTTCAAGGGCGAGAAGCAGCTGGTCTTCAAGTTCCACAAGCGCAAGCGCTATCGTCGTCTGAAGGGTCACCGTCAGCAGCTCACCAAGCTGAAGATCGTGAAGGTTCAGGCTACCTCCCGCGCCAAGAAGGCTGTCAAGGCAGAGGCTGAGGCTGTTGCCGAGGCTCCCGTCGCCGAGTAGATTACACTCGTAACGAAAGAGTAGGTATACACAATGGCACACAAAAAAGGACTCGGTTCCTCCCGTAATGGCCGTGACTCCCGCGGTCAGCGCCTTGGCACGAAGCGCTATGCCGGCCAGACGGTAACCACGGGCACGATTCTCGTCCGTCAGCACGGCACGCACATCCACCCGGGTGAGAACGTTGGCCGTGGTAAGGACGACACGCTGTTCGCGCTGGTCGACGGTACCGTTGAGTTCCACAAGGGTATCAAGCACAGGGTCAGCGTACGCCCGCTCGCGAACGCGTAATTCACCCTTCATAGAGCACATATGTGGGAGGCACTTGAGTTTTAGGATTCAAGGGTCTCCCTCTTTTTTGTAGGAGGCGATTCTGTTGTCACAGTTCACCGATATCAGCCGCATTAACGTGTGCGGCGGCGACGGCGGAGCCGGATGCATGTCGTTTAGGCGCGAGGCATTTGTCCCCAAGGGCGGCCCCGATGGCGGCGACGGCGGTCGTGGCGGCAATGTCGTCATCCAGGCCGATGCTCAGCTGTCTTCGCTGATCGATTACCGCTTTAAGCATCACTTTCGCGCCGAGCGCGGCACGCACGGGCAGGGTGCCCGTCGTAACGGCAAGAGCGGCGAGGACCTGATTCTCAAGGTCCCTATGGGTACCGTGGTGCGCGAGCTCGACCCCGAGACGCAGACCCCGATGTTCGAGATTGCCGATCTGGTGCATGATGGCGAGCGCGTTGTCGTGGCCCCTGGTGGCGCCGGTGGTCTCGGCAATACGCACTTTGTGACGTCGGTGCGCCGCGCGCCCGCGTTCGCCCAGCTGGGCGAGCCGGCCGAGGAGCACTGGATTGAGCTCGAGATGAAGCTCATGGCCGATGCCGCGCTCGTGGGCTTCCCCTCGGTGGGTAAGTCATCTCTCATCGCGCGCATGAGTGCCGCCCGCCCCAAGATCGCCGACTACCCGTTTACCACGCTCGTGCCGAATCTCGGCATGGTGCGTGCCGGCGAATATTCTTACGTCGTTGCCGACGTTCCCGGTTTGATCGAGGGCGCGAGCGAGGGCAAGGGCCTGGGTCACCAGTTCCTGCGCCACATTGAGCGTACGGCTCTGATCATGCATGTCGTCGACATGACGGGTGGTTTTGAGGATCGCGATCCGGTCGAGGATTATCGCATCATCAACCGCGAGCTCGAGCAGTATGGCGCCGAGCTTTCGGAGCGTCCGCAGATCGTTGTTGCCAACAAGTGCGACGCGCCGGGTACGGCCGATAAGATTGCCGACCTCAAGCGCGCAGCGCTCGACGATGGACATATGTTCTTTGCCGTGTCTGCCGTGACGGGCGCCGGCCTCAACACGCTGATGCTTGCCGTGGGCGAGCAGGTGGCTAAGCTGCGCGCCGAGTTGGCTGTCTCCGATGAGCCGGTCGTTCTGCGCGACGATGAATGGGAGCGCCGCCGCCTGCAGCGCGAGAAGCGTTTCCGCATTGTCCAGGAAGAGCCCGGTGCCTTCCGCGTGGTCGGTCGTGCCATTGAGCGCATGGTCATTCAGACCGACTGGGAAAACGAGGAAGCCGTCATTTACCTGCAGCATAAGTTTGCGCGTATGGGTGTTGACGATGCGCTCGAGAAGGCCGGTTGCCGTGCGGGCGACGAGGTTCGCATTTGCCAGCGCGCCTTTGACTTTGAGGGCGCCGAGGACTTCTCGGAGTACGAGGAGCTCGAGGATGCTGGCGAGGACGTTGCCGTTGAGGCCATTGACGTGACCGATGCTGCGGATGAGGGCGTCGAGGTTGTTGATGCGGCGGATGCCGCGGACGATACCGAGACACCGGAGGGCGAGTAAGCCATGTCGCTGCGCGGTGGAATCGGTTTGCCCGAGCTTCCTCTAGAGGACGGGCAGGAGTTTAGGCTCGGTATTATGGGTGGCACCTTTGATCCCATCCATTACGGGCACCTGGTGACCGCCGAGCAGGCGCGCGAGTCGCTCGACTTGGACGCTGTGCTCTTTATGCCGGCGGGCTCTCCTGCCTTTAAGCTTGACAAGCCGGTGACGCCTGCCGAGGACCGTTATGCCATGACGGTCCTCGCCACCGCTGCGAACCCGGCCTTTTTGGCGAGCCGGTTCGAGATCGACCGCCCGGGCGTAACCTATACGGCCGATACGCTTCATGCCCTTCGCGACTTTTACCCGCCGCAGGTAAAGCTCTACTTTATTACGGGCGCCGACGCGATTATCGATATTGTGACCTGGCATGATGCCGAACGAATCGCTGAGCTTGCTACCTTTATTGCGGCGACACGACCGGGCTTTGATATCGATACGGCGCGTGCCCGAATCAAAGAGTCGGGGCTGCCGTTCGACGTGCGCTATATTCAGATTCCGGCGCTGGCGATCAGCTCGACGAACATTCGTAAGCGAGTTGCCCGCGGCATGAGCGTGCGCTATCTTACGAGCGAGTCCGTGCTCGGCTACATTCGCAAACGCAGGCTATATGCCGATTTGGGCCAAGAAGATTTTGAGTGATGGGGGTCTACGTTGTCGGTAGAGGATCAGTTTGAGGGCGATGAGCGCGCGCTGCTCAAGCGCATTCAAGAGCTGCTCGATGTTCGCATGAAGGATAAGCGCAAGCGCTATGTGCATTCGCTGGGTGTTGCCGAGACCGCACTTCATCTGGCCGAGGTCTACGGCGTTGACCGCTTTGATGCCGCTGCCGCCGGCCTGATCCATGACTGGGACAAAGTGCTCTCCGACGACGAGCTCGTGGCCCGCGCGCTTCACTATGGCATCAAGGTTGCCGGCTCTCCTTCTGCCGCGACGCCGCTTTTGCATGGCCCTGTTGCCGCCTATGAGCTTCCGCAGCTTTTTCCCGAGCTGTCGCCGGCGGTCTTTCAGGCTGTCGACCGTCACACCGTGGGCGCTTGCGACATGACGCCGCTCGATATGGTCGTCTTTGTGGCCGATGCCATCGAGCCCAACCGCCACGGCGATTATGCCCATTCGCTGCGCAAGATGGTGGGGGAGTCGACGCTCGATGAGTTGTTCTTCTCCTGTTTTGCGCAGGGTCTGGTCTATGTGATCCGGTCCGGGCGCTATCTTTATCCCACGGCTATTACCATTTACAACCATTACGCCCAGCTGCGCTAGCTCGGGCTGTCTAGAAAGAGGTATTCCATGGCCGACGAGACCATGACCGACGAGCAGATTCTTGAAGGCGTGGAGCACAAGAGCTTCGCTGCCACGTCCGACCGCACCGCCGCCTCGCTGTCCGCGAGCGGTGTCGCCGCCGAGGATGTCGCCCGCGCCGCCGCTCAGGCCGCCTACGACAAGAAGGGCGAGGACGTTCAGGTGCTCGACCTGACCGAGCTTTCCGACGTATGCGACTACTTTGTGCTTGCCACCGGTACCAACAACCGCCAGGTCGATTCTATCGTCGACGAGATCGAGGAGAAGGTCGCCGAGGCTTGCGGCGAGCACCCGTTCTCCATCGAGGGTCGCGAGCAGAAGACCTGGATGCTCATGGACTACGGTTCGGTTGTCGTCCACGTCTTCACTCCCGAAGCCCGCGACTTCTACCGCCTCGAGAAACTCTGGGGAGACGCCCCCCAGCTCCCCCTCAACCTCCTCTAAATGATTTTTCTGGGACGGGGATAAAATAATCATTGCTACCGTTTGCCGAACCGCTCACCTTTGTTGGGCGGTTCGGCCCTTTTCTTCCTTTCCTTTTGTATGCTGTGACTACTGCATCCTTGGAAGGGAGGGTTTCGATGACTCGTGTTGCCCGTGCGTTGTCCGAACTCGGCCATTATCACGTCATGCTCAAGGGCTGTGCTGGCCAGCTGATCTTCGAAGACGATGACGATCGCCTTTATTTTCTCAATCTATTGAACAGACGATTTACGTCCGCTCATATTCGTCTTCTTGCCTGGTGCCTCATGGACAATCATGTTCACCTGCTATTTGATGATCTCGATAATCAGATGAGCGTTGCTATGCATGCGATTGATACGGCATATGCGAAACACTTCAATCAAAAAACCGGCCGCCGCGGACCGGTGTTCCAGGAACGATTCAAGAGTGTGATCATTTCTGACGACAAACAGCTGCTCCGTTGCGTCCGATACATACACGATAATCCTGCAAAAGCAGGTATTTCTTCTGCTCCTCTGTATCGCTGGAGCAGCTTCCATGAGTATTTCTCTCATCCCGAAATTTGTGATTGTGAAGGTATTCTCAATCTGTTTGGGGGTACGGAAGCGTTTTATCTTTCGAGTACCGACGGCAAGCCTAATCCCTATTTTATGCCCGAAGGTAAGCATATCTCCGATATGGATGCGCTGGAAGTTGCCCGGGCTCTTTTGGCTCCGCATGAGCCTTATCAGCTTAAAACTTTGCCGAAATCAGAGCGAAATCGTCTTCTGGCAGTGTTGAGGCATCGGGGGTTTACGATTGACCAGATTTCGCGTCTGACGGGAATTGGGACCAATATCATTCAAAGGGCGAAATGACGCTCCAAATGATTAAAAAATCCCCGTCCTAGAATAATCATTCGCAGCTGCCCGGCTTTTTTGCCTTAGGGACTAATCGTTGAAGCGGGATTGGCGGCCGAAGGATAGGGCGGTGTCGCCGAATTTGTCTCGGACGGCGTCGATAGCGACCGAGAGATCGCGACGGTCGCTGGATTGGGCTCCGCGATCATCGACTTCGCAGAACAGGTCGGTCTGGATGCCGCCTTGGTGGTCGAAGTCGCTCATGCCGATGCCCGCTAAGCGAACATGCATGCCTTCCTGCCAGATGTTGTCGAGCAGTTCGAGTGCAACCGCCACGAAGATGTTCTCATCGTCGGTCGGATGAGGCAGCCGGCGCTGTGCCGTACGCCCGCTGCCATACGAATACTTAAGCTTGAGCGTTACCGTGGCGCCCGTCAGCCCCTGACGGCGCAGGCGGCGTCCCACTGACTCTCCCAACAGCGCAATTGCCGCCTCAATATCCCCACGCTCAGTCAGATCTTTAGCAAAGGTGCGTTCATTGCTGACCGACTTGACCTCTCGCTCTTCATCGAGGCTCGTGACTTCGGAGATTTCGAGTCCCAGCGCACGCTGGCGCATGCGTTCGCCGTTGACGCCAAAAATAGAGGCCAAGGTGGATTCCGGTGCACGTGATAGCTCGCCGAGGGTGTAGATGCGCATGCGGTGCAGTCGCTCCTCGGCCGAGCGCCCGATGCCGCTCATGGCAGATACCGGCAGTGCGGCCAAAAAGCGCTGCTCGGTTCCGGGGCGCACGATGGTCAGCCCAAACGGCTTATCCCGCTCGCTTGCGATCTTTGTGACCGTCTTGTTGCAGCCCACGCCAATGGAGCACGTCACTCCCAGCGCTGCCACGCGGTCGCTTATACGCCGCGCAACCAGCATCGGGTCTTCGGGCGCAAAGCGGCCCGGTGTGATATCGATAAAGGCTTCGTCGATGGATACGCGCTCAACGCGCGGGGTCTCGTCGGCGAGAATCGCCATGACCTGCGCGCTCACCTCGCGGTAGCGATCAAAGTGCCCATGCGTCCAAATGGCTTGCGGGCATAAGCGCCGCGCCTCGGCCGAGGCCATGGCAGAGTGCACGCCAAAGCGACGTGCCTCATACGAACACGTGGACACGACGCCACGCGAATCGGCGTCTCCGCCCACGATGAGCGGCTTTCCTCGCCATTCGGGATGATCGAGCATCTCCACGCTCGCAAAAAACGCATCGAGGTCCATGAGGCCCACCGCCGGACCCGTCCAGGGAGGCGGCGTGACGCCCGTGGCATCCTCATAACCGTATGTATGTTCGCGTCTTTCCATGTCATGAGTATACCGCGCAGCTCATGTGGGGTGCGTGTATGTGCTTGCAAATCCCGAATTCTTGTCTAAGATATGGATTTGCCCTCGACTACACCGAAGAAGTTGGTCTCACGGACTTCACCTGCCCGCGTCGATGGCGTATTATGTTCAACTGTTTGTTTGTAGTTGCAGCCTAAAGCTGCTTGGTTGGAGGAGTTTCCTTTGGCAGTCAAGATTCGCCTTGCTCGTCACGGCGCTAAGAAGCGTCCGTACTACCGTGTCGTCGTCGCCGATTCCCGCGCCCCGCGTGACGGTCGTATCATCGAGGAGGTTGGCCGCTACAACCCGATGACCGCCCCCAAGACCATCAACCTCGACCTCGAGAAGATCGCCGACTGGCAGTCCAAGGGCGCTCAGCTCACCGACGCCGTCGCCGCTCTGGTCAAGGCCGCCAACGAGGGCGAGAAGACTGAGACCGTCGTCAAGAAGTCCAAGAAGCAGCTCGCCAAAGAGGCCGAGGCCGCTAAGGCTGCCGCTGAGGCCGCTGAGGGTGCCGAGGAGTAAATCGTGCCTGAGGTTGACGCTGCACAGCTCGAGGGTGAGGCAATGCTCTCAGATCGCATCGCCGATCTCGTCGAATATCTCGTTGTTCAGATCGTCGACGACCCGGATTCCGTGAGCCTTGAGGTCATCGATGGTGACGACGCCTCTACGATTGAGGTTTCGGTCGCCGAGGATGATGTCGCTAAGGTCATCGGCCGTCGTGGCCGTACCATCAAGGCCATTCGCACGCTCGCCCGTGCACTGGCCGCTCGCCTCGACACTGCTGTCGAGGTAGAGGTTCTGGGCTAGGACCTTGAGGTCCCAGTACAAAAACATCGCCCGTGTGGTCAAGCCGCACGGAAGGAAGGGGGAGGTCCTCGCGCAGCCGCTGCGGGGGCTTCCTTCTGTATTAGAGCCGGGTATGCGCGTCGCCCTGACGCCGCCGGCGCTCAAGCGCGACCGCTTTTGCACGGTCGTGTCCGTCACCGATACGGGCGATGGCGATCTGGTCTCGTTTGAGGGCATTGACGACTTGACGGCCGCCGAGGGCATCACGGGATGCTACGTGCTGGCAAATCGTGACGACTTTGAGCTCGATTCGCTCGACGCTGCCTATACCGACCTGATGGGTCGCGAGGTGGTCGACGAGCGCTTCGGTTCGCTCGGCACGATCGTCGAGATCATGTCGACGCCCGCTAACGATGTTTGGGTTGTCGAGGGCGATCGGTACGGCGAGGTACTGATTCCCGTGATCGAGCAGGTCGTGCTCGATCTTCCCGACACAGGAACAATTTCCGTCCATGTTATGGACGGCCTGATCGATATGGACAAGTAGGGAGGACAACATGCTGATCGAGACCCTTTCGGTCTTTCCCGAGATGTTTGAGCCCGTCATGTCCACATCGATTTTGGGCCGCGCCCGCAAGGCCGGCCTTTTTGATTTTAAGGCGTATAACCTGCGCGACTGGACGCACGACCGCCATCGTACCGTCGATGACGAGCCGTACGGCGGCGGGCAGGGCATGCTCATGAAGGTCGAGCCTATCGCAGAGGCCATCGAGGCCATTAGCGCAGAGGGTCCCAAGCCCACGGTTGTGTTCTTCACCCCCTGTGGCGAGCCCTTTACGCAGCATGTGGCCGAGCGCCTGCTCAAAAGTGAGCGCCTGCTGTTTGTGTGCAGTCGCTACGAGGGCGTCGACGAGCGCGCGTATGCGTATGCCGATGAGCGTCTGTCGATCGGCGACTACGTGCTTACGGGCGGCGAGCTTCCCGCTATGGTCGTTGCCGATGCCGTCGTACGCCTGATTCCCGGCGCCCTGGGCGACGAGATGAGCAACGTGGACGAGTCGTTCTCGACCGCCGAGGATGGAGGCCTGCTCGAGTACGCGCAGTACACCCGTCCTGCCGAGTTCAACGGCGAGGGCGTGCCTCCGGTGCTTGTGAGCGGCGATCATGCTAAGGTCGATGCGTGGCGTCGTAAGAACGCCATCGAGCGCACCTGTCGTTGGCGTCCCGATCTGATTGAGACGGCGCGGCTCACGCCCGAGGAGCGCGCTTACGCGCAGGAGATTCTGGACGCTTCGTATTCGCAGAGCGAGGAGTGAGGATGGTTCCATCGCAGCATTCCGTGCTAAAGGGTGCGTTTGAGTGGATCGTGGTCGTCGCGATCGCACTGGTCGCTACCTTCTTGATTCGCTCGTTTGTGGTCGAACCCTTTGTGGTACCCACCGGTTCCATGGAGTCCACGATCGAGATTGGCGACCAGATCATGGCACAAAAGGTGAGCCTCGAGCTCGGTCAGCCCGTCAAGCAGGGCGATATCGTGGTGTTTCACAACCCCGATGGCACCTCCGAGCATGATGTTCTTGTCAAGCGTGTTATTGCCACGGCCGGGCAGACGGTCGACCTGCAGGATGGCAAGGTGGTCGTTGACGGCCAAGCGCTCGACGAGGACTATACGACGGGCATGAGCTGGCCACTTTCGGTCCAAGCGCCCGGCGCTCAGGTAAGCTATCCCTACACCGTTCCCGACGGGTGCGTGTGGGTGATGGGCGACAACCGCGAGAACTCTGCTGACTCCCGCTACTTTGGGCCGGTCGACCGCTCCGAATTGATCGCCGTGGCGCTCGTGCGTTACTGGCCGCTCAACCGTCTGGGCGCTATCGACTAAAAACCGCTATAGTACAGTACCTAACCGTGTAATCGTTTCGACGAGGGGATATTAGAGGCATGAACGCTTCATCGCTTTCCTTCCAAGACATCATCCTGCGCCTCCAGCAGTACTGGGGCGAGCAGGGCTGCGTCATCATGCAGCCCTATGACTCCGAGGTCGGTGCCGGTACCTTCCATACCGCGACCACGCTGCGCTCGCTCGGTCCCGCCGAGTGGCGCACCTGCTATGCGCAGCCTTGCCGCCGTCCCGCCGACGGCCGCTACGGCGAGAACCCCAACCGCATGCAGCACTACTATCAGTTCCAGGTGCTCATCAAGCCCTCACCGGTCAACGCCCAGGAGCTTTACCTGGGGTCTCTTGCCGCTATCGGTCTGGACCCCAACGACCATGACGTCCGCTTTGTCGAGGACGACTGGGAGAGCCCGACGCTCGGCGCCTGGGGCCTTGGCTGGGAGGTCTGGCTCAACGGCATGGAGGTCACGCAGTTTACGTACTTCCAGCAGGTAGGCGGCATCGAGGTCGACCCCGTGCCCGTCGAGATCACCTATGGCCTAGAGCGCATTGCCATGTATGCGCAGGGCGTTAACTCGGTCTACGACTTGGTGTGGAGCTACCTGCCCGACGGCACGCCCATGACCTATGGCGACGTGTTCCTCGAGAACGAGCGCGAGTTCAGTGCCTATAACTTTGAGGTCGCAAACGTCGAGATGATGCGTCAGAAGTTTGACGACTACGAGGCCGAGTGCCATTCCTGCCTGGAGCGCAAGCTGCCGCTGCCGGCATATGACTGCGTCATGAAGTGCAGCCACGCTTTCAACCTGCTCGATGCTCGCGGCGCCCTGTCCGCGGTCGAGCGTGCCAACTACATCCTGCGCGTCCGCGCCGTCGCCAAGGCGTGCTGCGAGGCCTACATGGCCGAGGTCGCCGGAGTCAACGAGAATGCCGACCAGGAAGGCGAGGTGGCGTAAGCCATGGCAGACGCTAAGGATTTCCTGTTTGAGATCGGTACGGAGGAAATGCCCTCCGCACCGCTGAACAATGCCGTCAAGCAGCTTGGCACCATGATCGCCAAGGGTCTCGACGAGGCCGGTCTGGCTCACGGCGAGGTCCGCGTGATCTCGAGCCCGCGTCGTCTTGCCGCGCTCGTGGCTAATGTCGCCACCGCGACCGATGAGGTTCACGAGGTCAAGCGCGGTCCCGCGGCAAACATTGCTTTTGATGCCGACGGCAACGCCACTAAGGCCGCCCAGGGCTTTGCCCGCAAGTGCGGTGTGGCTGCCGAGGATCTGGTCCGTCGCGAGGACACCGACGGTCGCGAGTATGTGTTCGCCGAGAAGAACATTCCCTCCGCACCGGCTACGCCGATTCTGACCGCTCTGTGCGAGAAGACTATTGCCGGCCTGCAGTGGCCCAACTATCGCTCCCAGCGCTGGGGCCACGAGCACGCGACGTTCGTGCGTCCTGTCCGCTGGATCTGCTGCCTTTTGGGCGAGGATGTTGTGCCCGTGTCGTTTGCCGACGTGACGAGTGGCAACACCACGCGCGGTCATCGCGTACTTGGCCCTGGCGACCATGTGGTTGCCAGCCCCGCTGTTTACGAGCAGGTGCTCGAGGACGCCGGTGTGCTTTCTGCCGAGCGTCGTCGTGAGGCCATCCTCGCCGGTATCGCCGAGGTCGAGGCTGCCCGTCCCGGCTGCCATGTCGATACGCCCAAGAAGGTCTTTGAGGAGGTCATTAACCTCTGCGAGTGGCCGACGGTGCTCGTCGGTACCTTCGATGAGGAGTTTCTCAAGGTCCCGCACGAGATTATCTGCGAGTCCATGCTCACCAACCAGCGCTACTTCCCGATCTATGACGGCGAGGGCAAGCTCACGCGTGAGTTCGTGGTCGTTTCCAACAGCAAGCCCGAGAATGCCGAGCGCGTGATTGACGGCAACGAGCGCGTCGTGCGCGCCCGTCTGGACGACGCCAAGTTCTTCTACGAGGAGGACCTGAAGATCTCCCTCGACGAGTTCCGCGAGCGTCTGGCCAAGGTCGCCTTCCAGGAGAAGCTCGGTAGCGTGCTCGCCAAGTCCGAGCGCATTGAGCAACTCGCGCTTGCCATCGCTCGCGAGGCCCATCTGGGCGCCCACCTGGCCGCCGACGCTGCTCGCGCCGCGCACCTGTGCAAGGCCGACCTGGTGTCTAACGCCGTCGTCGAGTTCACGAGCCAGCAGGGCGTGATGGGCGGTTACTACGCCATCGCGATGGGGGAGAACGACGAGGTCGCTCATGCTATTCGCGATCACTATCGTCCTCGCTTTGCCGGTGACGAGCTGCCCGAGGGCACCGCTGGCTGCATCGTGGCCTGTGCCGACAAGCTCGATACCATCGCCGGTATCTTTGCCATCGGCGAGCCCCCGACCGGCTCTTCGGACCCCTACGCGCTGCGTCGTGCCGCTATCGGCATCATCAACATCCTGCGCGACCGCCTGCCGATCGACCCCACGTCGCTCATCGACTTCGCCCTCGAGCTCTATAGCGAGCAGGGCATTGAGTTCGACGCCGCCGAGGTCGCCCAGCAGGTTCGTGACTTCTTCCATGGCCGCCTGGTGAGCATGGCCCGCGACGAAAAGATCCCGGCCGATACCGTTGCCGCCGTCTCCGCGGTGCACATCATCGCTCCGTCCGTCTTCTTCGCCCGCTGCGCCGCCCTCGACGAGGCCCGCAAGAACGACGCCGAGACGTTCGACAACCTTGCGACCGCCTATGCTCGCGCCGCGCATATCTCCAAGCCCGAGCTGGGCGTGGAGTACGACCGCAGACTGATGGGCGAGGTCGAGCTTGCGCTCGCCGACGCCTCCGAGGCTGCTCAGACCGCTGTCGATGCCGCCCTTGCTACCGAGGATTATCCGGCCGCATTTGCTGCCCTCGCCGCCCTGCGCGCGCCCATCGACCGTTTCTTCGACGAGGTCATGGTCATGGACAAGGACGAGCAGCTCCGCGATAATCGCCTTAAGCTGCTCAACCGCTTCGAGGCCGTTTTCTCCGGCATCGCCAACATCGGTGAGCTTGCTCGTAAAAAGTAAGCCAGCCTGCGCGTAAGCGCAAAAGGAGCCCCGCATGGATTGCCCGGTCACCGCTCGTCCCACCGTTATCGTTATCTCCGACTCGCTCGGTGATACCGCTTGTGAGGTGGTGCTTGCGGCGTCCGGGCAATTTGATGAAGGGGCTTTTCGTTTGTTGCGCCTGCCCAAGGTGACCTCGGTGGAGCAGGTGGAGTCGTTTGTGGGCCCGCGCGTCGATGCCGACCATCGCGATATTGCCGTGTTTCACACCATTGTCGATCCGGCGCTTCGCGCCCGCGTGCTCGATTACCTGGGCATGCTGCATATCCGTTCGGTCGACCTGATCGGTCCGACGCTCGCCGTGCTATCGTCGCTCATCGGTGTGCCGCCCAAAGGCGTCGCGGGCGTGATTCACAGGACCGATGACCGCTATTTCCATCGTATCGAGGCCATGGAATATTTCGTTGAGCACGATGACGGGCGCGGTTGCGACGATTTGTCGGGTGCCGATATCGTGCTGCTGGGCGTATCGCGCACGTCCAAGACGCCGCTGTCGATGTATCTGGCTTATCAGGGCTACAAGGTTGCCAATGTTCCGTTGGCCCATGGCATGGAGCCGCCGAAGTCGATTTACGAGGTCGACCCGATGCGCCTGTTCGGCCTGATTTCGACCGTCGATGTGATTTCCGAAATTCGCGATAGCCGCTTGGGCGATGACTACGCTCGTGCCGTTGCCGGCTCCTATGCCGAGCCCGAGAGCGTGCGCAGCGAGCTTGAGGAAGCTCGTGCCCTCATGAAACGCCTAGGCTGCTTTGTGGTGCGTACCGACGGCAAGGCCATCGAGGAAAGCGCTGCCGAGATCATTAGCCACTTGGAGGAAATCCAAGAAGCCCGTGCCCGCCGCGCCGCCCGTCGCACCTAATAGTAGTAGCATTTTGATAAAGCGATTTAGCAAAAACATCGCACTTGACCTGCTTTTTTATTGCAGTGGTATCTTCATAAGGTAACCACCTTTACCTACCGTTTACCGCCAGTTTTAGCACGTTTACCAAACCGCGCACCCTCTGCTCAAGCCTGCCCAAAACCCGCCGTATAGTTCCCTCACGGCCCGCATTCGGCGGGTCGATTCGTTACCACGGTCGTGCGCGAGAGCGCATGGAAGGGGAAGTATCGTGAGCGATTGCAAGAGGGTTTACCGTTTTGGAACCGACGCCCAGGGCACCTGTGTCACCGAGGGCGACAAGTCCATGAACTTCGCGCTTGGCGGCAAAGGCGCTAACCTTGCCGAGATGAGCCGTATCGGCCTGCCGGTTCCCGGTGGCTTTACTATTACCTGCCAGACTTGCGTCGAGTACTCCGGTGCCGGCAACGTGTGGCCCGAGGGTGCACTCGATGAGATCGTTGCTGCCGAGGCGGACCTCGAGGCCCGCTGCGGCAAGAAGCTCGGCGACGCCTCCGATCCGCTGCTCGTGTCGGTTCGTTCGGGCGCTCCGTTCTCCATGCCCGGCATGATGGACACGGTCCTCAACTTAGGCCTCAACGACGACTCCGTTCAGGGGCTCATCGCCCAGACGCAAAATCCGCGTTTTGCTTGGGATAGCTACCGCCGCTTTATTCAGATGTTCTCCAACGTCGTTATGGGCGTTGACGCCGACCTGTTCGAGAACGCGCTGACCCAGGCACGCCTGGTCGCCGGCGTCCGCGTCGACTCCGAGCTTTCGGCCGAGGATCTGCAGGAGCTCGTCGAGACCTTTAAGGGCATCTTCTCCGAGAACGTCGATGCCTCCCTGTATCCCGAGCTCGAGGTCGCTGACGGCAAGCCCGTTTTCCCGCACGACCCGGAGCTTCAGCTACGCCTTGCAATTCAGGCCGTCTTTGGCAGCTGGATGAACGAGCGTGCCTGCATCTACCGCAAGCAGCATGGCATTTCCGACGAACTCGGCACCGCTGTCAACGTACAGGCCATGGCCTTTGGCAACAAGGGCGAGACATCTGCGACCGGCGTTGCCTTCACGCGCAATCCGGCCGACGGCACCAAGGAGTTCTACGGTGATTTTTTGGTTAATGCCCAAGGCGAGGACGTCGTCGCCGGTATCCGCAACACCGAGCCCATCGCCGACCTCAAGACCACCCCGGGCCTTGAGTCCGCGGGCGAGGAGCTCGAGCGCGTCTTCCTGACGCTCGAGGATCACTATCGCGACATGTGCGACATTGAGTTCACCATCGAGCAGGGCAAGCTCTGGATGCTCCAGACCCGCGTGGGCAAGCGAACTGCCACCGCCGCCCTGCGCATCGCCATCGAGATGGTCGAGGAGGGTCTGATCACCCGCGATGAGGCTGTGAGCCGCATCGATCCCGCGCAGCTCGACCAGCTCCTGCACCCACAGTTCGACGCCTCCAAGAAGTACGAGGCTCTCGCCAGCGGTCTTAATGCCAGCCCCGGTGCCGCCGTGGGCGAGGTCATGTTCTCGAGCGACGACGCCGTCGCGCGCGCCAACGAGGGCCACAAGGTCATTCTGGTTCGTTGGGAGACCAACCCCGACGACCTGAAGGGCATGGTCGCCGCCGAGGGCATTCTGACCAGCCACGGTGGCAAGACGAGCCATGCCGCCGTTATCGCCCGCGGCATGGGTACGCCCTGCGTCTGCGGCGTTGAGCGCTTCCATATCGACGCCGCCGAGAAGGTCGTGCGCATCGAGGGCAGCGACCGCGTGCTGCATGAGGGCGATGTCATCTCCATCGACGGCACCCAGGGTATCGTCGTCGACGGCGCCGTTGATCTGGTTTCGGCCGAGCTCACCGGCGACCTGGACACCATCCTGTCCTGGGCCGACGAGATTCGCCTGGACGAGACCGGTGGCCACGCCAACCATGTGCGCGTCAACGCCGACAACCCCGAGGATGCCGCGCTCGCGCTCGAGTTTGGCGCCGAGGCCATCGGCCTGTGCCGCACCGAGCACATGTTCCTGGGCGACCGCAAGAACATCATCCAGAGCTTCATCCTCTCCGATGATGAGGCCGTGAAGCAGCAGGCCCTAGCGGACCTGCTTAAGGTTCAGACCGAGGACTTCCTGGCGATGTTCAAGACCATGTCCGGTCGCGACGTAGTTGTTCGCCTGCTCGATCCGCCGCTTCATGAGTTCCTGGATAATCCTCGCGAGCTCGAGGTCGCCATCACCAAGAAGGAAGCCGCTGGCGCCAGCGAGGAAGAGCTTGCCGTCCTGCGTGCCCGCCTGCGCCGTATCGATGGCATGGTCGAGTCGAACCCCATGCTCGGCCTGCGCGGCGTGCGCCTGTCCGTTGTCTTTAGCGATCTGCCACTCATGCAGGTTCGCGCCGTCGCCACGGCTGCCGCTCGCCTCATCAAGGAGGGCGTCGATCCGCGTCCCGAGATCATGGTTCCGCTCGTCTCCATCACGGCGGAGCATGTCCAGACCCGCGAGGTCATCGAGCGCGTGATCGCCGAGGTTTCCGTCGAGGAGGGCGTCGAGCTCAATATTCCCGTGGGCACGATGCTCGAGCTGCCGCGTGCCTGCATGGTTGCCGACGAGATCGCCCATCATGCTGACTTCTTCTGCTTTGGCACCAATGACCTCACCCAGACGACCTTCGGCTTCTCTCGTGACGATGCCGAGGCCAAGTTCATCCCCCTGTACATGCACAAGAAGATCTTGAAGGACAACCCCTTCGAGACCATCGACTCGGCGGTGCTGGAGCTCGTGCGCATGGCCGTCGAGAAGGGTCGCGCCACCAACCCCGACATGCACTTTGGCGTGTGCGGCGAGCACGGCGGCGACCCCAAATCCATTAAGGGCCTGTTCAACGTGGCCGATGTGGACTACGTGTCCTGCTCGCCCTATCGCGTGCCCCTCGCGCGCCTGGCGGCCGCTCAGGCCAAGCTCGAGGCGAAGCGCTCCGCCTAACGTTTTGGGTTTAGACGCCTAGCGTAGCCCCCTTCATGCCGCCCGTCTCATTCGCGAGGCGGGCGGTTATCATGTGCGGGTTTTGTCTTTTTGTCTGCGTAAAAAATTGTTCTTGCAGCAGAAACCCGCGCGTGTATACTCGAATACGTTTGTTCAACTACGTGCCGGCCAAGGTGGTACGGCACCTCTAGAAGAGTAAGGAATTGCACATGGATTACATCCGCGCAATCGAGCGTCAGCAGATCCGCGAGGACATTCCTCAGGTTCGCGTCGCCGACAACGTCAAGGTTCACTACCGCATTAAGGAAGGCGACCGCGAGCGCATCCAGGTCTTCCAGGGCGACGTCATCCGCATGGCCGGCGCCGGTGCCCGCGAGACCTTCACTGTCCGCAAGATGTCCTTCGGTGTCGGTGTTGAGCGTACCTTCCCGCTTCACAGCCCTAAGATCGCCAAGCTCGAGGTCGTTCGTCATGGTCGCGTCCGTCGCGCCAAACTGTACTACCTCCGCGACAAGGTGGGCAAGGCTGCTCGCATCCCCGAGAAGCGCTAAGAAGATCGCAGCGTCTGTCCACTCGTTTGGACGTAAGGGTCACCTTCGGGTGGCCCTTCTTTTTATCTGATTTGCATGCAAGGAGGGCCTGGTATGGCCAATATGACGAGCTCGGTTTCGGCATCGCAGGTTGCCGGCGAGCTGGCGAGTGCCACGTTCGAGGAGATTCCCGCCCTCGTGGAGCATTATCGCGAGGATCCGCGCCAGCAGGTGATCAAGGCTTGCGAGCGTGCCCTTAAGCGCCATGCCAAGGAGCTTGCCGAGCGCGAGCGCGTCAACGGCATGTACGAGCTTATGCATGAGCTCGGCGGTGATGGCGTGGTCGTGGGCGTCGACGAGGTGGGCCGTGGCTCGGTAGCGGGGCCCTTGACCGTGTGTGCCGTGTGCCTTCCGATGGAGCCGCGCATCTGGGGCATCAACGATTCCAAAAAGCTCACGCCGGCGCGCCGCGAGCTGCTCTCGGTTAAGATTGCCGAGGTGGCGACTGCTATCGGCTTTTGCCATATCGCTCCTGCAGATATCGATGAGATGGGTATGGCCCGCGCCATCCGCGCTGCCGTTGCGGGTGCGGTGGCCGATACGGGACTTGAACCCGACTGCGTCCTCATGGATGGCAACCCCTTGGGCGCCGTTCCCAATGAGCGCGACGTGGTGAAGGGCGATGCCAAGATCGCCTGTATCGCCGCGGCATCCATCATGGCAAAGGTCACGCGTGACGAGATGATGGTCGAGTACGACGCCGAGTACCCCGAGTACCATCTGGCCGAATCGAAGGGCTATGCGAGCCCCGAGCACATCGAGGCCATTCGAAAACATGGACTTTGTCCACTGCATCGTGTGAGCTTTTGCGGAAACTTTCTGCAGACTGAGCGCCTTTTCTAGGTCAATTGTGGAGACAGGGACCTCTAGGGTTTTATAAACCTGCTGGTAGCGGGCCGTATGCAACAGCATTGCTGCGTACGGCCCTTTTTTTGACGGCATTTGGTCAGCTTTTGGTTTGCTTCCTGTACTTACCCGCATGAAAGGTGCCCTCATCATCGGGGCAATGCAGTGTGCGGGAAAGGAGACCCCATGAGTGCCGCAAGCAAAAAGAGCAAGACGCAGCAGCTCAAGGAGCGTTGGGAAAACGGCGAGCTCGACTGCGGGGCGATGACGCCCGAGTTTATCAAGGGACTCAGTCCCCGTGAGCTGGGCATGCTGGGCGAGCTGATCACCATCGACTACTTTAACGAGCGCGGCTACACCTTGCTGGAGCAGGGTTATCGTTGCACCGAGGGCGAGGCCGATCTGGTGCTGCTCGATGAGCTTGACGATGTCGTGGTGATGGCCGAGGTCAAGACCAGGCGCGTCGCCCTGGATTGCACCACGCGGGTCTTTCCCGAGGAGGCCGTGGATGCCCAAAAGCAGCGTCGGTATCGCCGTATCGCAAGTTGCTATCTCATGGAGCACTATCCGCTCAAGGCGATCCGCTTCGATGCAGTGGGTGTCACCATTCGCGGCGGGCATATCGCCGAGATCGAGCATCAGTACAACGCGTTCGATTGGCAGGTGTCGTGATGGCGTTCGAGACGTTTGCCGTTCACGCGGCCTGCATCCGCGGCGTCGAGGCGATTCACGTCACGGTCGAGGTCTCGCTTGCCGGCGGCGTTCCGGGCATTCAGATGCTCGGCATCCCGAGTATGGAGGTGATGGAGTCACGCGGTCGTATTCGCTGCGCGATGCGCTCCGCCGGGTTCGAGATCACGCGCTCGGGCATTACCGTTAACCTGGCACCCGGCGATATCCGCAAGACCGGTAGCGGCTTTGACCTGCCCATCGCCATCGCGGTTCTAGCGGCCGATGAGCAGATTCCCCGTGACAACCTCGATCGCTGCCTTATCGCAGGTGAGCTTGGTCTGGACGGTACGGTGCTTCCCGTCAAGGGCGAGGTGGCGTTTCAGCTATTGGCTCGCGACATGGGGCTGTCTTTTATCGCCGGCAGGTCCGACCAGCATGTGCCACTCGCGGGCGTAGATTGCGGCTTTATCGACCATCTGTCTCAGCTTGCTCACGGCATGGGCGATGCCGCACGGCACTACTTGGATTCCGAGGGTGTCGAGGCGACCTTTGAGCCCGAGCTCGACTATGCAGACGTGCTGGGGCAGGAAGTCGCTAAACGCGGCATGGCGCTTGCGGCGGCAGGAGAACTCGGCTTGCTCATGATCGGGTCTCCGGGATCGGGCAAGACGATGCTCGCACGCCGTATGACCGGCATCCTGCCCGAGCTTTCCGTTGAGGATCAGCAGGAGGCACTGTGCATCCATTCGGTTTTGGGTGAGAACATTGATGGCTTGTTGGCGGGGCACCGCCCCTTCCGCAGTCCCCACCACAGTATTTCGACCGCAGGCCTTATCGGCGGCGGGCGCCCGGTGCACCCGGGTGAGATCAGCCTTGCTCATGGCGGCGTGCTCTTTTTGGACGAGCTTGCCGAGTTTCCCACTGGCGTGCTGCAGACGCTGCGTCAGCCCATCGAGCGCGGCTACGTGAGGATCGTACGCGTCGACGGGGCTTTTACCTTCCCGTCGCGCTTTCAGCTGCTGGCTGCGAGCAATCCCTGCCCCTGCGGCTTTTTGGGCGATCGCGAGGTACCGTGTCGCTGCTCGGCGGCGATGGTCGAGCGCTATCGGTCTAAACTGCGCGGTCCCTTGGCCGACCGTATCGACATGATGATCGATGTGACCCGTCCCGACCCTCAAGTGATTATCGAGGGTGCGGAGGGTATGTCGTCGGCCGAGTTACGTGACTACGTTGTGCGCGGTCGTGCCTTTCGCGCCTGGCGCGAGTTCCGTATGGACGATGCGGATGCCGAGGCCGAGGATGACGAGACGCGGTCTATTGACGGCGTCGTTTCGACCTTCGAGCTCGATGATGCTGCCGAGAAATGCGTACTTGGCCTATCCAAACGCACGCATCTCACGGGCCGCGGCATCGTACGCCTGGTGCGTATCGCGCGTACAATCGCTGACGTCGCCGAGAGCGAGCAAGTGACGCAGGACCACGTGCTCGAGGCGGCGATGTACCAGGGAAGGAGGGACCAATGATAGCTGAGGGGACCTTCGAGCTGCATCCAGGTGATGCGTTGTATCCCGAGAGCGTTTTGGAGCTATCTGATGTACCCCAGACGCTCTATGTGCGCGGCAACCCCGAGGTGCTTTCGACGCCCGCGCTCTCCATCATCGGTGCGCGAAAGGCCTCGCCGTATGGTCTTGCCGTGGCAGAGCTTGCGGCGAAGGTGGCGGTTGAGGCGGGAGTGACGGTAGTTTCGGGCGGTGCGGTCGGTTGTGACCAGGCCTCGGGTTGGGCTGCGGTCAACGCCGGCGGCAAACACGTCGTGGTGCTGGGGACGGGCGCCGACGTGGTCTACCCGCGTTCGAGCGCGGGGCTTATTACGCGCACGCTCGATACGGGCGGCGCGGTCGTGTCGATCTCTCCGTGGGGCATGGGTCCGCGCAAGTTTGCCTTTCCGCGTCGCAATCGCGTGATCGCGGCCCTGTCGCAAGCCCTCTTTGTATCCGAGGCGGGTATGCCTTCCGGGACGTTTTCTACAGCCGAGGCTGCTATGGATTTGGGGCGCGAACTTCTTGCCGTGCCGGGGTCGATCCTATCGCCCGAGTCGCGTGGCACGAATTACCTCATTGCGAACGGTGCCTGCTGCATTGTCGACGAGGAGTCCATCGAGATGGCTATCTCTCGCATATACGGCACCCTGCGCTACTCGCGCCCCGATGCTCCCGGCATTGCCGACCTGAATCCAACACAGCAGACCGTGATGCATGCGCTCATCGCCTCTCCGCTCAAGGTCGACGACATCGCGGCGCTCGTCTCACTCGATGCTGTCGGCGTACTCAAACTCTTGGGTTCGCTTGAACTCGAGGGCCTTATCGAGCGCATGATGGATGGAAGGTATGCGCCCTCCAAGTTTGCCCTTCACGCCCAGACGCCCTTCGGTCACAATGGAAAACGTGTCAATTAGAAAGGTGTTTGCAGATGCAGTTCGATCAGGTGACGGTTATCGGTGGCGGTCTGGCGGGTTCGGAATGCGCGATCCAGCTGGCAGACCGCGGGTTTGCCGTAAAGCTGTGCGAGATGCGCCCCCAGGTGAGCTCCCCGGCTCACCATACCGATCACCTGGCAGAGCTCGTCTGCTCCAATTCGTTTAAGTCGACCCGTCCGGATTCCGCGGCTGGTTTGCTGAAGGCCGAGCTTGAGCGCATGGGTTCAGTCCTGCTCGACTGCGCCCATCGCGCTGCTGTTCCCGCTGGTGGCGCCCTGGCGGTCGACCGTGTTACATTCTCCGAGCTCGTCGAGGCTGAGGTTGCCGCCCGCCCCAATATCGAGGTCGTTCACGGCGAGGTCACCCAGATCCCCGAGGGCCACGTGGTCATTGCCGCGGGCCCGCTGTGTTCACCGGCGCTGAGCGAAGAGGTCATGAAGCTCGTCGGTGGCGACGCCCTTGCGTTCTTCGATGCCGCGGCGCCGATCGTCGATGCCTCCACGCTCGATATGGACGTGCTGTTTTCGCAGTCGCGCTACGAGGAGCAGGGGAGCGGCGACTATCTCAACGCTCCGCTCAACAAGGAGGAGTACGAGGCCTTTATCGAGGCGCTCACCACGGCCGACCGCGTGGTGCTCAAGGACTTTGAGGGCGGCGATCTGTTCCAGGCCTGCCAGCCTGCCGAGGAGGTTGCGCGCACCGGCAAGGACGCCATTCGCTTTGGCGCCATGAAGCCCGTCGGCCTCACCGACCCGCGTACCGGACGTCGCCCTTGGGCGGCGATTCAGCTGCGTGCCGAGAACAAGGAGAAGACCGCCTATAACCTGGTGGGCTTCCAGACCAACCTGACCTTTGGCGAGCAGAAGCGCGTCTTCCATATGGTGCCGGGCCTGGAGAACGCTGAGTTCTTCCGCTACGGTGTCATGCACCGCAATACCTTTGTCGACGCCCCGCACGTGCTCGATGGCACCTTTGCCGTGCCCGGTACCGGCGTGCGCCTGGCCGGTCAGATCACCGGCACCGAGGGGTACATGGAAGCCGTGGCGACCGGTCTGCTCGCGGCGCTCAACACCTATGCAGAGGCTATCGGCGCCGATTCCGTCGAGTTGCCCCGCGTGGGCGCCCTGGGTGCGCTCGTGGGCTATGCGACCGATCCTGCCACCGTGGGCTATCAGCCCATGCATGTCAACTTTGGCCTGGTGCCGCCGCTCGAGGACGGTAAGCGCCGCAGCAAGCGCGACCGCTATCAGGCCTATGCGGACCGTGCGCTCGAGGCCCTCGATGCCTACTTGGCCACGCGTTCCGACTTGTTTGGAGGCGACCGGTCATAGCCTTTGACCTGTACGACACCGTCGACTCTTTTATCGCCTATATCGCACGCGTTGAGGGGCTTTCTCCCAACACGGTGACGGCCTATGGCTCGAGACTGGAGCGCTTTGCTGCCTGGTGCGAGCGCGAGGATATTGATGCTTTCGCTGCCGACGTGCGCACCATTCGTCGCTATCTTGCTGAGCTTTCGCGTGAGCAGGTGGCTCCCCGAACGCTTGCGGCGCACCTGTCGGCTATCCGATCTCTCTATCGCTGGATGGCTGCCGAGGGGATTGTCGAGGGCGATGCGGTCTCGGCGATCGCGTCGCCCAAGCTGCCGCGTGACCTGCCGGGCGTCCTTACGACCCAGCAGGTCGAGGCGCTGCTCAAGACGCCTGATACCTCAACACCCGCGGGACTGCGCGATGCGGCGATGCTCGAGTTGCTCTATGCCTCGGGTGCCCGCATCTCAGAGCTTGCGGCGCTCAATGTGGAATCCATCTCATGGTCCGAGCGCACGCTGCGCCTGTGGGGCAAGGGGAGCAAGGAGCGTATCGTCCCTCTGTATCGTCGTGCGCTCGATGTGACGCGTCTCTATATTGAAGAGGGGAGGCCGGAGTTGCTCGCTCGGGCAAAGCGCCGCGACCTCGCTACCGGGCCGCATCCGCTGCTTATATCGGCGCGCGGCAATCGCATGAGCGCCGCGATGCTCCGGCGGCGGTTCCATACGCTGGCGACGCTCGCCGGCATTCCGGCTGACATCGCCCCGCATGCGATGCGCCATACCTTTGCGACCGACTTGCTCGAGGGCGGTGCGGACCTGCGCTCGGTTCAAGAGCTGCTAGGTCATGCGAGCCTGTCCACGACGCAGATCTACACGCATCTCACACCCGATCGGCTTAAACGTGCCGTGGCTCAAGCCCATCCTCGCGGCGAATAGTGGCTGGGACGTCCCGCGCCGCACTCAGGTGTGTGGTTTTGATTGCGGGTTGGCAGGAAGAGGCATTCCTGCTATCATTCATCGGGTTGCTTCACGGCAACATGTTTTTATCACGCACGCGCGGCTACTTCATACCGTGGTGCCCGGGCTTTGGTAGCACATGTCCGGGTTGGTTTTGGAGGATGACCCCGCGCGGAGGCAAACCACAGGAGGTTTAACATGGCTACCAAGATTAATATCCGCACCCTGCTCGAGGCCGGCTGCCACTTCGGTCACCAGACCCGTCGCTGGAACCCCAAGATGAAGCCGTTCATCTTCGGTGAGCGCAACGGCATCTACATCCTCGACCTCAAGCAGACCATCCTCGACGCCGACCAGGCCTACACCTTCGTCAAGAACGTCGCCAAGGGTGGCAACGTGCTGTTCGTCGGCACCAAGAAGCAGGCTCAGGAGGCCGTCAAGAACGCTGCTGAGCGCGCCAACATGCCTTACATCAACCAGCGTTGGCTCGGCGGTATGCTGACCAACTTCGTCACCATCCGCTCCCGCATCAACCGCATGGAGGAGCTCGAGGCCATGGTCGAGGACGGCCGCATGGCTGTTCTGCCTAAGAAGGAGCAGGCTGTTCTCGGCAAGGAGCTCACCAAGCTCCAGACCAACCTCGGTGGCGCCCGCGACATGAAGGGTCTGCCCCAGGCTCTCTTCGTCATCGACACCAAGCGCGAGGAGAACGCCATCAAGGAGGCTCAGCGCCTGAACATCCCCGTCGTCGCCCTGATCGACACCAACTCCGATCCCGACGAGGTCGAGTACGGCATCCCCTGCAACGATGACGCTATCTCCGCTGTCACCCTTATGTGCGAGCTCATGGCTGACGCCTGCCTCGCTGGCTCTGGTAAGGAGCAGGTCTCCGAGGCCGAGATGGCCGCTGAGCCCAAGGCCGAGTAAATCAGTCTTAGTTAATTCTTTTTCATCTCTTTGAAAGGAACCACAATGGCCCAGATTACCGCCGCTATGGTCAAGCAGCTCCGCGAGATGACCGACTCCCCGATGATGGAGTGCAAGAAGGCTCTCGTCGAGGCTGACGGCGACATGGACGCCGCTGTCGACGTTCTGCGTAAGAACGGCCTTGCCAAGGCTGCCAAGAAGGCT
The DNA here is from genome assembly GCF_040092395.1 of Collinsella sp. CLA-ER-H4. NCBI lineage: Bacteria > Bacillati > Actinomycetota > Coriobacteriia > Coriobacteriales > Coriobacteriaceae > Collinsella > Collinsella sp. CLA-ER-H4. The sequence continues at coordinate 52,404 of NZ_JBBNLQ010000005.1, forward strand.
GGCCGTGAGACCAACGAGGGCGCTGTCGCCGCGTTCGTCTCCGAGGATGGCAAGACCGGCGCTCTGCTCGAGCTCTCCTGCGAGACCGACTTCGTTGGCTCTAACGCCAAGTTCACCGGCTTTGCTTCCAAGGTCGCTGAGGTTGTCGCTACCACCGAGCCTGCTGACGTCGACGCTCTGCTCGAGAAGCCGATGGGCGAGGAGACCGTTTCCTCCGAGCTCACCGAGATGATTCACATCATGGGCGAGAACATGAAGATCTCCCGCTTCGCTGCCCGCAAGGCTGAGAACGGCGCGCTCGCTTCTTACATCCACATGGGTGGTAAGATCGGCGTCCTCGTCGAGTTCGCCTTCGAGAAGGCTGAGACCGCTCAGGCTGAATCCTTCAAGACCTTCGCTCACGACGTTGCCCTTCAGGTTGCCGCCGTCGCCCCGATCTGCGCTACCCGCGATCAGGTTCCGGCCGAGACCGTCGAGCACGAGAAGCAGATCTACATGGCTCAGGCTGCCGAGTCCGGTAAGCCCGAGGCTATCCAGGAGAAGATGGCTGTCGGCCGTCTGGAGAAGTTCTACAAGCAGTCCGTGCTCACCGAGCAGGAGTTCATCAAGGACAGCTCCCTCACCATCAAGAAGTACGCTGAGCAGGTCTCCAAGGAGCTCGGCGACACCATTACCGTCGTTGCCTTTGACCGTCTGGTCCGTGGCGAGTAAATAAGCTCTTGTAGCTGGTAATGAGCAGGCTGTGGGTTTTACTCACAGCCTGCTTTTTCATGGCTCTTCTTAGAGCCTTTGATAGAATGTTGAGAGTTCAATCTAAAGGAGGATCGCTTTGTCCGACATCCGATATAAACGCGTGCTTCTTAAGCTTTCCGGCGAAGCGCTGATGGGCGACGGCCAATATGGCATCGACCCCAAGGTTACCGACCATCTTGCTAAGCAGGTCAAGGAGCTGCTCGCCGTTGGCCATGAGGTCGGCGTCGTTGTCGGCGGCGGCAATATTTTCCGCGGCATGGCAGGTGCTGCCGGTGGCATGGAGCGTGCTCAGGCCGACTACATGGGCATGCTGGCAACCGTTATGAACGCGCTCGCCCTGCAGGATGCCTTCGAGCATAACGATGTTCCCTGCCGCGTGATGAGCGCTATCCAGATGAACGAGATCTGCGAGCCCTATATTCGCCGTCGCGCCATCAACCACCTTTCCAAGGGCAACGTCGTTATTTTTGCCGCCGGTTCGGGCAATCCGTACTTTACGACCGACACCGCCGCGGCTCTTCGTGCGTGCGAGATCGGCGCCGAGATTCTGATTAAAGCCACCAAGGTTGACGGCATCTACGATAAGGATCCCGTCAAGTGCGCTGATGCCGTCCGTTTTGACAAGATTACCTATCACGAGGTTCTCGTCCGCGGTCTGCAGGTTATGGATTCCACCGCTACGGCACTGTGCCAGGATAACCGTATGCCGATTTTGGTCCTCAACATCGATGGCGAGGACACCGTCAAGCGCGCGCTCGCGGGTGAGTCCGTCGGCACGCTCGTCTATCAGGAGGATTAAGCATGGCAGAGAACATCACCGCCCATATGGACAAGTCGCTCGAGTCCCTCAAGCATAACTTCTCCAAGGTCCGTACCGGCCGCGCCAATGCCAACATTCTGTCCGACATCACCGTCGATTATTACGGTGTTCCCACGCCGGTCACGCAGGTTGCCGCCGTCAAGACCCCCGAGGCCCACATGCTGCTCATCGAGCCGTGGGACAAGGCACTCATCAACGCTATCGTCAAGGCCATCGGCGCTTCCGATCTGGGTATTACCCCCAACTCCGATGGCACCGTCGTTCGTCTGCCGTTCCCGGCTCCCACCGAGGAGCGCCGTCGCGAGCTCGTCAAGGAGTGCCGCGAGTACGCCGAGCAGGCCAAGGTGTCTATCCGTAACATCCGTCGCGACTTCAACAACAAGCTTGAGCGCGATGAGGAGCTCACCGAGGACGATGTCCGTCGCGAGCAGGCCAAGGTCCAGAAGCACACCGATGAGTATGTCGCCAAGGTCGAGGAGCTTCTGAAGGAAAAAGAAGCCGAGGTCATGGAGATCTAAGGTGCAATACGACGAGCATAAACTGGTCGAGTACTTTGCCGACGCCCCTGCGGGCGTCGGTTTTTCCGACCTTGACCTCAATAACATTCCGCACCATATCTCGTGCATCATGGACGGCAATGGTCGTTGGGCCACATCGCGCGGTCTTGCACGCACCGAGGGCCACAAGGCGGGTATCGTCTCCCTTCGTGAGATTATTACCGCCTGCGTGCGTCTGGGCGTCGACGTGCTTTCGGCCTATGCGTTTTCTACCGAAAACTGGAACCGCCCGCAGCATGAGGTCAACGTCTTGATGCACCTGTTTGCCAAGACGTTTATCGACGAGCTGCCGCTTCTGAAGCGCGAAAACGTGCGCGTTGTCTTTTTGGGTGACATTTCCGCGCTGCCCAAGAAGACCCGCGACGTTTTTGAACGCGGTCTTGCCGAGTGCGCCGATCACACCGGCATGACGCTGGCGCTTGCCGTCAACTACGGCGCGCGTGCCGAGATTACCCGCGCTGTCCGTCAGATCGCACTCGACGCTGCCGCCGGTAAGATCGATCCTGGCGCAATTGATGACGACATGGTGGCTTCCCACCTCTATACCGCCGGCCTTCCCGATCCTGAGCTTGTGATTCGCACTTCTGGTGAGCTGCGCCTTTCGAACTATCTGCTGTGGCAGGTGGCTTATTCCGAATTCTACGTCACCGATACCTATTGGCCCGACTTTGATCGTTGGGGCCTTGTCGACGCCATTTTGGCCTATCAGGGCCGTGACCGTAGGTTTGGTGGACTGAGCAAGACCGAGGAGGCTTAATCGTGTCCGATCGTCCCAAGGCATCTGCTCCCAAGACGCCTGCGCGCAAAGCTGCCACTGCGGGAACGCCTGCAGTGAAGAGCGGCACCGGTTCGTGGCTGGCGGGCTTTATTACCCGTGCCGCCGCCGGTATCGTCTACGCCGTTGTCTTTATCCTGTGCCTGGTTTTGGGTATCGTGCCCACGGCCATCTTTGTTTCCGTCATGAGCGGTCTGTGCTGCTATGAGTTTTTCCGTATGACAAGGCTCGATGGCAAGATGGCTAACGAGCGCATGGGTATCGCTGCCGCCGTGCTCTTTCCGCTGTCGGCGTTGGGCGATTCGATGCTGCTGAATGCCCTGCTTTTTGCCCTGATGCTCGCTGTGGGCATTTGGTATGTCTGGTCGCCGCGTACCCGTATATCCGATGTTGCCGTGACACTCATGGGTCCCATCTACACCGGTTTTATGCTGTCGGCTATCGTGCTGCTGCGCGATGCCGTGCCCGGTTTTGCCGGCGCCCTGCTTTCGGTGGGTGTTTGCGCGTCTCTCTGGGTCTCCGATTCGTTTGCCTATATCGTGGGTAGCCGTATCGGCAAACACAAGATGGTTCCCAAGATCTCTCCCAAAAAGAGCTGGGAGGGGTTTGTTGGCGGCATCCTGGGCTCGGTTTTGATTTGGCTCATCCTGTGGGCGACGCATTTCTTCAAGCTCAGCCTGCCCTATGCGCTGCTGTGCGGCGTGGTCGTGTCCATTCTGGGCGTTATCGGCGACCTTATCGAGTCGCGCATCAAGCGCGGTGTGGGCGTCAAAGATTCCGGCAACCTTATCCCGGGCCACGGCGGCATGCTCGATCGTAGCGATTCGCTTATCTTCGGCTGCATCACCGCGCAGCTGATGCTGATGATCGGAGGCGTGCTGTAATGTCATTCCAGACGACGTATGGCCCCGATGGACGCCTCCGTGTTGCCATCCTGGGTTGTACGGGCTCCATCGGCACCCAGGCGCTCGATGTGTGCCGCCAGCATGCCGATCGCCTGCAGGTGACGGCGCTGTCCGTTAACTCCAGTACCTCCGAGCTTGTTGCCGCTGCCCGCGAGTTCTCGGTTTCGGCGGTTGCCGTGGCCGATGTCGCTCATGGCGATGACGCCGTGCTGCAGGAGTTGCCCGAGGGAACGAAGCTCGGCGTTGGCGCGCAGGCGGTTTGCGAGCTCGCGCGTCGCGACGATGTCGACTGCGTACTCGTCGCTATTGTGGGTGCCGCCGGTCTCGAGGCGAGCCATGCGGCCTTGACCTCGAATAAGCGTCTTGCCCTTGCCAACAAGGAGTCCCTCGTCGTCGGTGGCGACTTGCTTATGCCGTTGGCGCAACCGGGCCAGCTTATTCCAGTCGACTCTGAGCACTCCGCCATCTACCAGTGCTATCTGGGGGAGAACCCGCGCGAGGCTCATTGTATTTGGCTCACCTGCTCGGGCGGTCCGTTCTTTGGCCGCACGCGCGACGAGCTAGATCGCGTGACGCGTGCCGATGCCCTCGCACATCCCACGTGGGCCATGGGTGCTAAGATCACCATCGACTCCGCCACCCTCATGAATAAGGGCCTGGAGCGCATTGAGGCCATGCATCTGTTTAACTGCGACCTCGATTTCATTAACGTGGTCGTGCAGCGTCAGTCCAAGATTCACTCTATGGTCGAGTTTGCCGACGGCTCCGTGATGGCGCATCTCGGTGCTTCCGACATGCGTATTCCCATCCAGTTCGCGTTCTCGTATCCCGAGCGTTGGGATACCCCGGCGCCTCGTATCGATTTCCGCGAGCTGGGGCAGCTCACGTTTGATGCTGCCGACATGGATACCTTCCGCTGTCTGGCACTGGCCGAGCGTGCCGGCAAGACGGGTGGCACCATGCCGTGCGTGCTCAATGCCGCCAACGAGGTCGCCGTCGATGCCTTCCTGCACGATGGCTGCAGCTTTACCGATATCGATCGCATTGTGGAATCCTGCATGGATGCCCACGATATGCAGACGGTCGATTCGTTTGAGCAGCTTCGCGACATCGATGTGTGGGCGCGTGAAAAGGCTGCGCAGGTGCTCGCCGCAACCCGTTCCTAACCCATAAGGATTGCTTTTTCGATTTATGGATACTGTTCTGAGCGTTCTCTCATCGGTCTTTTGGGGCCTGCTGGTGCTTTCCGTCCTCGTGTTTTTGCACGAGGGCGGCCACTTTTTGGCGGCACGTGCTTGCGGCGTTCGTGTGACCGAGTTCTTTTTGGGCCTGCCGTGCCGCTTTGACATCCATTACACGTCGCGTCGCATTGGAACCAAGTTTGGCGTGACCCCGCTGCTGCTGGGTGGCTACGCTGCCATCTGCGGTATGGATCCGACCGATGTCTCGTGCGCCGATCGCGTGCTCGCGGCTATCTATCGTCATGGTCGCGTGACCGTGGCCGACCTTGCTGTCGAGCTTGAGCTTTCCGAGGAGGATGTGCTCGAGGCATGCGCCCTGTTGCTGGGCTGGGGTTCCATCGCACCCTGGTATGAGGAAGGGGAGAAGCCCTCGCCGAGCTACTATCCCACCAAGTATCAGACGCTGCCGCGAGATGCGGCGGGTTACACTACCTTTGACGGCCGCCGTTTCGATCGCGAACATTCAACTGCCGAGGGCGATGTGTGGGAGCTGCCGTGCGGCGAGGCCGAGTTCCTTGCACAAGAGCGTTCGCACACCTATCTTGGCCAGGGCTTTCTCAAGCGCGCCTTTATGCTGCTCGCGGGCATTCTCGTCAATATCCTGACGGGCTTTTTGCTGCTTATGAGCATCTACTCTATTGCGGGTGTCACCGTGCCGATGGATACCAACGTGATCGGTCAGGTTGACGAGGGGTCTATTGCCGCCAAGGCGGGTATCGAGGGCGGCGACGCGATCCTTACGGTTGACGGAGTATCGTGCTCTACCTGGATGGACGTTTACGATGCCATCGGTAAGGCTGCCGGTAAGGACGATATCGCCATCGAGTACGAGCGTGACGGCAAGCAGCATTCGACCGCGGTTGCGCTCAAAGAGGACGAGCGCGTAGGTGTGTATGCCTCTACGCAGGTGGTCCGTTTAGACCCCATCACGTCGGCTCGACTTTCGTTCTCCTATGTCGTGCAGACAGCGGAGGGCGTGATGCGCCTGCTCCAGCCGCAGCATACGATGGAGATTCTCGATCAGTCTTCTTCGATCGTGGGCATTAGCGTTATGTCCTCACAGGCTGCTGCTGCCGGCCCTGCCACGTTCCTTTCGTTTGCCGCCCTCATTTCGTTCTCGCTTGGCTTTATGAACCTGCTGCCCATCCCACCACTCGATGGCGGCAAGCTGGTCATCGAGATCATTCAAAAGATTGCTGGCCGCGAGCTTCCGCTCAAGGTCCAGACGATTGTGAGCTATGTGGGCATCGCGCTCTTTGCGCTGCTGTTTGTCTATATGCTTCGTTCCGACGTCCTTCGATTTATCCTGTAGGGGAGTGTTTGGATTGTCTTTATCCCATCCTTTGCCTCGCGAGTTGACGCGCCCCGTGCATGTGGGCGGTGTGCAGATCGGTGGTGGCGCGCCGGTGGTGGTCCAATCCATGACCTGCACCGATACCGCTGACGCCCAGGCAACGCTTGCGCAAGTGTGCGCGTTGGCGCAGGCTGGCTGCGATATCGTGCGTGTGAGCGTGCCCACCGAGGCCGCGCTTGAGGGTTTCCGCACCATCTGTGCCGAGTCTCCGGTGCCGATCGTTGCCGATATCCACTTTAACCACAAGCTGGCCATTGGCGCTGTGGAGGCCGGTGCCGCCAAGCTCCGCATCAATCCCGGCAACATTGGCGATTGGGCCAAGGTCGATGCCGTCATCGACGCCGCCGGCGCCGCGGGCTGTGCGATTCGTATCGGCGTCAATGCCGGTTCGCTTGAGCAGGATATCGCCGAGCGCGACGACCTCACGCAGCCCGAGAAGCTCGTGATGTCGAGCGAGCGCTTTGTGCGGCACTTTGAGGACCGCGGCTTTACGAACATCGTGCTTTCGGCCAAGGCCCATAGCGTGCAAACGACGCTTGATACCTATCGAGCCCTCTCGCGCGAGATTCCCCATGTTCCGCTTCACCTGGGCGTGACGGAGGCGGGGACCAAGCTGCAGGGCACTATCAAGAGCTCGGTGGGTCTGGGTATTCTGCTGTCCGAGGGCATCGGTGACACCATGCGCGTGTCGCTTACGGCCGATCCGGTTGAGGAGTCGCCGGTTGCCTGGGGTATTCTGCAGTCGCTGGGCCTGCGTCGCCGTGGCCCCGAGATTGTCTCGTGCCCCACGTGCGCCCGCTGCCAGGTTAACCTCATTCCCATCGCCGAGGAGGTCACCGAGCGGCTTAAGAACTACTCCGCGCCGCTTTCGATCGCTGTGATGGGATGTGCCGTTAATGGCCCCGGTGAGGCTTCTGATGCCGACCTGGGCGTTGCTTGCGGACGTGGTCAGGCCTTGCTCTTTTCGCATGGCCAGATCATTGGTAAAGTAGCTGAGGACCATATTGTCGACGCGCTTATGGCCGAGGTCGACAAGCTTATTGAGGAGAAATAAATGACTCGAGCAATGTATATGTCTAAGCTCTATGCGCCGACGCTTAAGGAGGATCCGGCGGACGCTGAGCTCGCCAGCCACCGCCTGCTGCTCCGTGCCGGCATGATCCGCAAGGAGGCCGCCGGTCTGTATTCCTACCTGCCGCTTGCTTGGCGCTCGATCCGCAAGATTGAGAACATCGTGCGCGACGAGATGGACGCTGCCGGCGCCCAGGAGCTTATGATGCCCATCATGGTCGACGCCGAGTTGTGGCGTGAGTCCGGCCGCATCGACGCCTATGGCAAGGAGCTTGTGCGCTTTGACGACCGTCATGGTCGCGAGTTCGTCCTGGGCCCCACGCACGAGGAGACCGTCACGGCCCTGGTGCGCAACGAGCTGCGCTCCTATAAGCAGCTGCCCGTCAACCTGTACCACATTCAGGACAAGTTCCGCGATGAGTTCCGCCCCCGCTTTGGTCTGATGCGCGGTCGCGAGTTCATCATGAAGGACGCCTACAGCTTCTCCGCCACGCAGGAGAGCCTGCAGGAGGAGTACGACAAGATGAAGCAGGCCTATGCCAACATTTGCGAGCGCTGCTACATCAAGGCCCTGCCCGTTGTCGCCGACTCCGGCGAGATCGGCGGCGACACCTCCGTTGAGTACATGGCTTTGGCCGACGCTGGCGAGGCTTCGCTCGTCTACTGCGATGAGTGCGGCTTCGCTGCCGACGATGAGGCCGCAAGCACCAAGGTCGTTGTGACCGAGGGTCCTGGCGACGGTACGCTCACCAAGGTCGAGACTCCGGGCATGGGCACCATCGAGGCCGTTGCAAAGTTCTTCGGCTTCCCCGAGAACGGTACGCGAAAGTCGCTGGCGCTCATCGATGCTGAGGGCAAGCCGGTCGTGGCCATTGTCCCGGGCGACCACGAGCTCAACGATTGCAAGGCCGAGCATGTCTTTGGCAAGGGCTATCGCATGATGACCGACGAGGAGCTTCAGGCGAACGGTCTGCACAAGGGCTTTATCGGACCAGTTAACCTGCCCGAGGGCATTCGTCTGGTCTGCGACGAGAGCCTGCGCGAGTCCAAGCAGTGGGCCTGTGGCGCCAACGAGGTCGACTATCACTTTACCGGCGCCTGCCCCGAGCGCGACTTTACCGTTGACGAGTGGGCCGACCTGGTAACCGTCGTTGCCGGCGACCCCTGCCCGCACTGCGGCAAGCCGCTCTCCGCTGCCCGCGGCATCGAGGTCTCTCAGGTCTTCCAGCTTGGCACCAAGTATTCCGAGGCCATGGGTGCCACCTTTATGGACGAGGACGGTAAGGAGAAGCCGCTCATCATGGGCTGCTACGGCGTTGGTGTGTCCCGCTCGCTCGCTGCCGTCGTGGAGCAGCACAATGACGAGCATGGCATCGTCTGGCCGGTCTCCGTTGCTCCGTACGAGGTCGCGGTGATTCCGCTCGATCCCAAGAAGGAGGAGTGCGCGACCGTCTGCGAGCAGATTGTTGATGGCTTGTGCGCCGAGGGTATCGAGGTTGTCGTGGACGACCGCGACGAGCGTCCCGGATTTAAGTTTGCCGACAACGACCTTATGGGCTTCCCGTATCAGGTGGTGCTCGGCAAGCGCGGCCTTAAGAACGGCACCGTTGAGCTCAAGGACCGTGCCACGGGCGAGCGCGAGGACGTGGCGATTGACGAGGTCGTCGCCAAGGTTGCCGAGCTTGTTAAGGCGGCCCGCCGTTAATCTACGATTTCGCTTGTAGTTCGATATACGGGACGGCCCCGCATTTCTCCAGATCGGGGAGATGCGGGGCCGTTCTTTTATCTTGTAGCATCCTCGATATCTAAAAGGAAAACCCCACAGCCCATATGAGCTGCGGGGTTTTCCTTTGTGCCTCCGATGCGAAATAAATCGCTCAGATATTACTGATAATCGACGACGTCGATCCAGTTCTTAAGGAACTCATCGTTCACGTTGCGCTTACGAGCGAGCTCGGAAGCGGCGACGATGCTCGTCCACTGACGCACGACCTGCATGGGCATGTCAGCGCGGTCGCAGTAGAGCTCCAGGTAGGCCTCGGCCTGATCCTTGCTGTTGAGAGCGAAGAGCAGGTAGGTGGTGGCAACGTCGGCAGCAGGGGAGCCCTGGGTGGCGTGTGCCCAGTCGCACACATAGAGCTGGCCGTCGTCGCCGACGATGACGTTGGAGGGGTTGAAGTCGCCGTGGCAGACCTTGAACTCCTTGGTCATGCCGTCCAGACGCTCCTGAAGGTTGTAGCGCGTGGTGGCATTGAGCTGATCAAGGCTGTCGATCATGCGGGCGAACTTGTCGCGCTGACGGTTGAGCAGCGGGGAGGTGTAGCCGTGGATCTCAATCTGGAGGTCAACGAACATCTCGAGGTACTCACCAAAGCGCTGGGGCTCGGCAGTCATCTTCTCGGCAAGGGTGGTGCCCGGAACCTTCTCGGTCACGAGCGCCCAGCCGTTGGCGTTCTCGAGCTGAGAAACCTCGAGAGCCTTGGGGCTGCGGATGCCGCACTCATTGATGCGGGCAAGATTCAAAGCCTCGTTGAACACGTCGGAGACGGGCTTGGTCTCGTTAAAGACCTTGACGATCTTGTCGCCCAGGTCGTAAACGACCTTGTTGCCGCGACGGACGAGCTCGGTCTTGGAATCGGGTAGCAGCATGGTTGCATCCTTTCAACGATGCGATAGAAGCGACGGCGGGGGTGTGTGAAACACCCGTGCACCCCCGCCGCAAAAAACCGTGCTAAAAACTAGCAGACGGCGTAGTCCTGGGGCTCGCGGCCGTAGTAGGCGTCCAGGTAGAGCTCCTTGATCTCGCTCATGAGCGGGTAGCGCGGGTTAGCGCCGGTGCACTGGTCGTTGAATGCCTGCTCGGTCATCTCGTCGAGGGTGTCGAGGAAGTACTGCTCGTTAACACCGTAGTCGGCGATGGTCTTCTTGACACCGATGAAGTCCTTGAGCTCCTCGAGCTTCGTGATGAAGTTCTCGAAGACCTCCTTGTCGTCCTTGCCCTCGATGCCGCAGTACTTGGCCATCTCGGCGTAGTTGTGCAGCGCGTTGGGGTAAGGATACTGGGAGAAGGTACCCATCTTGACGGGAGCCTCGGCGGCGTTGTAGCGCATGACGCGGGTCAGGATGACGGCGTTAGCGATGCCGTGGGGCAGGTGATGGAAAGCGCCGAGCTTGTGAGCCATGGAGTGGTTGAGGCCCAGGAAGGCGTTGGCGAAGGCCATACCGGCCATGCAGGAGGCGTTGTGCATCTCCTCGCGGGCGTGCGGGTCCTTGGCGCCGTTCGTGAAGCTGGAGGGCAGGTTCTCAAAGACGAGCTTGGCAGCGCGCTCGGAGAGGCCCTTGGTGTAGTCGGAAGCCATGATGGAGACGTAGGACTCGATGGCGTGGGTCATGACGTCGATGCCGGAGGCAGCGGTCAGGCCGCGCGGGGCGGTCATGCAGTTGTCGGCGTCGACGATAGCCATGTTGGGGAGCAGCGCGTAGTCGGCGAGCGGCCACTTGATGCCGGTCTCCTTGTCGGTGATGATGGCGAACGGCGTGCACTCGGAGCCGGTACCCGAGGAGGTCGGGACGGCGACGAAGTAGGCCTTCTTGCCCATCTCGGGGAAGGTGAAGATACGCTTGCGGATGTCCATGAAGTCCATGGCCATGTCCTCAAACTTGCACTCGGGGTGCTCGTACATCATCCACATGATCTTGCCGGCGTCCATAGCGGAGCCACCGCCGACGGCGATGATGACGTCCGGCTCAAAGAGAGCCATCTGCTTGGCGCCGCGACGTGCGCACTGCAGCGACGGATCGGGCTCGACGTCGTAGAAGCAGTCGTGGGCGATGCCCATCTCGTCGAGCTTGGCCTCGATGGCGCGGGTGTTGCCATTCTTGAAGAGGAACTGGTCGGTAACGATGAAGGCGCGCTTCTTGCCCATGACGTTGCCCAGCTCGTCGAGGGCGACGGGCGTGGAACCCTTCTTGAAGTAGACCTTCTCGGGAGCGCGGAACCACAGCATGTTCTCACGGCGCTCGGCCACAGTCTTAACGTTGATCAAGTGCTTCACCCCAACGTTCTCGGAGACGGAGTTGCCGCCCCAGGAGCCGCAGCCCAGGGTCAGAGACGGCTTCATGCCAAAGTTGTACAGGTCACCGATGCCACCGTGCGAGGACGGGGTGTTGATGACGATGCGGCAGGCCTTCATGACGTGCTCGAACAGGCTGATCTTCTCGGCCTGGGCGGGGTGCACGTACAGAGAGGCGGTGTGGCCCGGGCCACCGGCGAGCACCAGGTGCTCGGCCTTGTCGACGGCCTCCTGGAAGTCCTTGGCGTGGTACATGGCCAGGACCGGGGAGAGCTTCTCGTGGGAGAACTCCTCCTTGGCGGGGTCGGTGGAGGTGACCTCGGCGATCAGGATCTTAGTCTTGGCGGGAACCTCGATGCCGGCGAGCTCGGCGATCTTGGCGGCAGCCATGCCGGGGATGCGGTGATCGAGGGCGCCGTTCTTGAACATGGCGGCACGCAGGGCCTCCATCTCGGCACCCTGCTTGACGAAGTAGCAGCCGCGCTTCTGGAACTCGGCCTTGACCTGGTCGTAGATGGTGTCGATGACGGTCACGGACTGCTCGGAAGCGCATATCATGCCGTTGTCGAAGGTCTTGGAGTGGATGATGGAGTTGACTGCGAGCAGAACGTCGGCGGTGTCGTCGATGACGACCGGGGTGTTACCGGCGCCAACGCCCAGGGCGGGCTTGCCCGAGGAGTAGGCGGCCTTGACCATGCCCGGGCCACCGGTGGCGAGGATGATGTCGACGTCGCGCATGACCATGTTAGTCAGCTCGATGGAGGGGACATCGACCCAGCCGATGATGCCCTCGGGGGCGCCGGCCTTGACGGCGGCGTCAAGCACGAGCTTGGCGGCGGCGATGGTGCACTTGGCGGCAGCCGGGTGCGGGGAGATGATGATGGCGTTGCGGGTCTTCAGGCAGATCAGCGTCTTGAAGATCGCGGTGGAGGTGGGGTTGGTCGTCGGGATGACGGCGCCCACGATGCCGATGGGCTCGGCGATCTTGGTGATGCCGTAAGCCTCGTCGCGCTCCAGGACACCACAGGTCTTGGTGTTCTTGTAAGCGTTGTAGATGTACTCTGCGGCGTAGTGGTTCTTGATGACCTTGTCCTCAAGAACGCCGCGGCCGGTCTCCTCGATGGCCATCTTCGCCAACGGGATACGAGCCTTGTTGGCGGCCATGGCGGCCTCATAGAAGATCTTGTCGACCTGCTCCTGCGTGTACGTAGCAAAAAGCGCCTGGGCCTCTCGCATCTGAGCGAGCTTAGCCTCAAGCGCCTCTACGTTGTCCACAATTGCGGGAGTAGTGTTTTCCGGTGACTTTTTCACCATTTGTGTCTCCTTGCGATCGGAGATTTACCCTACGCCTTGCATGATAGCAAGAAATTATTCGGCGAACGGTAAGATTCCTCTAAAAGGCACACTAAAACGCTTCAATTGAATGAAGCGTTTTAACTAAAACTATCTGCCTGCTGCATCGCCCCGCTCATTGGGGACAGACTTACATGAGTGCTTTCACTCATTTGGGACAGACATCGTTTTGCCATTTTGCCGTTCTGAACCAGTTTTTGCCGCTCATTGGATATAAATAGGTCACAGGCTCAGCATTTCGCGTTCCTTCTCTCCTTTTAGGTGTTGCCTGTTCAGTTTTGAAAGGAGAGATTATGCCTCGATGCGCCCGCGCCGTTTCGCTCACCGGCTATTACCACGTCTTTGACCGTGGCAACTCCAAACAGATTATTTTTGAAGATGATTCTGACCGATATCGTTTCTTATCGGACATCTCGGACAGGTTTGCACGCCATAAAGTGGCGGTGTTGGCTTGGTGCCTTATGGACAATCACTTCCATTTGATGATTGATGATCCATTTGACAATCTTTCAAAGGCAATGCAGTGTGCGTTGACAGCATATGCTAAGTATTTCAACGGGAAAACGGGGAGAACGGGGCATCTGTTTGATAATCGCTATTCGCGGGTCGCGGTTGAGTCGGACGTGCAGGCGGTGGAGCTGCTCGACTATATTCATCTCAATCCCGTGAAGGGTGCGCTTGACTCGCTCGAGGCGTACCGCTGGTCAAGCTATAAGGCGTATCAGCTGGGCTATGATCCCTTTGACATCTGTGATGCGGTCCCTATGCTCGATATTGTCGGAGGCTCCCGTTGCTATTGCGAGCATCTCGAGGAAGTTGCTGGGCGCATCTGGGCAATGGAGGTTCTTCCACGCCGGCGGATCTCCGATGAGGAGGCCCTTTCCGTTGCGCGCGAAGTTCTGCCGAGCATAGATCCTGCGCTGCTCAAGGCCCTGCCACGCCCCGAACGCGATGCCTGCCTGCTGAGGCTCAGGCGGGCACATCTCACGGTTAAGCAAATTGCTCGTATCACCGGTATCGGCGCCACGAGCGTGACCAAGGCAACTGCAGGCTGGAAGGATGCAGCGTGAGGCAGGGGCCGGAGTCAGTCGGTGCGCCGCATACGTACGTCATGTCTGTCCCCAATGCGTGAAAACACTCATGTAAGTCTGTCCCCAATGAGTGTGGTTTTGCATTCCTGGATAGATAGAAAAAACCGCCTTCTCAAAAGAAAGCGGTTTCTTATAGTTCTATATGAACGCGAGGTCTTTGACCCGGAGAGTCCGAAGTACCTGTTGGTAAGACCTTATTTAGGAGCGCGCAACCTTGCCAGACTTGAGGCAGGTGGAGCAAACGTTCATCTTGCGACGGTGACCATCGACGACGACGTAGACGCGCTGGATGTTGGGGCGGAACTTACGGTTGGTGACGCGGTGAGAGTGGCTGATGGAGCGACCGGCAACGGGGTGCTTACCGCAAACTTCGCAAACTTTGGACATAACTGACCCTCCTTGGGCGACAAACGAACATGTCGCGTTAACAAACAAGCCTGAACTATAGCACAGAAGCAGCTCCCTGTGCGTAATCTACACAGAGATATTCCTCTTTTGGCGATAGTGCTCACGCCACGGCCCTGGACGTAGATCCGATTTGCGTGCAGCAGAGGGGATTATGCCAGCTCGTGCGTGCGTTTTCAAGCTCGTCCCACAAATATATATAGGTTTATGGAGCATTGGGCTCCGTTTACGGATTGCTCTGTATTTATGCTCGCAATTAAGCTCGAGGTTGGCTACACTATCCCTTGACCATTAAAGGGGTACGAGATACCCACATGGAATTATATAGCTGCCAAAGAGCAGCCCTTCCTGTGGGTGTCTGGTCCGCTTTGAGCGGTCGGGCATCTATTTTTTTGACTGTGTCAGCAGTCAAGACATGTGAGGAAGGAGATCGATGGGCACGACTTCCCCCAAGGCGGTCATCATGGACGAGACCGCCGTCAATCGAGCGATGACCCGCATCGCGCACGAGATTCTCGAGCGCAACGAGGGCTGTGAAGACCTCGCTCTGGTCGGCATCGTCACGCGCGGCGACCTTCTGGCAAAGAAGCTCGCCGAGGAGATCAAGGAGATCGAGGGCGTCGACGTTCCGCTCGGCAGCCTCGACATCAGCTTCTACCGCGATGACTACGCTACCAATTTCGCTCCCGCGATCCACGCCACCAACATTCCCTTCAGCGTCGACGGCAAGCGCGTCGTGCTGGTGGACGACATCCTGTACACGGGCCGTACCATTCGCGCCGCTCTCGACGCCGTCATGGACCTTGGCCGTCCGAGCCGCATTGAGCTGGCCGTCCTCGTTGACCGCGGCCACCGCGAGCTCCCCATCTCGCCGGACTTTGTCGGCAAGAACGTTCCCTCGTCGCATGAGGAGAACGTGCACCTATATATGAAGGAAGTCGACGGCCACACCGCCGTCGAGATCAACGACGTCGCGCCGGGTTCCCACGTGGGCTCTGCGCCGCTGGGAGGTGAGTAGTACCGTGGCGTTCAACCATAAGCACCTGATCGACATTACCGAGTACTCCGAAGAGGACATCAAGCTCATCCTCGAGACCGCCAAGGCGTTCTCCGAGGTCAACGAGCGTGCGATCAAGAAGGTCCCCACGCTCAAGGGCAAGACCATCGTCAATATGTTCAACGAGCCCTCGACGCGCACCCGCAGCTCCTTCGAGCTCGCCGAGAAGCGTCTTTCGGCCGACAGCCTCAACTTTGGCGGTTCCTCGACCTCCACGGTCAAGGGCGAGAGCCTCGTCGACACCGTCGAGACCCTCAACGCTTATAAGATCGACTGCATTGTCGTGCGCGACAAGCACGCCGGCGCTCCCTACATCGTCACGCAGAACTCGCCCGCAAGCGTCATCTGCGCCGGTGACGGCAAGCACAACCATCCCACGCAGGCCCTGCTCGACCTGTACACCATCTGGGAGCACAAGGGTGACTTCCACGGTCTGAAGGTCGCCGTCGTCGGCGATATCGCCCACTCCCGCGTCTGCGGCTCGCTGATCCCCGCCCTTAAGATCATGGGCTGCGAGACCTACGCCGTCGCCCCCGGCACGCTGCTGCCGCCGGCGCCCGAGGTCCTGGGCTGCGACCACGTGACGAGCGACCTCGATTCCGTCCTGCCCGAGCTGGACGTCGTCTACATGCTGCGCGTGCAGCAGGAGCGCCTCGAGGGTGCCCCGTTCCCGACCATTCGTGAGTACCACAAGCTCTTCGGCCTGACCAAGGACCGCGAGAAGCTCATGAAGCCCGACGCGATTATCTGCCACCCGGGCCCCATCAACCGCGGCGTCGAGTTCGATTCCTATATGGCCGACCACCCGCAACGCTCCGTCATCCTGGAGCAGGTCTACGCCGGTATCTGCGTGCGTATGGCTATCCTGTATCTGCTGCTTGGAGGTGCCGATAATGGCCTTGCTTCTTAAGAATGCCCACGTCGTCGACCCGTCCGTCGAGCTTGACGGTGTCGTTGACGTCCTGATTGACGGCGACAAGATCGCCGAGGTCGGCGAGAATCTCGCCGTCGAGGGAGCCGAGGTCCGCGACCTTTCCGGCAAGTACCTCGTCCCCGGCCTGGTGGATATGCACGTTCACCTTCGCGAGCCCGGCTACGAGGTCAAAGAGGACATCGAGAGCGGCACCCGCGCAGCTGCCAAGGGCGGCTTTACCGGCGTGTGCGCCATGCCCAACACCGATCCCGTCACCGATAACGGCACCGTCGTGGAGTTCGTCAAGTCCCGCGCTGCCGAGGTCGGTCACTGCCGCGTCTATCCGTCGGGCGCCATGACCCGCGGTCTTAAGGGCGAGGCCATGTCCGAGATGGGCGATATGGTCGCCCACGGCGCCGTCGCCTTCACCGACGACGGTCGCGGCGTGCAGGGCGCTGGCATGCTCCGTCGCTGCATGGACTACGGCAAGATGTTCGGCAAGGTCTTTATGAGCCACTGCCAGGACGAGGACCTGGTCGGCCACGGCCAGATCAACGAGGGCAAGGTCTCGACCCGTCTGGCTCTCGAGGGCTGGCCGGCTGCCGGCGAGGAGCTCCAGATCGCCCGCGACATCGAGATCGCCAAGCTGACCGGTGCCAAGCTGCACATCCAGCACATCTCCACCGCCCATGGCCTGGAGATCGTGCGTGCCGGTAAGGCCGCTGGCGTTCAGGTTACCTGCGAGGCCACCCCGCACCACATGTTCCTGACCGAGAACGACCTGGACGAGACCTACAATACCTCGCTCAAGGTCAATCCGCCGCTGCGCACCGACGAGGATGCCGAGGCCATCCGTCAGGGTGTCATCGACGGCACCGTCGACGTTATCGTCACCGATCACGCTCCCCACACCCCGTGGGAGAAGGCCCGCGAGTTCGAGCTTGCGCCCTTTGGCATGATCGGCCTCGAGACCTCGCTGTCGCTCGTGCTCACCGAGCTGGTCAACACGGGCAAGATGAGCATGGGCCGCATGGTCGAGCTCATGGCCATCAAGCCGCGTGAGATCCTGGGCCTCGACCAGGTTCAGGTCAAGGCGGGCTCCGTTGCCGACCTGACCGTGTTCGACGCGTCCGCCACTTGGACGGTTGGCGAGGACGGTTACGAGTCGCGCGCCGAGAACTCCGGTTTTGCCGGCCGCACGCTTACCGGTCGTGCCACCGATGTGTTTGTCGGCGGTAAGCAGACGCTCGCCGACGGCTGCATCTGCTAGCATAGCCTTATCGCTTTTGTGCGCGGTGCCCTTGCGGTGCCGCGCTTTCTGTTCGTTTTGACCATGCAATCGCATGGGGGATTGGAGCGTCTATGCCCACACCTTCCACTGCACGCATGCACGACTTCGAGGTCGTCTCGAACCAGGAGATCGCCGACGGCATCTTCTCGCTCGTCATCTCGGCCCCCAAGCTTGCAAGTGCGCTCAAGCCCGGTCAGTTTGTGAACATTGCCGTGCCCGGCGATGCGTCTTCGCTGCTTCGCGTGCCCCTGAGCTTCTATTGCGCCGACGCCGAGGCCGGCACCGTCGAGCTGTGGTACGCCGTCGTGGGCGACGACACCCGTCGTCTGTCGCAGATGTGCCCCGGCTCCAAGTCCAACCTGTTGGGCCCTGGCGGCCGCGGCTGGCTTGTTCCCGAGGGCACTAGGAAGGCCCTGCTCGTCGCCGGTGGCATCGGCGTTCCGCCCGTGCTGTGCCTTGCCGGCAAGCTTGCCGAGCAGGGCGTGGATGTCGACGTTTGCCTGGGCTTTGGCACCGCTTCCAAGGCCGTGGGTGTCGATGAGTTCCGCGCGCTGGGCGCCACGGTTAACGTGTGCACCGATGACGGCACGCTCGGCACGCACGGTTTTTGCACCGACCCGGCAGCCGAGCTGCTCGGCGAGGGCGGCTACGACTATGTGGCCAGCTGCGGTCCCGCCGTCATGATGAAGAAAGTCGCCGCCGCTGCCGCTGAGGCCGGTGCGTACTGCGAGGTGTCGCTCGAGCGCATGATGAGCTGTGGCTTTGGCGCCTGCAACACCTGCAATGTCGAGACGGTCGACGGTATGAAGGGTGCTTGCATGTGCGGCCCCGTGTTCGATGCTTCCAAGGTGGTGGTCTTCTAGTGGGTACCGTGAACATGGCCGTCGATTTCGGCGGCGTCAAGATGCAGAACCCCATCAACACCGCAGCCGGTACCTTTGGCTACGGTTGGCAGTTCCAGAACTTCTTTGATGTTTCCCAGCTGGGCGCCATCACCACCAAGGGTTGCGCAGCCGAGCGCTGGCCCGGCAATCCCGCGCCCCGCATGGCTGAGATTCCCGGCGGCATGATCAACTCCGTGGGTCTTCAGAACCCCGGCGTGGCCGCCTTTGCCCGCGAGTCCGGTCCGTGGCTCGAGCAGCTGTCCAAGGACGGCTGCCAGGTCATTTGTCAGGTTGCCGGCCACTCCGTTGACGAGTTTGTCCGCGCGCTCGAGATGTATGTCGAGCTGTGCCCCTGGGCTGCCGGCTACGAGATCAACGTGAGCTGCCCCAATATCGCCGCCGGCGGTGCCGCCATGGGCTCCACGCCCGAGGGCGCCTCTTCCGTTATGGCTGCCTGCCGCAAGGTGACCGATAAGCCGCTGTTCGTGAAGATGGCACCGGTCAACGTCGCCGAGATCGCCAAGGCCCTCGAGGCTGCCGGTGCCGACGGCCTTTCGGTCATCAACTCCATCCAGGGCATGGCCATCGACGTCCATACCCGCAAGTCCCGCGTGGCAAAGCCCAAGGGCGGCCTTTCGGGCCCGCTGTGTCATCACATCGCCGTGCGCATGGTCTGGGAGGTTGCCCAGGCCGTCGATATCCCCATCAACGGTGTCGGCGGTGTCATGACCGGTGAGGATGCGGCTGAGTTTATCCTGGCCGGTGCCACCTGCGTGTCGGTCGGTATGGCCAACTTCGTCGATCCGTGCGCTTCGCTCAAGATCGCGCATGAGCTCGAGGCCTGGGCCGAGTCCCAGGGCGTGAAGGACATCAACGAACTGGTAGGTGCTTTCGAATGCTAGAGACCGATGCCCGCGACCGCGTTATCGTCGCCCTCGACTGCGACCGTGAGCGTGCGCTCGAGCTCGCCCACGAGCTTTCTGGTCATGCCGCTTGGCTCAAGGTGGGCATGACGCTCTATTACGCTGAGGGTCCCCAGATCGTCAAGACCTTTAAGGACCTGGGCTTTAAGGTCTTCCTCGACCTCAAGTTCCATGATATTCCGCATCAGGTTCGCGGTGCCGCCCGCTCGGCCTCGCTTGCCGGTGCCGACCTGCTCTCGGTTCACGGCTTGGGTTCGGGCGCCATGCTTGCTGCCTGCCGCGAGGGTGCCGAGGAGGCGCGCGACGACCGCGCCAAGCTCGTCGCCATCACCGTGCTCACGAGCATGAATCAGGATGCCTTGAGCGAGATCGGCGTCGAGTCGCCCGTGGCCGAGGAGGCCGCTCGCCTGGCAAAGCTCGCTCAGGCCAACGGCATCGACGGCATCGTGTGCTCGCCGATGGAGGCTCACGACATGCGTGAGCTGTTGGGTCCCGATGCCCTGATCGTGACTCCGGGTGTGCGTCCGGTTGGTGCCGCCCTTGGTGACCAGTCCCGCGTGGCGACGCCTTCCCAGGCTATCGAGCGTGGCGCAAGCCACATTGTGGTGGGCCGTCCCATCACCGGTGCCGACGATCCGGTTGCCGCCTTTGACGCCATCGTCGCCGAGCTGGTCGAAAACGTCGCGTAAAAGATTCCCCTAAGTCACCACTTTTGGGTCTCATTAGCACAAAATAGCCCCTGTTCCTGCGTAAACTTTCCCATCCTTTGTGTGGAATCGCAGGTCAGGGGCTTAACTTTGGGCGCAGTATATTGCACTTTTTGCGGGTATCGTCTAACCTATGGAGCCGCGATTGGGCATTTTGTACGTTCTACGTGCTAAAATGCCAATTATTGAATCAGATATAACCCAACTATTTGGAGGTACGAATGGCACTCCCTCAGCTTACCGACGAGCAGCGCAAGCAGGCTCTTGAGAAGGCTGCTGCCGCACGTCACGCCCGCGCTGAGCTTCGCGAGCAGATCAAGAAGGGCGAGAAGTCCCTCGAGTCCGTGCTTAACTCCGATGACCCCATCGCTTCCCGTATGAAGGTTTCCACCCTCATCGAGTCTCTCCCTGGTTATGGCAAGGCCAAGGCCGGCAAGATCATGGAGGAGCTCGGTATCTCCGCTACCCGTCGCGTCCAGGGCCTCGGCGTCCGTCAGCGCGAGCAGCTCCTCGAGCAGCTGACCAAATAAGTGAGCGCTCAGGATTCCAAGCTCTTTGTGATTTCTGGACCGTCAGGCGCAGGCAAGGGTACGCTCGTCACTCGTGTGCGCGAGCGCCGCTCGAACCTGGGCCTGACGGTTTCGGCTACCACGCGAGCACCACGCAAAGGTGAGGTCGACGGCGTCAACTACTTTTTTCTGACGCGCGAGGAGTTCGACCGCCGCGTGGCAAACGGTGAGTTTGTTGAGTGGGCCGAGGTCCACGGTAACTGCTACGGCACGTTGGTGAGCGAGGTCACATCCAAGCTCGCCTCGGGCGCGTCTCTGATTTTGGAGATCGATGTCCAGGGTGCCCTGCAGGTGAAGGAGCGTTTCCCCGAGGCTGTGTTGATCTTTATCAAGCCGCCTTCGCTTGAGGTGCTCCGCGAGCGTCTAGTCGGTCGCGGTACCGAGACGCCCGAGACGATTGAGCTGCGTATGGCAAACGCCGCCGATGAACTTGCCCTTGCCGACCGCTACGACGACGTCGTGGTTAATGACGATCTCGACCGCGCGACCGATGAGCTCGTTCGCGTTCTCGATATGCATGAAAGGATCTGAGGTCCGTGTCCGTTGTAAAGCCTTGCATTGACGATCTTCTGGAGAAGACCGATCACAACCGCTTCCTGCTCGCTTCGCTTGCCTCTAAGCGCGCCTGCGACATCAATAGCATGCTGCGTGGCCAGCACAACCGCGTGCTTGCCGTCCAGGATGTCGATGACATCACCATCGGGCTTTCCGGTGCCGATACCATCTCGATGGCTATGGACGAGATTGTCGACGGCGACATCTCTTACGACGAGGCCCGTTACGAGAAGGCGCTCGGCCACAAGGTTGCTGAAGCCTAAATGGCGGCTCGCGTCTGCCTGGTCCACTATCACGAGGTTGGACTGAAGGGCAAGAACCGCGCACATTTTGAGCATATCCTCATGGATAACATTAAGGCGGCTTTGGCCGCCTTTTCCGTGAACGCCGTGTCTCGAATTTCCGGTTATATCCTCGTGACCTTTAACGAGCATCAGGCCGATGATGCGGCGCGTGTCATTCGCACCGTTCCCGGCGTTGCTCGTGTGTCTTTGGCGTATCACACCAACCGCGACCCGCAGGAGTACTGCGCCGCCGCCGTCAAGGCGCTGCGTGAGTTTGGTTCCTTCGATTCGTTTAAGGTGCACGCTAAGCGCTCCAATACCGACTATGAGCTCACCTCGATTGACATCAATCGTCAGGTGGGCGAGGTGTTGTGTGAGGCCTTCCCCGATAAAAAGGTTCAAATGCACGAGCCCGATGCGATGGTGCACGTACTGGTGGTCCAGGGTAGCGTTTATGTGTACGCGCGCTCCGAGCGCGGCGTGGGCGGTCTGCCGGTGGGTTCTGCCGGCAAGGTCGTGACGCTGCTGTCGTCAGGTATCGATTCTCCGGTGGCGACCTGGATGCTCGCGCGTCGCGGCGCGGTGTGCGTGCCGGTACATTTCTCTGGTCGTCCGCAGACGCCCGATACGAGCGAGTATTTGGTGCAGGATATCATCCGTGCGCTTGAGCCGGGTGTCCAGATCGGCCGCCTGTACGTGGTGCCGTTTGGCGACTGCCAGCGTGAGATTTCGGTCACCTGTCCCAGCAACCTTCGCGTGATCATGTATCGCCGCATTATGTATTCGGTTGCCGAGCGCATTGCGCACATCGAGGGCGCCAAGGCTATCGTGACCGGCGAATCGCTCGGGCAGGTTGCCTCCCAAACGCTTGAGAACATCATGGCCGTCAACGAGGCCGTGAAGATCCCCGTGTTCCGCCCTCTCATCGGTTCGGACAAGCAGGAGATCATCGCGCGCGCCGAGGAGATCGGTACGTTCGATATCTCGACTGAGGCCGCTCCCGACTGCTGCACGCTGTTTATGCCACGCCGTCCCGAGACGCACGCTAAACTCGATGCTGTGCATGAGGCCTGGGAGTTGTTCGATCACGAGGAGATGATCGAGCGCCTGCTCAAGCAGACCGAGTACATCGACTTCGAGAGCAACACGTATAAGGCCCCTAAGACCTTAAAACGTAAACATTCGGAGCTTGCTCCGCGTGAGATTTACCAAGATCACGAGTAAATTTGTGCATAGACCGACGATGCGCTTGCATCGTCGGTCTTTTGTTATCTGGGCATTTTGCGACTAAGTGCTCATTTGCTGACGTGTGCCTGAATAAACGGACATTATTTCGCAAGGTTTTGGTCGGCTTTTGGTTTGACCGCGAAAACCGGTTTTGGAGCATGGCTGTTGCAGGACTCTTTTCCTGACACGATGTTATTGGGAGGTTTTGCTATGGCGCAGCGCGAACAACACGAACGGGTCAAACGGATGGATCGCTTGGCGGGCAAGCTGCTCGGTCATAAGGCAGTGGTGATGGCGATTCTGGTCGTCATTGCGATGGCGAGTGGACTGGCGATGGCGAACCTTGGCGGCGGTGCCGGCAGTGTGTCGTTTGAGCGCACTGATGGTTCGGGCTCGTTGGCGGAGCCGGGATCCGGCGATGCCTCGAGCGGAAAGACTTCCGAAGGCTCTTCGCCTAAGGCGTCTGCCGCGGCAGAGGTCTATGTCGATGTCGATGGCGCCGTTGTGTCGCCCGGTGTATATCGTCTCAAGGACGGCGCGCGGGTGGCTCAGGCGATTGATGCCGCCGGCGGGCTGGCGCCCGAGGCAGACGTTACGGGGCTCAATCGGGCATCTAAGGTCGTCGATGGACAGAAGATTCACGTTCCAACGGTAGGGGAGCAGCAGGCGTCCATTGCGGAAGCTGGTGTTGATGGTGGGGCTTCCGCATCATCGGGCGTGAGTGGCGCAACAGGCCTAGTAAATATCAATACGGCAAGCGCGGCAGAGCTACAGATGCTCTCGGGCATCGGCCCCTCCATGGCCCAGTCGATTATCGATGAGCGGACAAAGAACGGTGCTTTTGCCTCGGTTGACGATCTGATGCGTGTGTCGGGAATCGGCGAGAAGAAGCTTGCCAAAATCAAAGATTGCATCTGCGTATGAGTGCGACCGAGCGCGAGCATGTGATGCCACCGCGTCCATTGATGCCGTGGACGATGGCCCTGTGTGCCGGCATGTGCATGAGCTGCGCCTTGGTGCTCAACGTGGCCGCTGATGCGCTGCTGAGGGAGCAGGCGCCGGCGGTCGGGCCGCTATGGGCCATCCCCGTCGCGGCGGCGGTATTCGTTGTGCTGGCTCAATCTTGTGCGCGGCTTGCCCCTTTGAAGCGGTGGCTGTATGCCTCGTCCGTCGGCCTCGTGGCGGGAGCGGTCGTCTCGGCGTGGTGGGCTGTGGGCGCGCTAAGCGCCTCGAAGGCGCTCGAAGGTCGAGCGGCAAGCAGCCTCGAGTTTGTCGTGCAGGGTGATCCATCCATAAACGACGACGTGTATTCCTATACCTGCGAGGCACGTGCGGACGGTAAGAACTTGGCAACGGTTCGCCTATCGTGTGACAGCGAGCTCAATGTTGGGGCGCACGTGCGTGTTATCGGTCGCGTTTCACGTTTTGAGAACGATGCGTATGGACGATCGCGCGCGCTCCGAGGCGAGGTGCGCAAGGTAAAAGCCGTTCGGATTGTGTCGGTCGATGAGGGCTCTCCGGGGCCGCTGCTTCGGCTGCGAAATGGGCTGCTTGCGTCCATCGCGCCTGCGACCGACCCGGCGCGTGCGCTCATAGCCGGTGTCGTCTGCGGTCGTTCGGCCGAGCTGCGCGCCCAGCCGGCGGGCGACTGGTTTTCGGTGACGGGAACGGCGCATCTTATCGCCGTCTCGGGCGGCCATTTGGCTATCGTGGGGTTTGTAATCGAGGGTGTATTGCAAAAGACTCGGTGCTCACGTGGTCTTCAGCGGGCGATATTGGCGGTAACGCTTGTGGGCTACGCTGCCTTTACGGGCGCGTCTCCCTCGGCCGTGCGCGCGTGCTGCATGGTGTTCGCGACGCTTGTCGTAAACGGCGCAGGGCGTCGCCGGCACGGTGCATCGGCGCTCTTCGTAACCATGTCCATCTTTGTGCTACTGCGGCCGACGGTGCTGTTCGAGATGGGCTTTCAGCTTTCATGCGCCAGCGTTTTAGCCATTCTGTGCTTTTGCCCCTATGCGACCTACGCTTTGGGTGAGTTGGGTGTGCCATCAGGCGTTGCTGGCATGCTTTCCGTCACGTTGTGCTCGCAACTGGCGACACTTCCCATTACCATTCCTGCCTTCGGTACGTTCTCGCTCATTGCTCCGTTGGCAAATGCGGTCATTGGTCCGGTGGTGAGCGTACTGCTTGCTGTGTCGATCGTGCTGGTTCCCTTTTCGCTTGTGGCACCGTTGCGGACTTGGGCGCTCGTTGTGCCCATGATTGCCGCCCGTTGCGCGCTGTTCTTTGAGCAGCTGTTTGCCGCCGTGCCGGGTGCATCCGTGAGCGTGCCGCCCGATAGCATGTGGATTTACCTAGTGCCGTGTTTGCTGGCGGTTCTGCTGGTCTGGTGGCCACGTCCCCGTGCACGTCCTGTGGCGGTGGGGCTTGCATGTCTGGTGTTCCTGGCTGCGATTCCGTACGTCTACTGGGATCGATTCGCTCCGCCTTCTGTGACGGTGCTCGATGTGGGCCAGGCCGATGCGATTCTTATCCGCCAGGGCGGTGCAGTGGCACTCGTCGACTGCGGGCTCGACGAGCGCGTGGTGGCGGCGTTGGTTCGCAATAACGTGCACCATATCGATGCCGTCTTTGTGACGCATTGGGATGAGGACCACTGGGGTGGTCTGCCTGCCGTGCTCGAACAGTTTCCGGTCGGTACGATTGCCGTGGCGGCGGATGCGCTGGAGGATGCTCCTGCCGAGGTATTGAACCGACCTGGCGTGGAGTATCGGCAGGTGCGCCGTGGGGATACGGTCGATATCGGCTCATTTTGCGCCCGCGTGATGTGGCCATTCGAGTCCGTGGATGGTGAGGGAAATGAGGACTCGCTTGTCCTGCTGCTCTCATATGTTCAGGAAGGCAAGGGCCTGCGTATGCTCCTCACCGGTGATGCCGAGATCGACCAAGAACGGGAATTCGTGCAGGAGGTGGGGGATATCGACGTACTTAAACTTGGGCATCACGGCTCTAAGGTTTCAGTCGATGATGAGTTGCTGGACGTCCTGAAGCCCGAGCTTTCCCTCGCGAGTGCGGGCGAAGGGAATCGATACGGCCATCCGTCCGATGCCTGCATCGATGCCGTTAAGGAAGCGGGCGCCGTGTTCGCGTGCACTATCGAACACGGCGACATTACCGTCACGCCGACTGCGAATGGCTTTGCGATGCGATGCCAGCGACCGTGACGACGTCGATGGCGTGTGGTGGGCCCCTGGGCTAGAATGGCACGGAACGAATACGAAGGCCTGCGGGAGGGGAGCGTAATGTCCGAAACCGGTCTGCTGCCGGCATATCTGATCGTCGGTACCGACGGCGTCAAGCGCGATCACGCCGTCTCGCGTATGAAGGCGCGTCTGGAAAAGTCGGGAATGGTCGAGTTCAACCTCGACGAGCGCGACATGACCAAGGACCCCGATATCGAGTCCATTATCGGATCGCTTAACACCTTTCCGATGGGCAGCGAGTTTCGCTTGGTAATCCTTGATGGCTGCTCAAAGCTCGCTAAGGCGGTCTCGGAGCCGCTTGTCGACTATCTGGCGAGTCCCAGCCCCACGACGGTCTGCCTCATCATCGCCGACTCGCTTGCCAAGAACACGCGCCTGTATAAGGCGATCGCCAAAATCGACAAGAAGGCCGTGATCGATTGCTCCGGCACCAAGCGCTGGGAGTTACCGCGCCGCGTGCAACAGATGGCGACGCAGCACGGCAAGTCGATCTCGACGGCGGCCGCCGAGGAGCTCGTCTCGCGTTCGGGTGAAAACACTCGCATGCTCGATAACGACTTGGCTAAGCTTGCCCAGATGGTCGAGGCGCCCCAGATTGAGCTTGCCGACGTTGAGCGCTGGATTGTACGTACGGCCGAGGTTCAACCCTGGGACTTTCTCAATGCGGTCTCGGCCCGTGACATGCGCCGTTCGCTCGAGCTCTTCAATCTAATGCCCGCCAAGAGCTACGTGTGGACGTACACATTGCTGTGCGGCCGCATTCGCGAGCTTATCGTTGCCAAGGCGCTCGATGCGCGCGGACAGGGTCGTGAGCTGGCCGCAACGCTCAAACTCCAGTCCTGGCAGGTCAAGAATCACCTGACCTGGGCACGTCGCTTTTCGATGGCAGAGCTCGTCGCAGCGCTCGAGGGTGCCGTTGATGTGGAGCTCGCGCTCAAGGGTTCGGCCGATTCTCAGACCGCGCTTTTGCTCTGGATTACGAACATCTTGAGAAAATCGTGATGATACCTGCCTATTTGACAAATTCGTTCTATCCCTTTGAGGGGGAGCGTGCTATAGTAGGCGCTTGCATGACCTCACCGTGTCTCAGAGGTGTCATACATTTTTTGCAAGGAACTCGAAAGGAACTCCAGAAGTGGCAAACATCAAGTCTCAGAAGAAGCGTATCCGCACCAATGAGGCAGCTCGCATGCGTAACAAGGCTGTCAAGTCCGAGCTCAAGACGCTGACCAAGCACGTCCAGTCCGCCGTCGCCGAGGGCGACGCCGAGAAGGCCCAGGCTGCCCTCAAGACCGTCACCAAGCGTCTCGACATGGCTGCCGCCAAGCATGTTATCCACAAGAACCAGGCTTCCAACCGCAAGTCCGGTCTTGCCAAGCTCGTGAACAGCATCAACGCTTAAGTTGTAAATTTCACACCACACAGATTACGCGCATAAATGGAGCCTGTTTTATGGAACAGGCTCCATTTTTTGTACCGCTCGGGTAAGATAGTCCGCATGAATACTTCAATTGACATTTCCCACATCCGCAACTTCTCAATCGTTGCGCACATCGACCATGGCAAGTCCACGATCAGCGATCGCATCCTCGAGCTCACCCATACCGTCGACGAACGCGACATGGAGTCGCAGCTGCTCGACACCATGGATATCGAGCGCGAGCGCGGCATCACGATCAAGTCCAATGCCGTTCGCGTGTCCTATGACGCCGACGATGGCGAGACGTATCAGTTCAATCTGATCGATACGCCGGGCCACGTGGACTTTACCTATGAGGTCTCGCGCTCGCTGGCAGCCTGTGAGGGCGCGGTGCTCGTTGTCGACGCCACACAGGGCGTCGAGGCACAGACCGTCTCCAACGCGACGCTTGCCATGAACGCCAATCTGGACATTGTGCCGGCCATCAACAAGATCGACCTGCCCTCGGCTCATCCCGACGAGGTTAAGACCGAGATCGAGGATGACCTGGCGATCCCTGCCGACGATGCCGTATGCGTATCGGGCAAGACCGGCGAGGGCATTCACGATCTGCTGGAGTCTATTGTCTTTTTGATCTCGCCGCCCAAGGGCGATGCAAACGCGCCGCTCAAAGCGCTCATCCTGGACTCGTATTTCGATGAGTACCGCGGCGTCGTTGCCACGGTCCGTGTCTTTGACGGCTCCATCAAGAAGGGCGATACCCTGCGCATGATGCAGGCAAAGGGCGACT
This sequence comes from Collinsella sp. CLA-ER-H4, assembly GCF_040092395.1. Lineage (NCBI taxonomy): Bacteria > Bacillati > Actinomycetota > Coriobacteriia > Coriobacteriales > Coriobacteriaceae > Collinsella > Collinsella sp. CLA-ER-H4. Next base: position 80,685 of record NZ_JBBNLQ010000005.1, read on the forward strand.
TTTTGGTCGATGGCGTGGGAGTCAAGCGTCCCGCCGAGACCCCGGTCGATGCGCTGACGGTCGGCGAGGTGGGCTACGTGGTCACGGGTCTGAAGGACCCCGAGGCCGTTCGCGTGGGCGATACCCTTACGTGGGCGTCGAACCCCTGCCCCGAGCCGCTTCCCGGTTACCGCGAGGCCAAGCCCATGGTCTATACGGGCCTGTTCCCGATCGATAACAAGGACTACGAGAACCTGCGTGACGCACTCGATAAGCTCCACGTTAACGACCCCTCGTTGGTGTGGGAGCCCGAGACGTCCGTGGCGCTCGGCTTTGGCTTCCGCGTGGGCTTCCTGGGTCTGCTGCACATGGAAGTCGTCAAGGAACGCCTGGAGCGCGAGTTCAACCTGGACCTCATTGCCACGAGTCCCTCGGTCGACTATCACGTCTACAAGACCGACGGCGAAATGATCGATGTCCGCAGCCCGCAGGACCTTCCCGAGGCCACGCGCATCGAGCGTATCGAGGAACCCTACCTCAAGGCAAAGATCATCTGCCCACCTGAGTACACGGGCGCCGTCATGCAGCTCGCCATCGAGCACCGCGGCGTTACGACCGACATGATCCACCTGACGAGCAAATCGGTCGAGATGCGCTTCGATATGCCGCTTGCCGAGCTCATCTTGGACTTCTTTGACCAGCTCAAGAGCCGCACTAAGGGCTATGCCTCGCTCGACTACGAGTTCAACGAGTATCGTCCTTCCGAGCTCGTGAAGCTCGATATCTTGCTTTCTGGCGACGAGGTGGATGCGCTGTCGTTTATCGTGCACAAGGACAAGGCCTATGGCCTGGCCCGCGGTCTGTGCGACAAGCTCAAGGAGATTATTCCGCGCCAGCTGTTCGAGGTGCCCATCCAGGGTGCTATCGGCAACAAGATCATTGCCCGCTCCACCGTCAAGGCACGTCGCAAGGACGTGCTTGCCAAGTGCTACGGCGGCGATATCTCGCGCAAGCGCAAACTGCTCGAGAAGCAGAAAGAGGGCAAGAAGCGCATGAAGGCCATCGGCTCGGTCGAGGTCCCGCAGGAGGCGTTTATGGCTATCCTCAAGGTGGACGAGTAGATCTATGGCGCTTTCCGAATATAGTCGGCGGCTGCTGGGCGCCTATGCCGAGCAGCCGTTCCTTATGGCTCCCATGGCGGGCGTGACCGACCCTGCCTACCGCGTCATGTGCCGCCGCCGCGGTGCCAACCTTGCCTACAGCGAGATGGTGAGCGTGGCGGGCCTTGCCTATGCCAGCAACAAGACCTGGCGACTGGTGCTTCCTGCCGACGAGGAACAGCAGATTTGCGTGCAGCTCTTTGGCTCCAAGCCCGATCAGTTTGCGAGTGCCGTCGCCGCCGTCGAGGAGCGTGTGGGTGATCGCCTGTCGCTCATCGATATCAATATGGCATGCCCCGCCCGCAAGGTCGTCACCAAGGGCGAGGGCTCGGCGCTTATGCGCACTCCCGATCTGGCCGAGCAGATCGTCGAGGCGGCGGTGGGCGCGGCGCATGTGCCCGTGACCGTAAAAATCCGTAAGGGCTTTTACGCCGAAGACCGCAACGCCGCGACGTTTGCCCAGATGCTTGAGGGAGCAGGGGCCGCCGCGGTGGCGGTACATGGTCGCTGCGCCACGCAGCTCTATACGGGCCAGGCCGATTGGTCGGTCGTCGATGAGGTGGCCGACGCCGTCGAGATTCCCGTTATCGGTTCGGGCGATGTGTTCTCGGCAGAGGACGCTGCTGAGCATCTGCAAAGCTCGGGTGCCAGCGCGGTGTTTATCGCGCGCGGCATCTACGGCAATCCATGGGTGTTCGGCGATGCCCGAGCCCTTGCACTCGATGGCACGCCGGTTCCTTCTCGCTCCTCGGTTGAGCGCCTGGATGCCCTGCGCGAGCACCTGACGCTCACGCACGAGCTGTTGCCGCTCATGTCGCGTGCCCGCACGTACGCAAGCTGGTATCTAAAGGGCATGCCCCATGCTGCCGCCTGGCGCGCTCAGGTGGTGCGTTGCTCCACATACGAGGAGTTCATGGCACTGGTCGATGATATCGAGCACGATGTGGTGGCCTGTGAGGCCGCACTTGCCGCCGGCGAGTCGGTGCCCGCTCATCCGTTGGAGGCCTAACGGTGGTCGTTACCGCGCTGTACGTGCATGTGCCGTTTTGCGCCCAAAAATGCCGGTACTGTGACTTTGACTCACGCAGTTTTGCTCCGTGCAACATGAGCGTTGCGCTCGATACCTATTTTGAGCAGTTGTATGCGCGCCTCGATGCTTTTGGCGACGCAGGCGCGCTTGCACAGATCCGCACCGTCTATGTTGGCGGCGGCACGCCGTCGCTGGCGGGGGAGCGTTTGGTAGAATTTGCCCGGCGTATCTCTGCGTGGTGCAAGCCTGTTGAGTTTACCTGCGAGGCCAATCCCGAATCGCTGACCGCAGAGCTTGCCACTGCGCTTGCCGGGGTGGGTGTCACGCGCGTCTCTCTGGGCGTGCAAACGCTCGATAACGCCGAACTTACCGCCATCGGCCGCATTCACGATGCCGATCGGGCGCTCGCTGCCATCACGACGGTCAAGGACGCTGGGCTTGTCGTGTCGTGCGACCTGATGTGCGGCCTTCCCGGGCAGACCGACCTAAGCTGGCAGCGCACACTCGATGGCGTGTTGGCGGCGGCGCCGCATCATGTGTCGGTGTACCCGCTCACGCTCGAGGAGGGCACGCCGCTCTATCGCATGGCGTGTCGCGACGAGTCGCTCGAGCCCGACGAGGATTTTCAGGCTGCATGCATGGATGCGGCGCGTGAGCGCCTGAGTGCGGCCGGCTATCACCCGTATGAGGTGGCAAGCTACGCGCTCGACGGCCATGAGTGCGCCCACAACATTGCCTATTGGACCGGACAGGGCTATCTGGGTTTGGGCCGCTCTGCCGCCGGTATGCTCGACGCCGAGGATTTCGATCGCTTGGCCGGGCTGTTTCCCGACGTGCTTGCTCGCGGCGATGCGTATCGCGTGCGCTTGGTGCAACGCGACGATGCCGCGACGACGTTTGATGCCGAGTATCTGTCGCAGCGCGAGGCGGCGGCCGAGGATTTGATGCTTGCCTGTCGCATGACGCGTGGCATTGGGCCCGATCTGTTGGTTCGCTCGGCAAGCGTGATCGCTGCAGATGAGTTGGCGGCGGCCTGCGACCGTGCGGTCGAGTTGGGCCTTGCCACCTGGGTGCCCGATCATATTGAAGGACATGCGGGGCGCGTCACCTCGAAAGACGTTATCGCAGGTCGCGTCCGTGCTCGTTTAGCGCCCACTCACTTGGGCTGGCTCGATGGAAATGTGCTGTTCGAGCTGTTTTGGGGTCTAGCCTAGGCCGCTCGGGTAGAATTACCGCAATATATACGCTGCTGTGAGCAGGAGGTTGCCGCGCATGGCGACGATGAACGAAAAAGATTACTACGAGATTTTGGGTGTCTCCAAGGACGCCACCTCGCGTGATATACAGAAAGCCTTCCAGCAAAAGGCCCGCAAGCTCCATCCGGACGTCAACAAAGAACCGGATGCCGAGGAAAAGTTCAAAGAGGTTTCCGAGGCCTATGCTGTGCTTTCGGACGAGCAGAAGCGTGCGCGCTACGACGCCATGCGCTCGGGCAATCCCTTTGCCGGCGCTCCCACGGCTTCGCCCTATGGCGGCGGTTACGCCGGCAGCGCGGGCTACGGCAATCCCTTTGAGGGCGGCTTTCCCTTTGGTGGCGCCTGGGGTCAGCCGCGTCGCGGGCAGGCTGCCTATAATCCCGAGAACGGCGCCAACGTGGTCGTCGATATTAAGCTCGACGCCAAGGAGGCCAAGGGCGGTGCCCGCAAGACCGTCCGCTATACGCGCTTCGATACCTGTGGTCACTGCGGCGGTTCGGGCTCTGTTTCGTCCGAGCATGCACATACCTGTCCGAGCTGCGGCGGTCGCGGCCACATCGATGTCGACCTGTCCTTTCTGTTTGGTGCCGGCACGTTCCAGTCTGTCTGCCCTGAGTGCGGTGGCTCCGGTAAGGTCGTCGCCGACCCCTGTCCCGATTGCGGCGGCAGCGGGCGAACCCGTGTGACCTCCGAGCAGACGATTGAGTTTCCCGCCGGCACGCACGATGGCGACGAGGTCCGTATTGGCGGCATGGGTCACGCCGGCACCAACGGCGCCTCTGGCGGTGATCTGGTCGGTCGGGCCCATGTTGAGGCCGAGCGCCTGGAAGGCAAGGCCCGTACCGGTTTTTACCTGATGGGCATCGTGGCGCCGTTTTTGGTGCTATCGGCCATCTCGGGCGTGTTCTCGGCCTTTGCCGTGATGTGCTTTATTCCGTTTGCCATGGGCCTGTTCATGGTGCTCTCGGACGGCGTGCTGCACCGCAGCCTGCTGTGGTGGAAGCGCGGCGCGATGCAGTTTGCCAACGGTTTTGCCAACGGATTTATGTTTGCGCTCGTGTCGGTTTGGTTTGCGAGCTGCTCGCAACGTGCCATGCTTTCGCCCTACGCAATGCAATAACATCAAACCCTCTGTTTGCGGCCGGCCCAGCTTGGGTATAGGACGCACTGTGACAATAATGAAAGTCGGAAGGATTCGGTCGTGTCGGAAAATAGGGATTACTACGAGGTGCTTGGCGTCGACAAGGATGCCGACGCGCGGACGATTAAGCGCGCGTTTCTAAAGAAGGCCCGTACCGTACACCCGGACGTTTCGGACGACCCCGAGGCCGAGGCTAAGTTCAAAGAGCTCAACGAGGCATATTCCGTTCTTTCCGATGAGCAGAAGCGTGCTAACTACGACCGTTACGGCACTGCCGACGGCCCCGGTGGCTCCGGCTACGTCGATATCAACGATATCTTTGGTGGCATGGGCATGGACGACTTGTTCTCGTCGTTCTTTGGCGGCGGTGCCGGCGGTGGCGCCCGCAGCCGTCGTGAGCGTCGTCGCGGACGTGATATGGCCATCTCGCTTTCGGTGACGCTCGAGGAGGCGGCGCTCGGCTGCAAAAAGACAATCAGCTATGACCGCCTTGCTCCTTGCGAGGACTGCAATGGCACCGGTAGGGCAGAGGGCGCACTGGAAAAGCAGTGCGGCCGCTGCCACGGTACGGGCTACGTCACGACGGTTCAGCGATCGTTTTTGGGCCAGGTTCAGTCTTCCTCGCCTTGCCCCGACTGCCATGGCGAGGGCACGGTTATCGATCATCCCTGCGAGACCTGCGACGGTCAAGGCCGCACGCCTTCGCACGAAAAGATCGACATCGATATTCCCGCCGGCGTTTCGACCGGTCGCCAGCTTCGTGTGAGCGGCTTTGGCGAGGCCGGCCTTCGCGGCGAGCCTTCGGGCGACCTGATTGTCAACGTGCGCGTCGCCGACCATGAGCGCTTTAAGCGCAACGGTGATGACCTGTACCTGGTGAGCGATATCTCGATTGCGCAGGCTGCGCTCGGCTGCGAGATTGAGGTCGAGGGCATTATGCCCGACGAGGTCGTTAAGGTGACGGTTCCCGCCGGCGCCCAGTACGGCGACACCGTGAGCGTCAATAATTACGGCATGCCGCGCATTGGCGGTGGCGGTTCGCGTGGCCGCCTGATCGTGCAACTGCGCATGGTCGTTCCCACCAATCTTTCCAATAAGCAGCGCGAGCTGCTCCGTGCTTTTGCCGATGAGATGGGCGATGACGTCGCTTCTGGTAAGAAGTCGGTGACCGACCGTATCAAGAGTGCCCTCGACGATATCCTCGATTAAGGAGCCCGCGTGCTCGCACCCCATATTTCCGTCGTCAACCTCGGCTGCCGTGTCAACCGGGTTGAGTCTGACCGTATCACTGCCGATCTTATGCGCTTGGGCTTTGCTATTGTGGAGCCCCAGGATGCCGATCTGATCGTCATTAACACTTGTGCCGTTACGGGCGAGGCCGAGGCTAAGACCCGTAAGGCCGTCCGTCATGCGCTGGCCCATCCAAACGAGCCCTATGTGGTCGTGACCGGATGCGTGGTCAATTTGCATCCCGAGGAGCTGTCGGAGCTTTCGGATCGCGTGATTGCCGAGCCGTCCAAGATAGATGTCGCCGAACGTGTTTGCGAGGTGCTGGGTGTTGAGTCCGATAGCGTTCCCGCCTGCAGCGATGGCGAGGTGGTCGATGCGCTCGGTCGCTCTCGCCTGGGCGTGAAGATTCAGGATGGCTGCAACCATCGCTGCACCTATTGCATTGTGTGGAAGGCGCGCGGCCCCGAGCGCTCCGTGCCCGTCGAGTCCGTGCTCGAGCAAGTTCGCGAGGCCCAGGAGGCCGGCGTGCCCGAGGTGGTGCTGGCCGGTGTGAACCTGGGTGCCTACGATGGCAAGAGCGCGACCGACGAGCACGTCGAAATCGATGAGCTGCTCGAGGCCATCATGGAGCGCACGTCTATTCCGCATGTGCGCATTTCCTCGGTCGAGCCCATGGATATCTCCGAGCGCCTGCTTAAGGTTATGGCGCGCTACCCGCAGCGTATCGCCCCGTTTTTGCACCTGCCCGTGCAGTCCGGCTGCACGGCGACCCTGCATCGCATGGGCCGTCCCTATAGCGCCGAGGCCTTTGAGGACACGGTGCGTATGATTCGCGCCAACTTGCCCCAGGCGTCCCTTTCGTGCGATGTCATCGTCGGTTTTCCTGGTGAGACGGACGAGGAGTTCGAGGAGTCGCTGGCGCTGTGCCGCCGTGTGGGTTTCTCGCGTATGCACGTGTTCCGCTACAGCAAGCGTCCCGGTACCCTTGCTGCCGACATGCCCGACCAGGTGCCACCCGAGGTTATGGCCGAGCGCAGCCGCCGTATGCGGGCCGCCGCACAGGAGCTCGCTATTGCCGACGCTCGTCGTCGCGTGGGCACGGTCGAGCGTGCCGTGCTCGAGTATGGTGACAACCTGACGCTTGGCTCGTTCCATCATGCCCGTCTTGACGATACCTGTGGACTTACAGCCCCGTGCCTGCTCGATGTTGCTATCATCGGAGTCGATGATTCCGGCTTGGTCCATGCACGCAGGGAGGTTCATGGAAGCCTCGAAGATTAGACTTACCGTTCCCGAGGGTATTGACCCCTCGCGCGTTTTGGGTGCCGGCGACGGCGTCCTTCGTGCGCTGGAGAGCTCAGTTCGCGCCCACGTGGTCGCCCGTGGCGACAGCATCGCCGTGAGCGGTGACCCGGACGAGGTCGAACTGGTCGCGCGTTTTTTCGAACATGCCTTTCGTGAGGCTGCTTCCGGGCGCACGCTTTCTGCCGACGATGTCTCTCGCTGCCTGGCCGTCTTGCGCGACGGTGAGCACGAGGCTACGTCGCTTCGCGATGACGTGCTGCTTTCGTATCGCGGTCGCGTCATTCGCCCCAAGACGCTCGGTCAAAAGCGCTATGTGGATGCCATCCGCTCAAATACCATCACGTTTGGCTTGGGTCCTGCCGGTACCGGTAAGACCTATCTGGCCATGGCGCTCGCTGTTGCCGCACTCAAGCGTCACGAGGTGGGCCGTCTGATCTTGACGCGTCCGGTTGTCGAGGCGGGGGAGAACCTGGGCTTTTTGCCCGGCACCCTCGAGGAAAAGATCGATCCGTACATGCGCCCGCTCTACGACGCCCTATTTTGCATGATGGATCGCGAGCGCACCGATGAGCTCATGGAGCGCGGCGTGATCGAGATCGCCCCGCTTGCCTACATGCGCGGCCGCACGCTGAGCGACGCCTTCGTGGTGCTCGACGAGGCCCAAAATACCACGCCCGAGCAGATGAAGATGTTTCTGACGCGCCTGGGCTTTAACTCCAAGTTTGTGATTACCGGCGACCTGAGCCAGCGTGACCTGGTGGGCCGTCGTGGTGGCTTGGCGGATGTCGAGAAGATTTTGGGCCGTGTCGACGATGTCGCATTTTCTCACCTCGAGCGTGCCGACGTGGTGCGCCATGCCCTGGTGGGACGTATCGTCGAGGCATATGATGCTTATGATGACGTGCGCGAGCAGCGCCCGCGCGACCGAAAGGAGTCCCGTTGAGTGTATTGATCAGCAACGATGCCGAGCTCGATACGCTGCTCGACGCGCAGGAGGTAGAACACATCTGCGAGGTCGTGCTTGCCGCCGAAGGCGTTGAGCGTGAAGTCGAGATTTCCCTTTCGTATGTCGACGAGGACGAGATGCACGAGCTCAACCACGAGTGGCGCGGTATCGACCGCACCACCGATGTCCTCTCGTTTGAATGCGACTCGGCCTTTGACGAGGATATTCCCGCCGACGAGACGCTTGAGCTTGGCGATATCATCCTGGCCCCGCAAGTCATTGCCCGTCAGGCCCCCGGCTTTGGCAATGCCCCTGCCGACGAGTGCCGCCTGATGCTCGTGCATGGCATGCTGCACCTGCTGGGGTATGACCATATCGAGGACGACGAGGCCGAGGTCATGGAGGCCCGCGAGGACGCCATCCTGCGCGATCTGGCGCTCGAGCGCGGCGAGGACCCCAAGCTGGTCCACGTCGGCCCCATCACCAACCACGCCCACGACTAGGAGCCGTCTATGATTCCCGGATCGAACAAGGACCATCCGTCCTTCTTAAAGTCGTTCTCCTACGGCATGGAGGGCTTCGTCACCGCCGTCAAGACCGAGCGCAATATTAAGGTCATGCTCGTTGCGGGCGTGTGCACCGTCATTGCCGGCTGCATCGTGGGGCTCGACATTGCCGAGTGGGCCACGATTATCATCTGTTGTGGCCTGGTGATTCACGGCGAGCTATGCAACACCGCCATGGAGGCGATTGTCGATCTGGCGACCCAGGAGCTCCATCCGCTGGCAAAGCGCGCGAAGGATATCGCCGCCGCCTCCGTATACGTTCTTTCCATCACCGCCGCGATTGTGGGCTTGCTGGTATTTGCCCACGCGCTCGGCTTTATCTAGAAAGGGATTTTCATGTCCGACACTATGCAGCCTATCGATGAAATTTTGGACGACGAGGTCCTGGATGCGGCGGATGCCGAAGCGGCCGAAGCATACGAGGAAGTCGAGGAATTCGATCCGTTTGAGGGCATGAGCGACGAGGAGCTCGACGCCCTGTGCGACGAGGACGATAGCCTCGCGGGCTTTGGCGACGTTGAACCCGGTTTTCGCAGCGGCTTCGTAGCCCTGGTCGGACGCCCCAACGCCGGCAAGTCCACGCTGCTCAACGCCTGCTATGGCAAAAAGGTCGCCATCACCTCGCCGGTGGCACAGACGACCCGCCGTCGCATGCGCGCCGTCGTCAACCGTCCCGGCTACCAGCTGGTCTTTGTCGATACCCCGGGTATTCATAAGCCCAAGGACGGCCTGGGGTCCGAGCTCAACAAGAGCGCACTGTTCGAGTTGAACGATGTCGACGTCGTCGCGTTTTTGATTGATGCCACCAAGCCCATCGGCAGGGGAGACGCCTGGGTTGCCGAGCGTGTCAGATGCGCTCGTTGCAAGAAGGTCCTGGTGCTCACCAAGGCCGATGAGGCCGACCCCGCACAGGTCATGGAGCAGCTTAAGGCTGCCCACGAGCTTATGGAATATGACGACGAGATTGTGACGTCGTCGGTTAAGAACTTCAACGTCGATGCCTTTATAGAGACCGTTGCGCACTTTTTGCCTGAGGGTCCGCGTTGGTTCCCCGAGGACATGGGTACTGACGCTTCCGATGAGACGCTCGTTGCCGAGTTTGTGCGCGAGAAGGTCTTGCGCCGCACCCGTGATGAGATTCCGCACTCCGTTGGCGTGATCTGCGATGCGCTCGAGCAGACCAAGAAGGTGCTGCGCGTGCACGCCACCATTTACGTCGAGCGCGAGGGCCAAAAGGGCATCATCATCGGCAAGGGCGGCGAGATGATCAAGCATATCGGTATCGACGCCCGACGCGATCTTGAACGCATTTTTGGCACGCAGGTCTTTTTGGAGCTGGACGTGAAGGTCAAGGCCGGCTGGCGTGACGACGAGGCCCAGATTCGCCGCTTTGGCTACAACGCCGAGGACTAAGGACGCGCGGCGCGCATGGCAGGCTCCCGGACATATCGCACCAAGGTGCTCGTCCTCGACAAGACGAAGCTCAAAGAGACCGACCTGATCTTGACGATGCTTGACGAGCGGGGGCGGCAGGTTCGTGCCGTGGCAAAGGGCGCCCGCAAACCCGGCGGACGCCTGGCTGCGCGCTGCGAGCTGTTCTGTACGGTCGATATGCTGCTCGCACATGGACGGTCACTCGACGTGGTTTCCCAGGCCGAGCTTATGGAGGCGCCGCTCGGCGCTGCGCCCGATTACGAGACGACCTGCGCCGCAAGCGCGATCGCCGAGGTTGCGCGCGTGTGCTCGTTCGAGGACGCCGAGGACCCGTTTACCTTTGCCATCACGCAGCGAGCGCTTGCCCTGGTGGGCAGCGGGCTTGACACGGCGCATATGGACCTACTTGTGGCGGCATATGTCTTTAAGCTGCTGTCGCACGTTGGCTATCGACCCGATTTTTCGGCCTGCGTGCTGTGCGGAGACCCCATGCTGTCGTATTTTTCACCCCAGGCGGGCGGTCTCATGTGCGGGTCGTGCGCGTCGAGCGTTCCAGGTGCCGAACTGGTGTCGACCGGTGAGACAGCATGGCTGCGCGCCCTCATGTCCATGACCTTCGATGCGCTCATGGCCGAGCGAATCGACCCGCATACGGCGGCATTCCTGCTCGGGCTTTCGCATGTGTGGGCTGCGACGCACACCGATCAACGCCTCCGTGCGATGGAATTCATGTTGGGTCGGTGATGATGCGCAGGCGCGGGCTGCTTGTGGTATCATGCCGACCTGTTGGTACCTCGACCTTGGTTGCTCGCTCCACCGGCGGCTTCCCAGTCCGAGGCGAATCGAGTCGCCCGCGGGCGACGTAAAACGAAAGGTGAAACAATGACTGTTTCCAAAGAGCGCAAGGCGGAGCTGACTGCCCAGTTCGGTAACACCCCGGTCGACACCGGCAACCCCAAGGTTCAGGTCGCCATCCTGTCCGAGCGCATCAAGGAGCTGACCGAGCACATGAAGTCCCACCAGAAGGACTTCCACACCCGTCGTGGCCTGCTCATGCTCGTCGGCCGTCGTCGTCGTCTTCTCTCCTACATCAAGAAGAACGACATCGTCGAGTACCGTGAGCTCATCAAGGCTCTGGGCATCCGCGACAACATCCAGTAGGATTTGTACATGCTAAGAGCGTCCTGCGCAGCGGGGCGCTCTTTTTGTGTAAGGGCGCGAACAATCACGCTCTGAAGCGTGGCGGGGGCAGGGGGCCCGCGTCACATGAGAAGCCCGCAGGCAAGGGGTCTGCGGGGTAAAGGAGAACAATGACACTCGTATCCAAGACCTTTGAGCTGTACGGCAAGACCTACACCTTTGAGTCGGGCGAGCTTGCCAAGCAGGCCACCGGCGCCTGCCTGGTCAAGCAGGGTGACACCACGATGCTCGACACCGTGGTCGTCTCCAAGGAGCGTAAGAACTACGACTTTTTCCCGCTGACCGTCGACTTCAACGAGAAGATGTACGCCGCCGGCCGCATCCCGGGTGGCTACCTCAAGCGTGAGGGCCGTCCCAGTGAGAAGGCTACGCTCACCGCGCGCATGATCGACCGTCCGATTCGCCCGAGCTTCCCGGATGGCTTCCGCAACGAGGTGCACATCGTCGCCACCTCGCTCGTCGCCGACCAGGTCAACCCCTTCGACGTCATCAACGTCATGGGTGCTTCTCTGGCCATGACGCTCGGCGGCGTGCCCTTCGAGGGTCCGCTTGCCTGCGTGCGCATCGGCCGTAACGTGGAGACCGGCGAGTTTATCGTCAACCCCACCTACGAGGAGCGCGAGAACTCCGATCTGGACCTGGAGCTGGGCGGCTCTGCCGACTTCATCTCGATGGTCGAGGCCGGCGCCGAGGAGATCTCCGAGGACGACATGCTCGCCGCCATGAAGTTTGGCCAGGAGGCCCTTGCTGCTTTCTGCCAGGCTCAGGACGAGTTCGTTGCCGAGTGGGAGCAGGTCAACGGCCCCATCGTCAAGAAGGAGTACCCGCTCGACCAGCCCGTCGAGGAGGTCCAGGAGCGCATCTTCGCCCACTACGACGAGATGGCAGCCGCCCTTCGCGACGCCGACAAGCTCTCCCGTATCGGCAAGGTCGAGGCTCTGAAGGAGTCCATCCGTGCCGAGTTTACCGAGCAGGAGCAGGCCGCTTGGGAGCGCGAGATCCCCGTGGCGCTCAAGAAGCTCGAGAAGAAGGCCATGCGCACCATGGTCGTCGAGACCGGTGAGCGCGTCGACGGCCGTGCCGCCGACGAGATCCGTCCCATCATGGTGAAGGACAACTACCTGCCGCTCGTTCACGGCTCCGGCCTGTTCCAGCGTGGCCAGACCCAGGTGCTCTCCGTCCTGTCGCTCGGCATGCTCAACGAGGGCCAGCGTCTGGATACCATCGAGCCCACCGAGGGCAAGCGCTACATGCACCACTACAACTTCCCGCCTTTCTGCACCGGCGAGACCGGCCGCATGGGCAGCCCCAAGCGCCGCGAGATCGGCCATGGCAATCTGGCCGAGCGCGCTCTGCTTCCGGTGCTTCCCGACGAGAACGAGTTCCCCTACGCCATCCGCGTCGTCTCCGAGGTCATGGAGTCCAACGGCTCCTCTTCGATGGCTTCGACCTGCGGCTCCACGCTCGCCCTTATGGACGGCGGCGTGCCCATTAAGCGCCCGGTCTCCGGTATCGCCATGGGCCTGATCCAGGAGGAGGGCAAGACCGTGGTCCTGTCCGACATCCAGGGTCTCGAGGACTTCCTGGGCGACATGGACTTTAAGGTCACCGGCACCACCGAGGGCATCACCGCCCTGCAGATGGACAACAAGGCCACCGGCCTCACCTTCGACATCCTGGCCCGCGCTCTGCAGCAGGCCAAGGAGGGTCGCGCCTTCATCCTGCAGAAGATGCTCGATGTGATCCCCGAGCCGCGCCACACCACGCGCAGCACCGCTCCGCGCATCGTCTCCATCCAGGTTCCGACCGACAAGATCCGCGACGTCATCGGTTCCGGCGGTAAGGTCATCCGCGGTATCCAGGATGAGACCGGCGCTTCGGTCGACATCCAGGAGGACGGCACCGTCTTTGTCGGCGGCACCGGCGAGTCCGTGGACCAGGCTGTCGAGCGCATCAAGCTCATCATCAAGGTTCCCGAGCCGGGCGAGGAGTACACCGGTCGCGTGGTCTCCATCCAGCCCTTCGGCGCGTTCGTGAATCTGCTGCCCGGCAAGGACGGCCTGCTGCACATCTCCCGCGTTGCCAAGGGCCGCGTGGAGAAGGTCGAGGACGTCCTCAACGTGGGCGACGAGGTCAAGGTCGTCGTCATCGAGGTCGACGATCGCGGTAAGATCTCGCTCGATCGCCTTGACAAGCCCGAGGCCCCGGCTCGCGCCGAGGGTGCCTCCGAGGGCGACGGCGAGCACTTCCAGCGCCGTGAGCGTCCGCGTCGCGAGCGCTCCGAGCGCAGCGACCGTCCGCGCCGTCCCGGCGACAACGGAGGCCGCAAGCCCCGCCGTCACCACGACGCCGAGTAACAGCTAAACATAAGCAGCTCAACAAGGGCGACTCCGGACAGGGGTCGCCCTTTTGCTTGCGCCCGGGAGGGCCGCATATGAAGTTTCCTGCTCTACGGGAAACCGTCGGGATGGACCAGTTCAGATGGGGCTTTGATGCATGAGTGGTCTGTTGTTGTGCAAATGGGTATCATACTGTGGTTATTGCATCGACTCTGCGATGCATGTTTGTACGTTCCCGGCGGTCGGTTTGCCAGAAGCGCCCCGTCGGTTGTTCCAGACCCGTTTCGAAGAAAGGAAACCACACTAACCTATGGCAGCTAAAAAATCATCTCCCTTGAAGATCATTCCGCTCGGCGGCCTTGACGGCATCGGCAAGAACATGACGGTCTTCGAATGCGGCGACGACATGGTGCTCGTTGACGCTGGCCTCATGTTCCCCGACGATTCCCAGCCCGGTATTGACCTGGTGCTTCCCGACTACACCTATGTTCTGGAGAACGAGGAGAAGCTCCGCGGTATCGTCGTCACCCACGGCCACGAGGACCACACCGGTTCGCTTCCGTATCTGCTGCAGGACCTCAACAACAAGGTGCCCATCTTCTCGAGCAAGCTGACGCTTGGCTTTATCGAAGGCAAGCTTTCTGAGTTCCGCATCCGCGCACCCAAGTTCCGCGAGGTTAAGGGCGGCAGCCATGTCAACCTCGGCGGCATCTCGCTCGACTTCTTCTCGATGACGCACTCCATCCCCGGCGCTCTGGGCGTGTTCATTCGCACCAATCAGGGCACCGTTATGCACACTGGCGACTTTAAGCTCGACCAGACGCCCATCGATGGTGTCACGCCCGACTATGCCGCTATCAGCCGCTTTGCCAAGCAGGGCATCGACCTGTTGCTGTCCGACTCCACCAATGCCACGGTTCCCGGCTTTACCAAGTCCGAGGCCGAGGTTGGTCCCAACCTACTGCATGCCATCAAGAACGCCCCGGGTCGCGTGTTCGTCGCTTCGTTCTCGAGCCATATCCATCGTTTGCAGCAGATCTGCGATGCCGCCCGCAAGTGCGGCCGTAAGGTCGTTGTGACCGGTCGCTCCATGCTCACCAACACCCGCGTCGCGCGCGAGCTGGGCTACCTCAACATCGACGATGCCGATATCATCGATGCCTTCGATATCGATAACCTGCCCGACGACAAGATCGTCGTCATGTGCACCGGTTCGCAGGGCGAGCCGCTGTCGGCCCTGTCCCGCATGGCCAATGGCGAGCACAAGACGCTCTCTATCCACGAGGGCGATACCGTCATCCTCTCGGCAACTCCCGTTCCCGGCAACGAGAAAGCCGTTCAGCAGGTCGTCAACAGCTTGGCCAAGCTCGGCTGCGACGTGTGGGATAAGAACCGTGCTCTTGTCCACGTCTCGGGCCACGGCAGCCAGGAGGAGCTTAAGCTCCTGATGGCCATGGCCAAGCCCACGTACTTTATGCCGGTTCACGGTGAGGCCGTGCATCTGCGCGCCCATGCCCAGCTGGCCCGCAAGATGGGCATCAAGGATGATCACATCTTTATCCTCGATAACGGCGACACGCTCGAGATGCGCGGTGGTATCGTCAAGCGTGGTACGCCCGTCGAGTCCGGCGTCGTCTACGTCGACGGCCTGCGTATCGGCGATACCGACCCCATCGTCCTGCGCGATCGCCAGAAGCTCGCCAATGACGGTATGGTCACGGCCGTCGCCATCGTCTCGCTCAAGCACAAGAAGATTGAGGCCATCGAGTTCTCGGGCCGCGGCGTCTCGTTTGCCATCGACGACCAGTTCTCCGAGGATGCCTCCGCGTCTATTATGAAGACGATTGAGAAGGGCAAGTTCAGCTTTACGAGCAGCGGTTCCGATGCCATTCGCAAGGCCGTGCGCGACTCGCTCTCTAACTTTATCTGGAGTCGTACGCGCACTCGTCCGATGATCATCCCGGTCGTCATGGAGGTTTAGTTTGGCGCGCGGATCTGCACAAAACGCCAAAGGCAATAAAGCCAACAACCAACCGGCATCTGCTAAGGGTGCCGGTTCCCATCTTCGTGCCAATAAGGGCCACGAGACCGACTTCGACGATTTTGAGCCCCTGGTCGAGCCCTCGGCCAACCGCGATATCGCCGGCGTGGTCATCGCCGTTTTGGCGATTGCGTCCTTCATTGCCGTGATTTCGCCGGCGACTGCACCCGTTACGGCTGCGGTTGCCGGTTTCTACCACCTGGGCTTTGGTCTGGGCGCCTACGTGCTGCCGATCGTTATTTTGCTGTTTGCCGCCACGCTCTTTTTAGGCGAGGACTCGCCGCTCAACGTGCGCTCTGTTGCGGGCGGAGCCGTGGTCTTTATCGCCGTCGTCTCCATTCTTTCGCTGATGGTGCCGGGTACGAGTGTCTCGTGTGACCTTATGTTCACGCCGCAAAATTTGTCCGCCTCGGGTGGCTACATCGGTGCGTTTATTGCGAGTGCGCTGCAGAATGCCCTGGGTAAGCCTATCGCGATGGTAGTCCTGTTGGGCCTTGTCGTCGTGGGCTTGGTCATCATCGGCTTTTCGGTGGGTGGCGTGCTGCGCTCTGCTCGCGACCGTGCGGCCGATTTTGCCGAGCGCCGTCGTGCCGATGTCAACGCCAGCCCGTGGGGTGACGACGAAGCCCTGTCGGTGCCCGGCGTTGCCCGTCCGCACCTGAGCATTCTTCGTCAAAAGGGCTACGATGCTGCCGTGACCACGGTCATGGGCAACGATGTGGACCCGGTTTTGGACGATGACGACGAGGACGAGAATCCGTTTGTCGACGTGTCCGAGTCGGTTGAGGTTGAGCGCGCTAAGACGACGCTGCTGCCGCGCCGCCATGCCAAGAAGGGCAAGGCTGCGCCTAAGCTCAATACAAGCGAGCCCGACCCGTCTTGGTCCGATAGCGAGATTGAGCTCACCGAGGGCGATGACGAGGACGACGAGGCTCCGATTGAGACCGCAAAGACAACTTTGCTGCCGCGTCGCCATGCAAAGCGCGACCAGGTAACCGGCCAGCTTTCGATGGAAGACGACCCCGATAAGATCGACGAGTTCGAGCCGCCGTTTGCCGTGAATCCTGTCTCGGCAGCACCTCAGATTCCCGACTTCTTGAAGCATCCCAAGGTTGCCGATGCGCCTGCCTCGAGTGCCGTCGAATCGGCTGCGGCTAGCGATGGGGGAGCGGACGGTGGCGCCGCAGATAACGAGGGCGAAGAAGAGGACGGCCTCAAGCTTCCGCCGCTCGAAATCCTGCATGCCAACCCGCAGTCGGCTTCCGCCGCGTCTTCGGACAAGGAGTTGGAGCAGACCGCTGAGTCACTGCAATCCACCTTGCTTGAGTTTGGCCGCAGTGCCCGCGTGGTCGGCTGGATCGCCGGCCCCACGGTGACGACCTTTAAGCTGCAACCTGGTGAGGGCGAGCGCGTGAGCAAGATTTCGAGCCTCGAGGACGATATCGCGCTTTCGCTCGCTGCCCAGTCGGTACGTATCTTTGCCCCGATCCCCGGCACCTCGCTCGTGGGCATCGAGATTCCCAACCGCAAGCGCCAGAACGTCAACCTGGGCGACGTGCTGCCCTATGTGAAGGGCGGTCCGCTCGAGCTCGCCATCGGCCGCGATGCCGAGGGCACGCCGGTTGTCGCCGACCTTGCCAAGATGCCCCACCTGTTGATTGCCGGTACGACCGGTTCTGGTAAGTCGGTGATGATCAACTCCATCATCACGACTCTGCTCATGCGTACTCTTCCCGAGGACGTTCGCCTGATCATGGTCGACCCCAAGCGCGTCGAGCTTGCGGGCTATAACGGACTGCCGCATCTCTATGTGCCCGTGGTGACCGAGCCCAAGCAGGCCGCGAGCGCTCTGCAATGGGCCGTGTCCGAGATGGAGCGTCGCCTGAAGGTCTTCGAGCGTCTCAACGTGCGTAAGATCTCGACCTACAACGAAAAGCAGGCCGCCGGCGAGTTTGAGCATTACGACAATCCGCCGCAAAAGATGCCCTACCTGGTCATCATCATTGACGAGCTCTCGGACCTGATGATGGTCGCCGGTAAGGATGTCGAGGCCTCGATCGTGCGTATTGCACAGCTGGGCCGTGCCGCCGGTATTCATCTTATCGTGGCCACGCAGCGTCCCAGCTCAAACGTGGTGACGGGCCTCATCAAGGCCAACATCACCAATCGCATCGCCTTTAACGTCGCCACGGGCATCGACTCGCGCGTCATCATCGACCAGATGGGTGCCGAAAAGCTTACCGGTTTGGGCGACATGCTGTTCTCCAAGGTCGACTGGGGCAAGCCTCGCCGTATCCAGGGCTGCTTTGTCTCGGACGATGAAATCAATGAGATTGTCGAGTTCGTCAAGTCGCAGAGCGAGCCCGACTACCACGAGGAGATTCTGTCTGCCGTGGCGCCCGCTTCCATGTCCATGGCGGGTGGCGGCGGCATTGTCCGCACCGGAGTAGCCGAGCCGCAAGACGATGATCCGCTCATTTGGGAAGCCGCCCATATTGTGGTGGAATCGCAGCTTGGCTCCACATCTGGCCTGCAACGTCGTCTGAAGGTTGGCTACGCGCGTGCCGGGCGTATTATGGACATGCTGGAAGAAAAGGGTGTCGTCGGCCCGCCCGACGGTTCCAAGCCGCGCGAGGTCCTGTTGGACGAGGAGGGGCTTGCCGCGCTGGAGTCTGTCGACGCCGAGATGGCACGTGAAGATCGTGAGTTTGGAGGATTCTGATGGCTGCACGCTTTGGTGACATGCTGCTCGAGCAGCGTCGCCGAATGGGCCTTTCCATTCAGCAGGTCGCCAACACCATCAAAATCAGGCCGCAGATCATCGAGTTTTTCGAGACCGGTAACTTTGCTTCGATGCCGCCGCGCGGCTATGCGCAGGGCATGATTTCGAGCTATGCTCGCTTTTTGGGCCTCAATCCGCGCGAGGTCGTCAATGCCTACTTTGACGACCTGATGGCATACGAACGCGAGACGTCGCAGCAGGGCGGTCGTTTTCAGGACGCCGCCGGCTACGTCAATTCGCGTTCCTCGGTCGACAACGGGCGCTTCCTGATGGTTCAGGGCGGTCGTTCGACCCGCTATGGACAGCGTCCTCAGCAGGCCGGTTATATTACCGAGACGGGTTCGGGCGAGGAGATTCGCTCACAGCGTGACCGGTTCCGCAGTACGCCGATGCCCGAGGACCGTGCACTTCCCGCTGCCCGCGGTGTAGCGCGTGACCCTCGTGCCGGCTACGGCGACGGCGGCTATTCCGATCGCGGTTACCGTGGTGCCTCCGCCGGACGCTCTCGCGGTGGCTATGCGGATGCCGATACCACGCAGGTGACGCCGCGTCTTCGCTCTCAATCACAGCCGTATGGCCAGCGCTCTTCGGCTCCGCGTTCGGGCCAGCGTGGCTATCAATGCCGCGGTGAGCTTGCGCCCCGCTCGGGTCAACGCAGCCTTCAGGGCCAGGGCGGCTATCGCGGCCGTCCCGATAGCAATCGCGGTCGTATGCCTCAGGGAGGCGGCCGCAGCAGTTCCGGTCGTGGACGCGGCGGGTCACGTACTCCTCAAAACAACGGGCTCGATCCGCGTATCATCTACGCCGGCATCGGTGCCGTTGCGCTGCTGTTGATTGTGCTCATCGTGGTGCTTCTGCGTGGCTGCGCATCTTCGACGCCCGAGACCACGCCCGAGACGCCCGCTGCTACCAAGACGACGACCAAGAAGTCTTCTAAGAAGACCGAAACGGTTGACGAGGACGAAGACACCGATGAGGCGACGGATGAGTCGACCGATTCGGACGCCACCAAGACGACGGCTAAAAAGGAAGAGAACGAGGTAACGAAGGTCAAGGTCTCCGTTGCCAAGGGAAAGACCGCGTGGATTGAGGTCAAGGTCGACGGCAAGTCGGTCTATGGCGCCCAGGCGACTGGCCCCTTTGAGCAGGAGTACACGCCCGAGTCCTCGATCGAGATCACCACGTCCAAGCCTTCCGATGTCACCGTTACCAAGAACGGTGAAAAGGTTCGTTACGATACCAAGACCTCGGGCGTGGCGCGTGTGACGATCACCGTTCCCAAGAAGGAGACGACTGATTCCGAGAATGGTGAAAGTTCTGATGGTACCGACACCACCGATGGTACCGATACCACCGACGGTACCGATGCCCAGTCCACGGATGGCGCCGATACCGCAACTGACGGTCAGACGCCCACCGATTCTACCGACTATTCGTACGATAGCTACTAAGCCGCTCGTACGCGAAAGGAAACATCATGGCTAAAGATTCCAGCTTCGACGTCGTGTCCGAGGTCAACATGCAAGAGGTCGACAACGCCTTCCAGCAGACCACGCGCGAGATTTCCCAGCGCTATGACCTTAAGGATTCTGGCGCCACGATCGAGCTTTCGAAGGGCGACAAGCTCTTTACGATCAACGCCCCGGCCGACTTTGTCTCCAAACAGATTATCGACGTGTTGAGCTCCAAGCTCATCAAGCGCGGCATCGACCTCAAGGCTGTCTCGTGGGATGCTCCGCAGGCGGCGTCGGGCGGCACCGTGCGCGTGCTCGGCCATATCGTCGAGGGTATCGACCAGGCGACCGCCAAGAAGATCAACAAGGACATCAAGGACCAAAAGCTCAAGGTCAAGGTGACCATCGAGGCCGACAAACTGCGTGTTTCCTCTGCTTCGAAGGACGCGTTGCAGACCGTGATCCAGTTCCTGCGCGACCAGGACTACGGCCAGCCGCTGCAGTTCACCAACTACCGCTAATATCAATCGAAAGGACCGCTCTCCAACATGGATACACCGTTGGGCTCCGTGCTCTACATCACCCTCGGGTGCGCTAAGAACGAGGTTGACACCGACCGCATGCGTTCTCTTTTGACCGCCGCGGGCTACGAGGAGGCATTCGATCCGCAGGATGCCGATATCGCTATCGTTAACACGTGCTCGTTTCTCGCCTCGGCGACGTCCGAGAGTATCGAGACCACGCTCGAGCTCGCTAACGAGGTGCAGGACGGCGTTCGCGCCTGCCCCATCGTCATGTGCGGTTGCGTGCCGTCTCGTTACGGCGACGACCTGCCCGACGAGCTTCCCGAGGTCGCGGCCTTTGTGAAGGCCGATGAGGAAGACGGTATCGTCTCAGTCATCGATGACGTTCTTGGCGTGGAGCGCGAGATCGCGGCCTATATCCCGCAGGTCAAGCGTACCGTCGAGGGTGCCGTTGCCTACGTCAAGATTTCCGATGGCTGCAATCGTTTTTGCAGCTTCTGCATGATCCCCTATATTCGCGGTCGCTATCATTCGCGCAATGCCGAGAGCATTATCTCCGAGGTGCGTGACCTGGTTGCCGGCGGTGTGCGCGAGATCGTGCTGATCGGCCAGGACACGGGCATTTGGGGCACCGACTTTGCCGACGAGGACGTCGCCGAGGGCTCGCCGCGCAATCTGGCGCAGCTGCTGCGTGCCGTCGCCGAGGCTGTGCGCCCGCATAACGTCTGGGTCCGCGTGCTCTATCTGCAGCCCGAGGGCATGACCGACGAGCTTATCGAGACGATTCGCGATACGCCTGAGGTGCTGCCCTATATCGATATCCCCGTACAGCACTGCGATGCGCGCATCCTCAAGGCCATGCGTCGCTCCGGTTCGCGCCAGGAGCTCGAGGATCTGTTCCGCGACCTTCGCGAGCGCATCCCCGGTATTGTGATTCGCTCCACGGCCATGGTTGGCTTCCCGACCGAGACCGACGACGAGTTTCGCGATCTTATCGACTTTATGGACACCGTCGGCTTTGACTACACGAGCGTTTTCGCCTACTCGCGTGAGGAGGGCAGCCTGGCCGCCAAGATGGAGGGCCAGGTCGATGAGGAGGTCAAGCTCGAGCGTGCCCAGGAGGCCATGGATCTGGCCGAGTCGCTCGGTTTTGCCGCCACGGCGGCCCATGTGGGCGAGCGCGCCCAGGTGATCGTCGATGGCATCGAAGAGACTGAGGACGGCGCCGAGCTGATCGGTCACGCCTGGTTCCAGGCGCCCGATTCCGATGGCGCGGTGCATCTGGACGCCAGCGAGGCGTCCGTGGGCGATATTCTGACCGTCGAGTTTACCGATAGCTTCTGCTATGAGCTTATCGGTCATGTTGTGGAGTAGGAGAGCGTTGTGGCAAACGAGAGCAATAAGGAACTGACGAGTGTTTGGACGCCCGCCAACATCGTGACGTGCGTTCGCATCGTCTTTATCCCGGTGTTCATGATCGTCTCGGCTCTGTCTCACGCGAGCGTTGCCGGTACGGACTGGAGCACCTTCGACGGTCCGCTTGCAGCCGCCGCCTTCATTCTGTATGTGATCCTGTCGTGCACCGATAAGGTCGACGGTTATCTGGCGCGCTCGCGCAACGAGATCACCGATTTCGGCAAGTTCTTGGACCCCATCGCCGACAAGCTGCTGGTGTTCTCGGCCCTGCTGCTGTTCCTTGATTTTGGCGCGGTGACCGTGTGGTCCGTGTTCATCATTCTGTTCCGTGAGCTGCTGGTGAGCGCCCTTCGCATGGTCGCGAGTGCTGCCGGTGTAGTCGTTGCCGCCGATAAGCTCGGCAAGTACAAGACGGCGACCACGATGGTCTCTATCTGCGGCTATCTGTGCGTCTTTGCGATGGCCGGTCTTCAGCTGGGGCCGGTGTCGCTGCTGCTCGGTGTCTATTCGGTGTCGCGCTTCCTGTACGTCATCGCCGTGATTTTGACCATTGTCTCGGGTGCCCAGTACTTCTGGAACTGCCGTAAGATCGTCTTTTCGGTCTAGGTCCTGGTGGATATGACGGAGTCTTATTTGCAGATCGCCGCAAACAACGAGGAGTTGGCGCGCGATATTGTCGATCACGCGAGTGCCCATGGTGTGACGGTGTCGACGGCGGAGTCGCTGACGGCGGGCATGATCGCCTCGACGATTGCCGATATCCCGGGTGCCTCGGCGGTGCTTCGTGGCGGTGCGGTGACCTACTGCGATGAGATCAAACATCGCGTGCTCGGCGTCGAGCAGGAAACGCTCGATCAGTTTAGCGCCGTGTCGCACCAGACGGCGCGTGAGATGGCCGCGGGCTCGTTGGACCTCTATCAGAGCGATATAGCCGTAAGCGCAACGGGCTACGCTGGACCCGGTGGTGGCACCGAGCAAGACCCCGCCGGTACGTTCTATATTGGCTGGGCGTATCGCGCGGCCGATGGTGGAGCGCCGGTTGTCGAGTCTGCACGCTCTCATTACGAGGGCGATCGGTCGTGCGTTCGTGCTTGTGCGGTCGCGGAGGCTTTGGGACGCATTGTCCGTGTGCTCAATTCTATGGAATAGACGTGGTTTAAGGGGCCTTTGGGCCCCTTAATTGTGGAGATAGAGACCTTTGACGGTATTGGTGTTTGCGCTGGTATAAGGCCTAAATTTGTTCGAGCACCTGTATTTGTGATTGGCGTGGTCAAGCGTTTGGTCGGTGATTGGTCGGCGTTTGGTCGGGTTTTGGAATGGTCGGGTACATATGATGAATCTGAACGGTTGACCACGAACAGCCGTTCGTTTATTATCGTTTCAGGTTGTTAAGAGGAGGGCTATTCATGGCCAAGAATTCAGGTCCCGTACGTACCGTTCATGCACGCACGACGGGTAAAGAGCGCGACGAGATGATCGCCACCACCAAGGCCGAGATCGAGAAGAAGTTCGGCCAGGGCTCTATTATGAGGTATGGCGACGGTGGTCCCGAGCTCGAGGTCGAGGCTATTCCGACGGGCTCTCTGGCGCTCGATGCCGCTTTGGGCATCGGCGGCGTGCCGCGCGGCCGTATCGTCGAGATTTATGGCCCCGAGTCCTCCGGTAAGACGACGCTTTCGCTCGAGATTCTTGCAGAGGCTCAGGCCATGGGCGGCGTTGTTGCATTTATCGATGCCGAGCACGCGCTTGATCCCACCTATGCCGCGCGCATCGGTGTTGATATTGATGAGGTCCTAATTTCCCAGCCCGATACGGGCGAGCAGGCGCTCGAGATCGTCGATATGCTTGTGCGCTCCGGTGCCATCGACGCCATCGTCGTCGACTCTGTTGCCGCCTTGACTCCGCGTGCCGAGATCGAGGGCGAGATCGGTGACACGACGGTGGGTCTGCAGGCTCGTTTGATGAGCCAAGCGCTCCGCAAGCTCGCCGGCTCACTTTCCAAGTCCAATACAACCTGCATCTTCATTAACCAGCTGCGCGAGAAGATCGGCGTCATGTTCGGCAACCCCGAGACCACCACGGGCGGCCGCGCACTCAAGTTCTTCTCTTCCGTGCGAATTGATATTCGCAAAATCGATACCATCAAGCTCAAGGACGAGGTTATCGGCAATCGCGTGCGTGCCAAGGTCGTTAAGAACAAGGTGGCGGCTCCGTTCCGTTCGGCCGAGTTTGACATCATGTATGGCACCGGCATCTCCAAAGAGGGCTCGATTTTGGATATGGCTGTTGAGTGCGGCATCTGCAAAAAGATGGGGTCCTGGTTTGCCTATGGCGAGGACAAGCTCGGTAACGGTCGCGAGGCCGCCAAGACGTTCCTACGCGAGCACCCCGATTGCGCCGACGAGATCGAGCACAAAGTTCGCCTTGCCTGCGGCCTTGAGTATGACGATGATGCCCCCTCCGAGGTTGAGTTGACCGACCAGCCTGCCCCCGAGGAGTTTGATGAACTGTACGCCATCGATGGCTCCGCGATGCTCGACGATGACGACGAGTAGCGGATGCCGACATGTCGTATACGGTGACCGAGGCCACGGTCGTCTTTCCTGATAAGAAGGCGGCCTCCTCGTTCTCGAGCGGTTATGCGTCTAAAAAGCCCTGCGCGCATATCGATTGCGATCTCGAGGGCGGATTTGAACGTTCCATTTGGATTCCCGTGCGCGTGGCGCGCCTGTACGTTAAGAACCGCCCCGACCTTCCCTGTGATTGGGATGACTTTCGCGAGGCTGTGCAGCTTATCGAACGTAAATGTGCGCTCACTATGGTGACCGAGATGCTTTCGCGCCGCGATCATGCCACGGGCGAGGTGCGCGATAAGTTGGCGCGCTATGGCTTTCGACAGCCTGCGATCGATTTTGCAGTTGCTCGAGCGACCGAGTATCGTTTTTTGGATGAGAACCGCTTTTGTTCGTACTTTATTGAAGAGCGTAAGCGTCGCGGCTGGGGACAGCGTAAGATCGAGGCTGAACTCAAGCGCCGTCATGTCGTACTTGACGATATCCCCGGGTATCCAGAGGATTATTTTGCCGTGGATGACGACTTGGCTCGTGCGTCGGCCTTGCTCGCTAAACGTCGCGTTCCCGAAGCGCGTGCATTCGAAAAGCTCGTCAGGTTTTTGATGGGTAAGGGCTTTTCGTATCACATCGCCGCCGATGCCGTTAAGGTGCGGCTCGATGCCTCAAGCGAGGAATGCGCCGTGTAAGCGTGCACATGGTACGCCCCTGCCGTTCACCGCTTGATAGGCGCCGTGCCGGGTGCGTTTATTTGACAGTTGTTGCGGTTCAACGTAGGATAAATACTGTCATTTGCTTTGTGATATGTGCTCATCTGTGATGAGTTTGTTTATTTGTTTATCTGTATCCGACCCGCATAAGCTGCGCCCATATTACTCAAATGTCGCGAGCCGTTCGTAAGGACGGTTCGCTTTGCTGTGTAACGAATCCATAAAAAGGAGTGAGCATGCCTATCATTGCAGCGCTCGTTGGCCTCGTTTTGGGTGCCATCGCCGCCATTGCCTACATGCGCACCGCCAAGCAGGGTAGTCTTCACGAGGCCGACGAAAAGATTCAGTCGGCAAACGCGCAGGCAGAGTCCCTGATCGGTGATGCAAAGCGTCAGGCCGAGACCCTCAAAAAAGAGGCTCTGCTCGAGGCTAAGGAAGAGATCATCAAGAACAAGCAGGCCGCCGAGGCCGAGGACAAGCAGCGTAAGAGCGAGATTCGCACGCTCGAAAACCGCGTGATGCAGCGCGAGGAATCGCTCGATCGTCGCAACGATGCGCTCGACAAGCGTGAGCATCAACTGTCCAGCCAGGCTGGTCAGGTCGAGAAGCGCTCTCGCGAGCTTGAGGAGCTCTGCGCCAAGCAGACTTCCGAGCTTGAGCGTATTGCCGACCTTACGCGCGAGGACGCTCACAAGGAGCTGCTCGACAAGGTCCGCGGCGAGGTTACCCACGAGGCGGCCACCATCATCCGCGAGTCCGAGCAGCAGGTCCGCGCCGAGTGCCACAAGACCGCTCAGGAGATTCTCTCCCTGGCGATTCAGCGTTGCGCCGCAGACCATACCGCCGAGGTCACCGTCACTTCCGTGCATATTCCTTCCGATGACCTTAAGGGTCGTATCATCGGTCGTGAGGGTCGCAACATCCGCACCTTTGAGCAGGTGTCCGGTGTCAACCTCGTGATTGATGACACCCCCGAGACCGTTGTGCTTTCGAGCTTCGATCCGGTCCGTCGTGAGACTGCCCGTGTGGCGCTCGAGAACCTCATTGCCGATGGCCGCATTCACCCCGCTCGCATCGAGGAGATGTACCACAAGGCCGCCGACTTGGTTCAGCAGCGTGTGCGCGAGGCCGGCGAGCAGGCCGCCTTCGATACCGGTATCCACGACCTGCATCCCGAGATCGTCAAGACCCTGGGCGCTCTGCGCTACCGCACCTCGTTTGGTCAGAACGTGCTGCAACACTCGCTTGAGGTCTCCGACCTTTGCGGCGTGATGGCCTCTGAGCTTGGTCTGGATGTTGTGACCGCCAAGCGCGCCGGCCTTCTGCACGACCTGGGCAAGGCCATCGACCACGATGTTGAGGGCCCGCATGCTGTCATTGGCGCCGAGCTTGCCCGCCGTTATGGCGAGAAGCCCGTTATCGTCCACGCGATCGAGGCCCATCATGCCGATGTCGACCCCAACACGGTGCTCGACGTTCTGGTCCAGGCTGCCGATGCCGTTTCCGCTTCTCGTCCCGGCGCCCGTCGCGAGTCGGCCGAGAACTACATCAAGCGCCTTGAGAAGCTCGAGGAGATTGCCAACTCTCACGACGGCGTCGAGCGTACCTATGCCATGCAGGCCGGTCGCGAGGTTCATGTCATGGTTCAGCCGGACAAGATCTCCGATGCTCAGTCCACGGTGCTTGCGCACGATATCGCCCATCAGATCGAGGAAGAGATGGAGTATCCCGGTCAGGTGCGCGTCGTCGTGATTCGCGAGAGCCGTGCCGTCGATATCGCTAAATAACATGAACGACGCGAACGAGCTCATCTCATTTATCGCGTCGATGTCGGGGGAGGGCAACCTTCGCGTCGAGGAAAACCTTGGCGAGGGGTATGTCCGCCTCCGCGTTTCGGAGGCCGAGCGCCGTCAGGCCAAGCATGACATTCAGCATGTAGAGGACATTGTCATTGAGATGCTGCGTAATGCTCGTGATGCCGGAGCCGATAAGGTCTATCTTGCCACGACCAAGGAGGAGGGTGTTCGCACCCTCCTCTTCCTGGATAACGGTTCGGGTGTGCCGCAGGATATGCAGGAGCGTATCTTCGATGCCCGTGTTACCTCCAAGCTCGAGAGCATGAAAATGGACCGTTGGGGTGTTCACGGTCGTGGTATGGCGCTGTTCTCTATCAGGCAGAACACGGATGAGGCACGCGTTGTTACATCGGGCGTCGATTTGGGTTCCGCATTTAAGGTGTGCGTTGCCACCGATCGTTTGGGCGAGCGAGCCGACCAGTCTAGCTGGCCTCAGGCGGTTAAAGACGAAGACGGTCGCTATGTATGCGCTCGTGGCCCTCACAACATCATTCGCGCAGCCTGCGAGTTTGCCCTTGAGGAACTGCGTGGCTGCGATGTGTATCTGGGCTCTCCGTCCGAGATTGCTGCGACCCTGTACGCTCAGGCTTCGAGCCGTCTCGATACGTCGCGCCTGCTCTTTATCGACGACGAGTGCGAGCTTCCGGTGATCGATCGTTTGGGCCTTGCCTCGGATGCCGAAGACTTTATCCGGATCTGCTCCGGGCTGGGTCTCGAGATGTCCGAGCGCACTGCCCACCGTATTCTGTCGGGACAGATTAAGCCCGTCCGCGGCGTGACCGCGCGTCTGCTGCGCGAGCGCGATTCCACCTCGCATGCGCCGGCTCCCGTCGATCTTGCCAAGGACCGTCGAGGCCTTCGCATCGCCAAGGATGACATGGCTCAGTTTTCGCGTGCTGTCGAGCGTGACTTTAACGACCTTGCCGCCCGGTATTACCTCAATCTGTGCGGCGACCCTAAGATTCGCGTTTCGCGTGATCGCATCACGGTGACGTTCGATCTCGCCAAAGAGGAATAAAATCTTTACCGAGTCCGCTCGGTACGATACAGTTATTGCAGTTAAAACGTACTTTTAAACGCAGGAGTTTCTTCATGGATTGCCTGAAGGTATCAAGCAAATCATCGCCCGCGTCCGTTGCCGGCGCCATTGCCGGCATGGTCAAAGATGGCGTTCCCGTCAACATTCAATGCGTCGGCGCCGGTGCCGTCAACCAGGCCATCAAGGCTGTCGCCATCGCGCGCGGTTTTCTGATTCCGACCGGCTTCGATGTCTCCTGCGCGCCGGTGTTCTCCGACATCCTCATTAACGGAGAGTCGCGCACGGCAATTCGTCTCTCTATCTACGTTCACCAGATTAATCGGGCTGCTATGGATAACGTCGTTATGGACGACGTTAAGCCTGTTGCGTAAGCGAGTCATCTGCACGCTTGTAGCACCTATGCGCCCCGTCGATACCATCGTTAGGATGTAAGCTCATGGACCAGCGTTCCGTACGCGATATTCTTGCCGGTAAAACCTACTTTATCCGCACGTTCGGCTGTCAGATGAATCAGCACGACTCCGAGCGCGTGAGTGGTTTGCTCGATTCTTATGGCTGTCTTATGGCGCTCGATCCCGAGCATGCCGATATTGTAGTGTTCATGACGTGCTGTGTTCGCGAGGCTGCCGATACGCGCCTGTATGGTCAGTGCAATTCCTGCAAGAGTCTTCCTCCTTCGCCTTCGGGTAAGCGCGTGGTCGCCGTGGGCGGCTGCATCGCCCAGCGCGATGGCGAGGGCTTGCTCACTAACGTCGATAACGTCAACGTCATTTTTGGTACCCATTCCATTGCTCACGTGGCTGAGCTTATCGCCGAGGCGTTTATGGATGGCAAGCGTCATATCCGCACGAACGAGCATGAGGATACCGACGCCATGAGTATGCCGTGGCACCGCGAGACGCAGTATCACGCGTGGGTGCCCATCATGACGGGCTGCAACAACTTTTGTACGTACTGCATCGTGCCGTACGTCCGTGGTCGCGAGAAGAGCCGTCCCTTCGAGGAGATTGTCGACGAGGTGACCGGGCTCGTGCGTCAGGGCGTGCGCGAGATTACGCTTCTGGGCCAAAACGTTAACTCCTACGGTCGCGATCTCTTTGGCAAGCCGCGCTTTGCCGATCTGCTGCGCGCGGTGGGCGATACGGGCGTCGAGCGTATCTTCTTTACCTCTTCGCATCCTAAGGATCTGCTGCCCGAGACCATTGATGCTATGGCCGAGACGCCTGCTGTCATGCCGCAGCTTCACCTGGCCGTTCAGTCGGGTTCCACGCGCATCCTTAAAGAGATGAATCGTCGTTATACACGTGAGGATTATCTGGGCCTGGTCGATCGTATTCGTAACCGTATGCCCGATATTGCGCTTTCAACCGACATCATCGTGGGTTTCCCGGGCGAGACCGAGGAAGACTTTGAGCAGACGCTCTCGCTTGCCGAGACGGTGCGCTATGCTCAGGCCTATACGTTTATTTACTCCAAGCGCGCCGGTACCCCGGCAGCTGAGATTTATGATCCCACCCCGCATGAGGTTATCCTTGAGCGCTTTAACCGTCTGGTCAAGGTTATCGAGACGACGGCACACGAGTATAACCAGGGCGAGCTTCACACCGTGGTGCCTGCACTTATTGAGGGTACGAGCAAGAAGAACGACGCTGTCCTTCTGGGCAAGAGCCCCAAGAACCAGACGGTGCATGCGCCGATTCCTACTGGCTATAGCATCGATCAGCTCATCGGCAAAATCGTCGATGTTGATATTGATGTCGCCAAGACGTGGTATCTGTCTGGCTCCGTCGTAGGCGAGCCTCGCTAATGATTTCTCCCGGTGCAAGCCTTTCTGCCGTAGCGATTGTCGGTCCGACGGCGGTCGGAAAAAGCGATGTTGCCGACCGCCTGGCTGCTCGTCTATCGTCCGAGGTGTTGTCGTGCGATGCGATGCAAATCTATCGCGGTATGGACATCGGTACGGCCAAGATGATGCCCGAGGAGTACTCTGCACCTCTGCGTCTTGTCGATATCGTGGATCCGGGTGTCGCATATTCTGCCGCGCTTTATCAGTCGGACGCCCGAGCGCATATCGAGCGTTTGCTTGGCGAGCAGCGTCTTCCGGTCTTTTGCGGCGGTACGGGCCTGTATCTCAAGGCTGCACTCGATGAAATGGATTTTCCTTCGGGTGATCTCGAGGACGAACGTCGCGCGGGCTACCAGGAGCTTGCCGAGCGCATTGGTGAGGAGGCACTGCATGCTCTGCTTGCCGAGCGCGACCCCGAATCGGCTGCCGTGATTCATCCCCATAACGTGCGTCGTGTGATTCGTGCGCTCGAGATGCACGATGACGGTGTGTCGTATGCCGAGCAGAAGTCGAAATTCAGCGTTCCGCGTGAGCGTTATCATGCCTTGTGGTTTGGTCTGACGCGTAGCCGTAAATTGCTCTATGAGCGCATTAACCTGCGTGTCGACCTTATGTTTGAGCAGGGGCTGGTTGGTGAGGTCCGTGGCCTTATGGACCAGGGCCTAGGTGATGCACTGACGTCGATGCAGGCAATCGGTTACAAAGAGATTATTGATGCCTTGCGAGGCACTATTTCCATGGATGAGGCCCGCGATCTTATCAAGATGCGCTCACGTCGCTATGCCAAGCGCCAGCTATCCTGGTTTAAGCGTGACGATCGTATCGTGTGGTTCGATATGGATGAGTTTACGATCGATGAGGTCGTTGATGATATCTACCGTCGTATTGAGGCTGCCTAATGGCACGTTTTCCCTTGGTCTCTACGGCGCCTGAACCTGAGCGCGCCATCTTGGTTGGTGTTGAGTGGCGCGATAACGCCTGGCCGCTCGACCGTTCGCTCGATGAGCTCGAGCGCTTGGCTCACACTGCTGGAGCCCAATGCGTGGCACGCTTGTCGCAGCACCTGGTCAAGCCCTATCCCAAATCGTTTATCGGCTCCGGAAAGGTCGAGGAGCTGTGCGGCTTGGTGCATCGCATGGATGCGGATGTTGTTATCTTCGATGACGACCTGACGCCTTCGCAGCAGTCCTATCTTGAGAAGGCCGTGGGCGAACCGGTCAAGATTATTGACCGTACGGCGTTGATTTTGGATATCTTTGGCCTGCATGCCCAGACGCGTGAGGGCCGCTTGCAGGTGCAGCTGGCACAGTTGCAGTATCTGCTGCCTCGTCTGCGAGGTATGTGGAGCCATCTTGCTAAGGAACAGACGCGTGGCGGTATTGGCTCGCGCTTTGGCCAGGGTGAAAGCCAGCTCGAGGTCGACCGTCGCCTGATTCGCAATAAGATCGCAGCTCTTCGACGTGAACTGAAGCAGGTTGAACAACGTCGTGATGTGCAATCGAAAAGTCGTATTGAATCGCCGGCGTTTCGCGTGGCGTTGGCTGGCTACACCAATGCCGGTAAGTCGACGTTGCTTAATCGATTGACGGGATCCAAGGTACTTTCGCAGGATAAGCTGTTTGCCACGCTCGACCCCACGACGCGCTCGTACCGTTTACCCGGTGGCCGTGGCATGACGATCACCGATACCGTTGGCTTTATTCAAAAGCTGCCCCATGGCCTGGTCGACGCGTTTAAATCTACGCTTTCCGAGGTACTCGGCGCCGATTTGATACTTAAAGTTGTAGATGCTTCCGATGAGGATTACGAGCGTCAGCTCGAGGCGGTTGATCGTGTCCTTGATGAGATTGGTGCCGGTGAGCGCCTGACGCTTACCGTGTTCAATAAAATTGATCTGCTCGATAGCGTCGATCGCTTGAGCTTTCGCCGGCGCTATCCCGAGGCGGCGCTGTTCTCGGCTCAGACGGGTGAGGGCCTTGATGACTTAGTCGACCGCATCGCTCGTGAAGCGGCCGCTACGGACGTGTTGCTCTCGGCCGATATTCCGTATCGAGAGGGCGCGTTAATCACGCTCGTGCACGAGCAAGGAACCCTTCTGCACGAGGAATACCTCGAGGACGGCGTTCGTATTGTGGCAAAGCTTCCGGCCCGTATCGCACCACGTCTTGAGCGTTACCGAACGGAATAAATCAGCTCCAGTACGCCCAAGATAACCGGTTGATGAAGCAGGTAGAACGGCAGTGCATGGCCTCCGAGGCTTGCGAGCGCCGGGATGGGATTCTCATAGGCCCATGCTGGCGCTTCACGGTTTGCTTTTTGTGCCGTGCGGGCGGCAAAGAAGCCTGTGAGGTACATAAATAAGAAGGGTATGAGCGGATAGTAATCACCGGAGACAAAGTCTGGACCTGGGAAACCTAGCCAAGCTAGATAGGGGATAGGGTAGACCGCTTTAGGAATGCTCCAGGTGAAGGCAAAGAGTATAAGGCAAATCGGTATACCCAAGCTCGTCGGCACCCTATCGAGAATCGGGCGCGTAAGTGCAACAATGGCAGTGCACGCCGCCATGCAGAAAATGATGCCGAAGTTCACTGAGTCATCGACTGAGACAAGCGTCGTCGCGAGCCACACAACTAAAGCAGCGGCTGCATATTTAGCGGCACGTTTGATGTTGTTGCGCGAGAGGGTACACATCCAGCCGGCAATAAACAAAAATACCCAACTGATGCTGGCACGCCAGATGTCTTGGAAGATGGTCTGGGTAAACCAGGGCATATCCCAACCATATAGGTAGACAAGGTCGTAGCAGGTATGAAATCCCGCCATCGACAGCATGGTAAACCCGCGAATGGTATCAAAGACCGTGATGCGTTTTTGCATTACGAAAACCGGCGCATCAAACCGACGACCTTGCCCAGAATCGTGGGATTTGTCGCGTAGATAGGCTCCATGGTGTCGTTTTCGGGCTGCAGGCGAACGCGTCCCTGCTCCTTGTAGAACGTTTTGACCGTTGCAGAACCATCGATCATGGCCACGACAATCTCACCATTCATGGCGCTCTTCTGCTCGCGAACGATGATGTAGTCGCCGTTATAGATACCGACGTTAATCATCGAATTGCCGTGGACCTCGAGGATAAAGGAACCCTGGTCCGTTGCGATCTCGGTTGGGATGGTAAAGGTATCCTCGATATTCTGCTCGGCAAGGATGGGAATCCCTGCGGCGACACGGCCTACGAGAGGCAGCGATACGGTGCCGCGGGGCGCCGTGGGCTCCTCGGATTTTGAGATGGAGACGGAAGATCCGTCCTCGTCAAAGAGCTCGAGAGCGCGAGGCTTGGTGGCGTCACGCTTGAGCAGGCCGCGTGCTTCGAGTGCGGAGAGATGAGCATGTACGGTGCTAGGGGAGGAAAGGCCCACGGCCGAAGCCATCTCGCGCACACTGGGCGGATAGCCCTTCTCCTGCTGATATTCCTTGATGAAGTCGTAAATTTGCTGCTGACGCTTGGTAATTTTGCGAGCCATCAGGGATTCCTCTCTACCCATACCAAACAAATGTTCTATTTTTGCTTGACAGGAACAACTGTTCGAAGATAATAATAACCGAACACTCGTTCCCGCGCTAGACTTTTTTGTCCCCGCGGCTTGATAAAACAGTTCTCGTCAAAACAAGCGAGAGGAGAACAGAATGAACGCAGCGGATATGGTCCAGGGAAACCTCGCTCTTAAACTTGAGGTGCCCGCCACGCCTGCCTTTACGGTCGTGAAGGGCGGACGCTCTCATTTTCAGGCTGTGGCCACTAAACCCGTTCGCACCCAGTGTGCGTCCGCTGCTTTGGCTCCTGTTGCCCTGAAGGCCTCGACGATTGTTGCTGTTGCTGTAGCGTTCACCCTGTTCTTCGTGCTCGCCACGTCAGTTTTTTCTGCTCGCCATGCAGCATATGCCGATTCCGTAGCTAACGTTACCTACGAGACTGTTCGTGTGCAGTCCGGCGATTCCCTGTGGTCGCTTGCCCAGGAGCATCCTATCGATGGCCTTTCCACGCAGGAGACTTCCGACATGATTCGTAGCGTCAATCACCTCGATCGCGGCTCTCTTGATGCCGGTGTAGTTCTGAAAGTTCCGACTCGTTCGTAAGATTTCGGCTCGGTCGCATGGTACCCTTGTTATCGTTTAAGAGGAGGTACCATGCGCTGTCCCAAATGCGGCAAAGCACATACCCGCGTTGTCGATTCCCGTATGCAGGAGTCGAACAACACTATCAAGCGCCGTCGTGAATGTTGTTCGTGCAATTATCGTTTTACGACGTTCGAGCGCTGCGAAGATCCCATCGAGGTTATCAAATCCGACGGATCAAAGCAGCGGTTCGATCGCAACAAGCTGCTGGTCGGTCTGATGCGCGCCACGATTAAGCGCGATATCGACACGAAAAAGCTCAACGAGATCATCGATGATATCGAGGTGGAGCTGCGTTCCCGTACGCTGACGGCCGTTACGTCCCACGAACTGGGCGATATGGTGCTTAAGCGCTTGGCTAAGATCGACAAGGTGGCCTACATTCGATTTGCCTCGGTCTATCGCGATTTCAAAGACGTCGACGAGTTTTTGCAAGAGCTCGACAAGCTAAGGTGATTTCATGTCCAACATTACCGTTAACATTAAGCGTCTCGATCCCACGGTCGAGCTTCCCAAATACGCTCATCCCACAGATGCCGGTCTTGACCTCCGCGCCAATGAAGATTGCATCCTCAAGCCCTTTGAGCGCCGATTGGTCTCCACTGGCTTGGCCATTGCGCTGCCCGATGGCTACGCCGGCTTTGTCCAGCCCCGCAGCGGCCTAGCAATTAAGCAGGGCCTGTCTATAGTCAACACGCCCGGTCTCATCGATGCTCACTATCGAGGCGAGCTTAAGGTCATCCTCATCAACCTGGATCCCACCAACAATATTCAGATCAACAAAGGTGACCGCATCGCCCAGCTCGTCATCCAAGAAGTCCCCACGGTCAATCTCGTAGAAGTAGAAGAACTAGACAAAACCGACCGAGGAGCCGGCGGTTTCGGTTCTAGCGGCGTATCCTAGTCGTTTACGTACTGTCCGCTGACCGGCCCGACCCGCCTATATATCATCCCATGCTCAAACATTCTCGCGGGGCGCTCGTATCCCTCCCGCCCACCTCTCACACATATCATTCCATGCTCAAACATTCTCGCTTCGCTTCGCTCGCTGCGAAACTGCGCGTGGAACGATATGTGAGAGAGGCGGGCGGGCGGCTACTCGCTTGAAAAACTATTTACATTCTAGTTAGCCGACGCGACAAAGGACTAGTCTCTTTGTCGCGTCGGCTAACTGTATTTATCTTTTCCGGTCTCTCCTTTGTTGGTTCTACTGGAGGGGAATCTAGTGTAGGTGCTAGTACGTAAACGCAGCTTGCCTGTGGGGGGGCATATATATCGTCCCGCGCGCAGTTTCGCAGCGAAGCGAGAATGTTTGAGCACGGGATGATATATATGCCCCCCACAGGCAAGCGGACAGTCCGAAGCTAGCGGATATGCGCGGGCTTCCCGCCCCAGTAGAAGCGGCAGAAGGCTCGTTTACGTTTTTGGGGCTTGCCTACAAGTTCCATGGTTGCAATGGCTATGTCCTCGGCTGCGCGTGGGCGTCGCAGCACTTCGCCATTGATGAGCAGTGCCTTGAGCGACTCCGGATGATCGTGGAGATGGCGCAGTGTCACGATGAGCTCGCGTGCGGTGGTGACATGCATGCTGGCGCCCATGCCGGTGAGCATGGTGGTGTTGGCCTTTTCCTGGCCATATGATTTGCCCAGTAGAATCATCGGCAGGTGTGCGCACAGGCATTCGGTAACAGTGAGTCCGCCCGATTTGAGAATTGCCAGGTCACAGCCGTGCATAAGCGCTGCCATGTCATCGACATAGTCAAGAACCGTGACGTTCTCGAGTTTCATGGCCTCGAAAAGCGTTTTGAGGCGGGTGGCATATTCGCCATCCTTGCCCGGCAAAAAGACAAAGTGCATGTCCTCGAAGCTGCGTAGGAAGGGGAGGGTGTGGTCCATCGCCGCGCGAAAGCGAACGTACGGTTGCGGTAAGCTGGCACCAGCCATTACCAGCACAATGGTCTTGTTGGTGGGGAGATTGAACTTCTTTAGCTCTTCCTCACGATTGTAATCCGTATCGAACCCGGCGCGAATGGGGATGCCTGTAATGCGGATCTTTGCCTCGGGAACCTTGCGGGGGCGGAGTGTTTCGGCCATAAACTCATTTGCCACGCAGAATAGGTCGGTGTCCTTATGGGGCCACCAGCCCTCGACCTCGTAATCGGTCGGTACGCAAATGACGGGATAATCGATGCCCGTAATGATGCGCGCGCCGACGGCGACGTTGGCTGCCGTGATGTGCGTGGCGACCACGGCAATGGGCCTACGAGTCCGAACGTACTCGTTAAATGCGGGGAACATGATGCGCGACCATGCCGTGCCACCGCCCCAAAGCAGGTGTCCGGTAAGGGTATAACGCCAGGTCAAGTCATAAATTGGGCGCGTGGCGCCGGTAAACGAGGCGGCCGTTTTGTTGCCGTCGAATTTTATGCGTCCAAAATCGAGGATATCGAGCACTTCAATCTCAACATCCTCGGGGATGCCATTGGTGCCGCGGATAAGGTCGAATGCCTGCGCAATCGCATTTGCGGCAGCCTTGTGGCCCGAGCCGACCGAGGCATGCACGATGGTCACGAGAGGTTTTTGCTGAGCCAAGAGCGTGGTTTGTTCCGATTGGGGAGTGCTGTGTGTGAGCAGGGGAGCGTCGTCGCGCGTCTGCGTTTGATCCATCGATAACTCCCCTTCATCTTAGTTTCGCAAGGAATCATTGTAGTGCATGAGTGTCACGTTCGTCTAAATTTGGGTATGAGCGCAAAGAACGCCAATCTTTCGACAGGAGGTCTCTTCATGACTACCCATCAGCCGATCGATGTTGCTATTATCGGCGGCGGCCCTGCGGGCTATGCCGCAGCCATTTATGCGGCGCGTGCCAACCTAACGACGACTGTGATTGAACAGGGCATGTCGGGAGGACAGATCGCCACAACCAATGAGGTCGAGAACTATCCGGGCATTCCGCTGCTGAGTGGAGCCGAGCTTGGCGAGCGTTTTCAGCAGCATGCAGAGGGCCTGGGAGCACAGGTTGCATGGAGCATGGTTACGGGTATCGATTACGATGCCGATTCAGCGCTGTTTACGGTACATCACGATACGGGCGATACGGTTGCCTCGAGCGTTATCGCTTGCATGGGTGCCACGCCGCGATCTGCGGGTTTTGTTGGCGAGGATACGTATCGCGGTCGTGGCGTTTCGTATTGCGCGACGTGCGACGGCATGTTCTTTCGTGGCAAGCAGGTTTTTGTTATCGGCGGCGGCAATGCTGCCTGCGAGGAAGCCCTGTTCTTGTCAGAAATCGCCAGCAGCGTGACCATCGTTTTGCGCCGCGATCAGTTCCGTGCCCCTGATGGCGTGGTTCAAAAGGTGCTCGCAAAAGATAATATTTCAGTTAGGTACCAAACTAGTATTGTCGAACTATCGGGCGAGGCTATGCCCACGACTATCACGTTTAAGGACAACGCTACCGGTGGTACCTATTCTGAGTCCTTTGATCCTGGTTCGTTTGGCATTTTTGTCTTTGCTGGCACGCAGCCGCATACCGAGCTTGTAGAGCATCTGGTGGATTTGGCGCCCGACGGCGGTATTTTGACCGACGAATCGATGGCCACCCGCACGCCTGGCTTATTTGCTGCCGGCGATATCCGTTCCAAGCGGTTACGCCAAGTTGTGACCGCTGTTTCTGATGGAGCCATAGCGGCTACCAGCGCATACGCTTTTCTACGCTGATAAGTACGATAATATATCTTATGTAAGGTTGTTGTCTTAAACAAAGTGGTTGGACGGTGCATCA
Source organism: Collinsella sp. CLA-ER-H4 (assembly GCF_040092395.1). NCBI lineage: Bacteria > Bacillati > Actinomycetota > Coriobacteriia > Coriobacteriales > Coriobacteriaceae > Collinsella > Collinsella sp. CLA-ER-H4. Next base: position 118,465 of record NZ_JBBNLQ010000005.1, read on the forward strand.
ATGTGCTGTCCAACCACTTTTACTTGCCGGCTATGTGGTATGCAAAACTAGATAACGTAGAATACAATATAGATATGAACGGAGGACCTTTATGAACCACGTTAAACACGTCATTCCGATGTCTGATTCTTCGATCAGCATTAAGCCTGAGGATATTCAGCCCACTGTGCTGCCCGATGCATTTATTGAGTCCGATATCGTTCGCAACCTCAATACGTTGAGTCTGCCGCGCTATAATCAGTTGCCCAATGTGACGCTCTACCGCGACCAGGTCATTGAGTATGTTGCGCTGTGGATGGAGCCGCTGTCCATTTGCGTTGAGCAGCCCGTCATTACGCCATCGATGATCAATAACTACGTAAAGGTTGGCCTGGTGCCTGCTCCGGTCAAAAAGCAATATGGCCGCGAGCAGATTGCCCGCCTGATCGCTATCTGCATCTTTAAGCAGGTGCTACCTATTGCTGCTGTGCAGGCACTCTTTAACATTCAGCGTTTGAGCTACGATGCTCCGACGGCTTTCGATTATGTAGTCGATCAACTTGAGGCATCGATTCGTGCGGCGTTTTCCGTCGAGCAGACTCCCGTGCCCGATACCGCACATCAGGTTACGCGTGAATCGCTGCTTGTACGCAGTGCGGTATCGTCCTTCGTTTCGAAGGCTTACTTGATGAGCTATCTTAAGTTCAACGGATTTAATAGCTAGCCGACGAATAAAATGGGCGGGACAAAGAGCCATCTGTCGCTTTGTCCCGCCCATATTTTTGCTTGGTTGGACTTTATTTGCCCGAAGCTACGCCCATGCCGTAGCCGATGATGAGGCCGTGCATTTCGGCGTAATAGGAATCCAGGCCGTTGCAGGGCATGATGATGGTCTTGGAGCCGGGCCAATGCTCGACTATGCGGTCAGTAAGCGCCTGGGCTCCAGCTTCGTTCTCAACATGGTCGATGACGACCTCGCCGCCCGTAAAACCCTCGGCTTCCATGGTATCGATGATCTTGTTGAGCATCTTCTTTTCGCCACGCGTGTGCCCGACGAGTTCGATTTTACCGGCCTCGCTCGCCGTGCCCAAAATGCGGATATTGAGCTTGTTGGCAATGACGCCGGCTGCCTTAGGGATACGTCCGGCTTTGGCCAGGTTTTCGTAATTGCACAAGCTGAAGAGGATTTTGCTGCTCTGCTCAAGGCTATCGAAGTATGCGCAAGCGTCCTCGAATGAGACATCCGGATTGCTTGCAAGATAGCGGTCGAACAGCAAGAAAATGAGGTCCATTTTGCCGCCAGCTGCGCGCGAATTGACTAGGTGAATCTGCCGGTCGGGCTCCTCGGCAAGAACCATATCGCGAGCCGTGGCTGCTGCGTTGTAGCTGCCCGACACGCCCTCAGAGATCGGCATGCAGATGGTCTTGTCTGCCAATTTGAAGAGCTCGGCCCACTCCCCTACGCTGGGACAAGCGCTCGAAGAAACGTTCGTCTCCGCCTGAACAGCGCAGTTGAGCTCATGAACATCGAGCGAAAGGTCATCGATGAATTCACGCTCCCCCACTCGAATTTTGAGGGGCGCAAATGCAAAGGTGGTATGGGGCGCGGTTGGTTGCCAATCGCGGAGGTTACAGCTTGAATCTGAGATAAGTGCCCAGCTCATAGAGGGTCCTTTCTAATTGTTCTTCAACAATTATAGCCATCTTGCAAACTGAATGTACGGCTATCTAGTTTTGAATACTAGATAGCCGTACAAGATTAGAGAAAAAAGAATGGACCTCGCGACTTAAAGCCACGAGGTCCACATTCACACGCTGTGTAAGATGACTTAGTAACGCACAAAGATATAGTTATTGTTCATGCCGGCGGCAACGGAGCTGATGATGACACCCGTGTTGTAGTCGGAAGCATGAATCATCTGACCACCACCGATGTAAATGCCGGTGTGGTACGAGTTGACCACAACGTCACCGGGCTGCGGATCGGACACACGCGTCCAGCCCATAAAGGTACCCGTGGTGCCCAGGCGGCAATAGCGACCAGTGAGGCAATAGCTAACAAAACCAGAGCAGTCGAAGCTGTTCGGGCCAATTCCGCACCAGGAATAAGCGCAACCAAGCTTACTGTACGCACGCGAGACAACAGAGCCGCCATCGACGGACTGGCTCGGAACAGAAGGCGTCGGAGCTGGAGCGGGCGTGGAGGGCTGCGGCGTCGGAGCAGGTGCCGGCGTAGGAGCCGGAGTGTTGCCGCCCTGGTTGTTGTTATTGCTGGTCTGGCCACCGTTGTTGGTGTTTTCGGTCGTACCGGCAGTCTCGTTGCTCACCGTGGCCTTCTCGGCGGTACTGGCGTTGATGCCGGCCTGCAGCGCGGCGTTGGCCTCGGCCTCTGCGGCAAGCTCGGCTTGCAGCTGCGAATCCAGGGAGTTTACGACGTTCTGGGCTTCAGCCTGCTGGGCGTTAAGCTCGTCGACCTTCTTTTGCGTGGCTGCGACGTTCTTTTCCTGCTCGGACTGCTTATCGGTGAGCTGCTGTTTAAGCTCCTTGACCTCTTGAATGGTCTGAGCTTGCTTATCGGAGACTTTGCCGTAGTAGAACAGACGGTTGAGCATATCGCTCAGGTCGTCAACGCCCGTTAGAACCTGAAGCAGGCTCAGACCGCCGGTCTTGTACTCGCCGGCGACATAGGTCGAGAGCTTGGCCTGACCGTCAGCAATCTCCTGCTGCTTTTGCGTGATCTCGCCAGCAGTCTGATCGAGCGCCTGCGTCTGCGTGGCGAGCTCATCGTAAATCTGCTGGGTTTGGGTACCGATCTGCTCGAGCTTCGTACGAGCAGCGGCAAGGTCGGATGCGGTATCGGCGTAGGCAGGAGCCGCGAGGCCCAAGCCCAAAACACAAGCGAGGGTTGCCGTAGCAGCGCAGCGTGCCATGTTTTTGTGCGTGTTTGCTGTGCGCATGTAGCTTCCTTTCCAGTAACTAAGGGTAACGGCTAGTCCACCGTCACCAGGCTAAAGAGCTCAACATCGTCGTCAGTCGACGTGAGCTTCTCGCGCGGGTTGAGAAACGCAAGCTCAAGGATACACCCGTAGCCCACAAGCTTTGCGCCCATATCTCGCACCAGTTTACCTGTTGCCTCGACGGTTCCGCCCGTCGCGACCAAGTCGTCCAGAATCAACACGGTATCTTTAGAGCTGATAGCGTCGGCATGGATCTCAATTGAATCGGTGCCGTACTCGAGCTCGTAGCTCTGGCTTACGGTCTCGCGCGGCAGCTTGCCCGGTTTACGTGCGGGAACAAAGCCGGCGCCCAGAGCGACGGCCACGGGAACGCCCACCATAAAGCCGCGAGCCTCGGGACCTACGACCTTGGTGATTCCCATGCCGGCAAAGTGCTCGGCGAGGGCATCGGTCATGGCTTTGAGCGCCTCGGGATTGCCGAAGAGCGGCGTGATGTCTTTAAAGATGACTCCGGGCTCGGGATAGTCGGGGATGTCGACGGTTTGAGATTCGAAGTCGTACATTGCATGACCTTTCAATGGGTTGCCGGATAAGCGGCAGCTGTTACTTGCCCGCGGTGACGGTGCCGGATTGCGAAGGGGCGACGACCTTGAGCGGCTTTACGAGAGAATCCTCGTGTGAAGCCGGCGCGACTGTCTCTTCGTTTTTGGCCTTGGTGGACTCGGAGCGAGTGATTTCCTCATCGAGTGCATCGATGTCGGCGTCCTCGACCACGGCGTTGAGCGACTCAAAAACGCGGTTCTTGAGCAGCGCGGTGTGCACGCCCTCCGTCAGGTCGTGAAGCTTCTTAAACGCACGCTCGAGCTTGGCGTCGCGCTCGTCATCGGAGGTATCCATGCCGAGCATGCTCACAAGCACCTGCTCAAACATCGAGGACTCGCGGTTGGCGGAAGACACGTACTGACGCAGGTTGCGCGGCTCGATATGGAAGCGCGACAGCTCGGAGCAGTAGCGGATGATCGGAAAATCGCGACCATCGACAAGCTCGCGATTCTGCGGACTCTTGATGATGCGAATGAGGTCGTTCTCGGCGAGCGAGCGGATAAACGAAATTTCGACGCCCAACATATCGGGAATGGTCTCGATGGGATGCAGCTTTTGCTTAGTCTCCTTGGGCTCCGTCTTGAGCGGAACATCGGATAGCAAGCCCACCTCGTAGGCGAGCGTTGACAGGTCCGTGGCGTTTTCCAAGCGCTGCTTAATCACGTTGAGCGGCATGTAGCGGGTCTTCTGCAAGTGCAGGATGACCTCCAGACGATCAACGTCCTCCTTAGAGTACTGACGGTATCCCTTAGGCGTACGATGAGGGGTAATGAGCCCCTCATCCTCTAGAAATCTAATTTTTGAGTTCGAAAGATCGGGGTATGCGCCTCGAAGTAGGTTGACGACTTGGCCGATACTCAGATAGTTGCGTTCGGCCATGCCCTACTCACCGGTTTCGATGCGCTCCGGCGTGCTCTCGTGGTAGATGAGCGTAAACGTACCGATCTGAACGGAAGAACCGTCGTGCAGCGGGGCTGCATTGACAATGGCACCGTCGACCCAGGTACCATTGAGCGAGCCCAGGTCCTCGATGCGAGCGCCGAGGCCCTCGCGAATAATGCGCGCGTGGCTGCGCGAAACGGTCATGTCATTAAGGAAGATGCCGTTCGCGGGATCGCGGCCGATGGTGGTCACGTCGTCCTCGAGCTCAAAGGCGGCACCAGTCTGCGGACCCTTGACGATGGACAGGACGGGGGCGGTGATGCGCACGTTGGCCATGAGGTCGGGAACGGTGACGTCGCTTGAAGGCACGCGGAATACGCAGGTAGCGTCAGCAGTCTTATCATTCTGAGGCATATTGTTAACCATGTTGTCCATGACAACCCCTAACTTATCGCGGACGTGCCGCAAATAATGAACCGTACGTAATCATACCCCAACGAATCAGTCTTCGATTTCAGGGTTCAGAAAGTCGATGTCCTCGTCCTCGGGATGCGCGAGAGCCTGTTTAATGGCCACTCCGCCCTTAATGGAGTAGATGACAGCCGTGAGCATGGAGAAGATCACGCCGCCGTACACAAAGAAGATGCCGAGGGGCACCGAGCTTCCGTTGAGGCCCGGGAAGGCCGTAAGGGTTGAAGATAAAAGGTGCAGGCCGTCAATAACGGGGAAACCGAGCAGCATGAGTGAGAAGCCGGTCATGAGCAGCGCCGTGGCAATCTTTCCGGGAAAGACCACATCGATGGGGCGACGGTGATAATGACGCACGATAAGCGTGCCGATGCCCAGATAGATGTCGCGGCCAATAATGAGTACGCAGACCCAGATGGGCAGCTCTCCGCGGACCACCAGTCCAAGTACGCCGGTGAACAGCAGCGCACGGTCGCAAATGGGATCCATGACCTTGCCGAGCCACGAGACCGTCTTAGTCATGCGGGCGATCTGACCGTCCATCCAGTCGGTGGAGGCGGCAACGGCGTAGATAACGATGGCGATGACACGGTTGTTATCCGTCACAAACAGGTACAGAAATACCAGGGTGAGGATCAGGCGCGTAAAGGTGATGAAATTGGAGATCGTAAAGATCTTATTCGACGGGTAATCGGAAGTGCCGATAAGCTCCTTTTTGATCTTCTTTTTGATGCCCACAGGACTCCCCCGCTGGTTAACGACAAAACTTTCGATACTATACCCGTTCCGGCGATGTCTATCCAGCGCAGCCATAGAGAGTCCAGACATGTGGAGGGTGTTGTTGGCGGGGCGGGAACTCACATTTGTGTACATCAGCCTCCAAACATGTCGAAAAATGTCGGTTTTGGAGGGTGATGTACACGTTTTTGTTGCGCGTGTGCATCATCTCATATGTTGCCAACGCTAACGGTGAACCTGAGCGCCCGGGCACATTCTTTGTTGGCTGAAACCGGCATAGCAACTAGCGGAAGGCATCATCGAAGGAGTGTGCTGGAAAGCACCCGTCTCCT
>NZ_JBBNLQ010000006.1:0-120221 GCF_040092395.1 Collinsella sp. CLA-ER-H4
GGCCGCAGGAGCTTCCGGACGAGCGCAACTTTGAGGAGGCGCGGGCAAAGCTCGGCAGCGTGGGTTGGAAGGTCGACTACGTAATCACCCACACCTGCTCTACGCGCATGCTTTCGCCCACGCTCTATCCGGCACCCGGTTGGAATTGTCCCGACGTCGATCGGCTCACGGCATTTTTCGATGAGCTGGAAGACCGCTTGGATTACAAGCGCTGGTACTACGGGCATTTTCATCGCGACGCCAACCCGGCCGAGCGTCACACCGTGCTCTACGACTGCATCGTTCGCCTGGGCGACGAGCTCCAGCCCTGGGATGTTGCGTAGCGGCAAGGCGTTTGGTTACTCGGCCGTTATGGTGATGTTTTCCCGGTGCGCACGGATGACGTTCCAGCTAAAGTGCTCGACCAGTTGCTCGGCGGTACGCGGCGTGGTGTCCGGCGCGATGCCTGTTTGCCCGGCGAGCCATCCCAACAGTGCCTCGGGTGTGCCAAAGCGGGTGCGGAGCTCGCCCAGGTCCAGATCGCGATCGCGCTTGGAAAGGCGGCGGCCGTCCGGCGACATGAGCAGCGGAATGTGCGCGTAGCGCGGTGTGGGCAGTCCCAGCAGATGTTGCAGATAGATCTGGCGCGGCGTGGAACCAAGCAGGTCGCATCCGCGTACGATCTCGGTGACGCCCATGGCGGCGTCGTCGACCACCACGGCTAGCTGATAGGCAAACACGCCGTCGCTGCGGCGGACCAAAAAGTCGCCGCACTCGGTGGCGAGTGCCTCGCATTGGGCTCCGTACGTGCGGTCCACGAATTCGATCACGTCGCCGGCGAGGTCGTCGACGGCGGGCACGCGCAGGCGCGTGGCCGGAGCGCGCAGGGCGCTGCGGCGGGCAACCTCCTCGGCAGAAAGGTTTCGGCAGGCGCCGCGGTAGATGGGCGTGCCGTCGCTGGCGTGCGGCGCGCTCGCGGCGTGGAGTTCGGCACGCGTGCAAAAACAGGGATAGGTGAGGCCGGCGTCTTGTAGCTGGCGCAGGGCGTCCTCGTACAGATCCAGGCGATCGTGCTGGTAGTAGGGGCCTTCGTCCCACTCGAGCCCTAGCCAGGTCAGATCGTCAATCAGTTGAGCGGCAAGTTCCGGGCGCTTGCAGCGATCGTCCAGGTCCTCGATGCGCAGCACGATGCTGCCGCCCTGGCTGCGGGCCGAAAGCCACGAGCACAGGCAGCTGAACACGTTGCCCAGGTGCATGCGGCCCGAGGGCGACGGGGCGAAACGGCCCACGACGGGCGCGGGGGCGGAGGCGGGTGGCGTCGCTGGCGCGTCCGCGGCGGGCGTTGCTATGTTGCGTGTTTTGATATCCATGCGGACGAGTATAGCGCGGGGTGAGGTGGGGGGCGTCGTCGATGCTCGCGAGTTGCCGAGGCTGCGTGTTGTGTGCGGCGGGCACCGACTCAACACCTCGATTACCGTCCCAAGCTCAGCCCCTTCAACCCCTCAAACGACAGAAACCCCGGCAGCTCTTCGCAACTGCCGGGGTTTCCGCGGAAAAGGGGGACATGATCCTCAAGCGAACGGCAAAGGGGCAAACCGTTTTCGCTCAACTGCTTTATGCCCCTCGCTCGCCGGCTTAATCGGCTCACGCCGCGCCCACACAAAGCCGCTACACCTGTGACGGAGCTATGAAGTGGTATCTATTGCCGGAGCGGGCTATGCCAAGGAGTGTCCCAGATTGCCGGCAGATAAGGAACGTCCCCAGGTGCCGGCCGCGGGCGTGACTTTCGTCCCGTTTGATACTCCGCTGACCTAGATGTTCGTCACATGAACCCGCAAACGTGGGACAATGACGCTACTGGTATCACAGACAAAGGATGTGCCTATGAACGCCCCCGTTGCCAAGACCTGTCGGCAGCGCTGCCCGTTTGCGCGATTTGCTTCCATTTGCGCGCTCGTCGCGTGCGCGCTGCTGCTGTTGCCCGCCGTTGCACGTGCCGACGGGTATTCCATGACCCAAACCTACATCAGTGCCACGGTCGAGGCCGATGGATCGCTGACCGTTGTCGAGGGACGCCAGTTTGATTTCGACGACGACATCAACGGCGTGTTTTGGGAGATCAATACGGGCACCAACCAGCAGGGCGGCACGGCGGGCGTTGACGTGCTGAGTGTCGAGGAAGAGGACACCGCGTTTAACAAAGTCGATAGCGCGAACAAGGGCGATTCTGGCGTCTACACGGTCGAGCAGGCCGGTGACGGCGTAAGGATTAAGGTGTTCAGCCCCCACGAGAGCGGCGACAGCGCGATCTATTACGTGAGCTACACCATGACCGGTGCGGTTATGAACTGGGCCGATACCGCCGAGCTCTACTGGAAGTTCGTGGGCGACGGTTGGTCTGCGGATTCCGACGATGTCGAGATGGAAGTGCGCTTCGCAAATGCCGCTGCCGGGACGGCGGCCGTCAAAGGCGATAACTTCCGCGCATGGGGCCACGGTCCGCTGACGGGCGACGTGTCGCTCGATGAGGACGAGCCCATGGTCACCTATACCATTCCCTGCGTGCATCAGGGCGAATTCGCCGAGGCACGCATCGCCTTCCCCAGCGACTGGGTGCCGCAGCTTGCCGCCTCGGGCGAAGAGCGCATGTCAACGATCCTGAGCGAAGAGAAGGAATGGGCCGACGAAGCTAACGCCCGCCGCGCTCACGCTCGCATGATTGCCAATGCACTTGCCGTGCTAAGTGTTGTTGCGGCGGTGGCCTTTACCGGCACAATCGTTATGCTCAAGCTGCGCAAGCGCAAGCCCAAGCCGCTTTTCCAGGACGAATATTTCCGCGATGTGCCCTCGGCCGACCATCCCGCCGTGCTTTCGGCCCTTATGAGCTGGAACGAGGTGCCCGATCAGGCATATATCGCCACGCTCATGAAGCTCACTGACGACCGTGTGATCAAGCTGGAGCAGGCGACCGTGACCAAGGCCAAGAAGGGTCTGTTGGGGCGTGAAAAAGAAGAGCAGACGTATCGCGTGACGGTGAGCGATGCGGGCTGGAAGTCGGCCAAGGGCATTGACCACATGGTGCTCAAGGTCTTCTTTGCCGGTGCTAAGCCTGACGAGAACGGCGATCGCTCGCGCACGTTCGACGAGCTGCAGCACTACGTCAAGCAGCACGCTACACCCGTGGGCGACAAGCTCGAGGACTATCAGAACACCGTTAAGGGCAAGCTGGCCGATAGCGAGTACGTTGCCTCGGACGGCATTGTTGCAATGGTGTTTTGCCTGGTTCTTGGTATCCTGATTGCCTTTGTTCCCGTGGGATCCATCTTCTTTACCGATGGCGCGCAGGCGAACATTACCGCCGCGGTTATCTCGGTGCCGATTGTGCTGGTGGGTATCGGCGTGGGCCTTACGTTCCGCCGCTTTACGCCGGAGGGCGCCGAGGTGGCGGCTCGCTGCAAGGCGCTCAAGCATTGGCTCGAGGACTTTACGCGCTTGAAGGAGGCCATCCCCAGCGACCTGATCTTGTGGAACAAGCTGCTGGTGATGGGCGTTGCCCTGGGCGTTTCGAAAGAAGTGTTGCGACAGCTGGCCGAGGCCGTGCCTGCGGACCTGCGCAACAGCGACGATTTCTACGATAATTACCCCTGCTACTGGTGGTATTACCATCACTACGGCAACGAGTCTCCGCTCGATTCGTTCAATGATGTGTACCACGAGACCATCCGCGAGCTGGCTTCGAGCTCCGATAGCTCGAGCGGCGGCAGCGGCGGCGGCTTCTCTGGTGGCGGTGGCGGCGGCGTCGGCGGAGGCGGCGGCGGAACGTTCTAGCGAGCGCTTGCTTTGGGGTGGATCTTTCTGGGCGGTTGCCAGGGAAGATTCATCCCATTTTTGTGCATCGAAACGGGCCATACTTTCCGCTGCGGACCTTCGCGCAAGGGGCAGTGGGCAAAAAATGCCAAATATGAGTACTGTTGCCTAGGTTGTCACATTTGTTTGTACTAAATAATGGACTCCTAACGATATTATTTCTCGTTAGGAGTCCATTTTATTGTACATTTGGGGAGATACGTTAGTTCATCCGACGCGCCGAGACGCCTAAGAGACCCGAAAAAGCCGAATTGCGCTGCTACTAAAAAGGTAACAGTACTCATTTTTGATGTTTTTTGACCACAGCTATTTGCAGACCCCCTATAGGGCGATGCCAACGAGGGCTTCGGCGGCCGTTTTGATCAAGACTGTCCCCAGCGACTAGTCATTTAAGAACGTCCCCAATGACTAGGTGTGGTTGCTGCCAAGGAGTGTCCCGGGGTGCCGGCATAAAAGGAGCGTCCCTAACTGCCAGATTTAGGCTGTTAGATCGAGTTCGTAGAGGAAGCTTTCGCGCGGCATGTCGTGGCGGCGCTCTTCGCGGTTGGCGCGGTGCGTGGCCGTGCGCTTAAAGCCGTGCAGCTCGTAGAACTTCCACGAGCAGTTGGAGTCGGTGTACAGGTGCGCCCTCGTCGCTCCAAGCGAGGACAGGTGCGAGACCGCGGCATCGAGCAGAACCGTGCCAACGCCCAGGCCATGGACATCGTGATCCACGGCAAGCAGCGTGACCTCGTTGTCGTGCGGCAACGGGCTGCTCTCGAGCAGGCGGTTGTTGGTTCGGATGGTTGCGCGCACAAACGAGAGATACTCGGCGTAGGCATCAGACTCCAGCTCACGCATCTGCGATAGCAGCGCGCGTTCGGTATCCATCCAATGCTCGTTGATAGTGACGCCGGAGTTCTGTCCTGCGCGTGCAAGCGCAATGCCGCGCGCCTCGCCGTCAATCACCGCAACCTGCGAAAACGTCGATGACGAAAGGCAATAGGCGAGGTCGCACGCGGCCTCGAGGCGGTTGTACTCATCGTTATCCGAATTATTATGCCAAAGCTGCTGCAGAATCAGCGCGATGGCGTCGAAGTCTTCGGTATCAAACGGTCGGTAGAGAACCCGCGAGACCATGGTGCCTCTTTCTTTTGCGGATGCATATCGAGCACAGTTCTACCACGCCATTGGCATCAAATTATGGTGCCCCTGTGTTCCATGAACTCACCGTGCCCAGCGCCGTGCCCATCCCCTCCGCTCGCAAACTTTTTCTGCACATGCGCCCGTTGCGGGGTGCATCGATGCGCTCGATGCGCTACATTGAATCAGTATTTTCAATGCCGCTGCGCGAGCGCTGCAGATCGACGTATCACCGACTCACAGAGCACGGCGGCGTACCAGACAGGAGGACTGCATGGGATCTGATGTGAAGATCGCACGCGCGTTGATCTCGGTTACCGATAAGACGGGCGTCGTCGATTTCGCACGGACGCTGGTTGACGACTTTGGCGTCGAGATCATCTCTACGGGCGGCACGGCTCGTGCCATCGAGGACGCGGGCGTTCCCGTAACCCCCATCGAGGAGTTCACGGGCTATCCCGAGATGATGGACGGCCGCGTTAAGACCCTGCATCCCAAGGTTCACGGCGCGCTGCTGGCCCGCCGCGATTCCGAGCAGCACATGCAGGAGGCCGCTCAGCACGGCATTAAGCTGATCGACCTGGTCGTCGTCAACCTGTACGAGTTCGAGAAGACCGTCGCCAACCCCGAGGTCACCTTCGCGGATGCCATCGAGCACATCGACATCGGTGGCCCCTCCATGCTGCGCTCTGCCGCCAAGAACGCCACAAGCGTTACCGTCATTTCCGACCCTGCCGACTATGATGCCGTCCTGGCCGAGATGCACGAGACCGGTGGCTGCACCACGCTTTCCACCCGTCGTCGCCTGCAGGTGAAGGTCTACCAGACCACCGCCGCCTACGACACGGCTATCTCCCGTTGGCTTGCCGCCCAGGCAAGCGACGTGGCGGATACCTCTGCCAAGCTCGAGATCTCGTTGGAGAAGGTCGACGACCTGCGCTATGGCGAGAATCCTCAGCAGAAGGCTACGGTCTACCGCTTTGCCGAGGGCTGCGAGAACACCGCGAGCTCGCAGTTCCCGCTCGTTGGCTCCGAGCAGATCCAGGGCAAGCCGCTCAGCTACAACAACTATCTGGATGCCGATGCCGCTTGGAACCTGGTCCGCGAGTTCGACGAGCCGGCCTGCGTGATCCTCAAGCACCAGAACCCCTGCGGTTCCGCCGTTGCCGAGGACATCACGGCTGCCTACGACCGAGCTTTTGCCTGCGATCCCAAGAGTGCCTTTGGCGGCATCATCGCCTGCAACCGCGAGGTTCCCTATGAGCTGGTCGAACACTTTGCCGATCAGAACAAGCAGTTCGTCGAGGTCATCATCGCCCCGAGCTACACTGCCGAGGCGCTCGAGCGCATGGCCAAGCGCCCCAACCTGCGCGTGCTGGCCACCGGCGGCGTGGACCACGGCGCCCAGGTGGAGCTGCGCTCCATCGACGGCGGCATGCTGGTGCAGGAAGTCGACCACGTGACCGATGATCCCGCGACCTTTACGTTCCCCACCGACCGCAAGCCCACCGACGCCGAGATGGCCGAGCTCGAGTTTGCCTGGAAGGTCTGCAAGGGCGTTAAGTCCAACGCCATCCTGGTTTCCAAGGGCAAGGCCGGCATTGGCATGGGTCCGGGTCAGCCTAACCGCGTTGACTCTGCGCTGCTTGCCTGCGAGCGCGCCGAGGACTTCTGCGAGCGCGAGGGCGTGGAGAAGGGCGGCTTTGCCTGTGCAAGCGACGCGTTCTTCCCGTTCCGCGACAATGTCGACGTGCTTGCTGCACACGGCGTGACCTGCATCATCCAGCCCGGCGGCTCCAAGCGCGACGACGAGAGCATTCAGGCTTGCAACGAGCATGGTATTGCGATGGTCTTTACCGGCGTCAGGCATTTCCGCCACTAAGTTCCGCCCTGGGACAAAATAATCTCTGCAAAAGACGGTCGCTCCGTTTGGAGGGCCGTCTTTTTGGTATAAGAGGACGGAATGACTAACACGAAAGGTACAACCATGCCCCAGATTGATGATGCCGAGCTGTTTGGCAATGCCGAGGATCAGCGTGCGTACGAGGACTTTTGCGCCAATCAGGAGGCGGTCGAGAAGTTTACGCTCGACAAGCCCGCGCTTGTCTGCCGTTGGCGCATGTCCAATAAAAAGGTGCCCATGCTCAACCGCCACATTCGCGCACTGTCCGAGCGCTTGGTGCAGGGCGAGCCGCTTACCCATAACATGCTCAGCTGGGCCAAGCAGCACGTTGAGTGGTCGCTTGCCGAGGGCGATTACACCGCACGCGACGGCGTGCTCATGCTGGTGATCGACGTTAACGGCAACGCCGCCATGACGGTGGGGGAGTACGAGCCGCTCGCCGATACGTCGGCCAAGGCGCTGCGTGCCCGCTCCGCCGAGGCCCGCTCCGAGGCCGACGAGACCGGCGTGGCGCCCGAGCTGCTCGCCGCCGTCGATAACGGCGAGCTTGCCTTTGTGGCGCCAGCGGACGAGTGCCTGTGCGGCACGGCGACGCTCATTGAGCAGCTGGCCCAGACCAAGGGCATTCCGGTCGCGCGCGTAGATATTCCCGCACAGCTCAAGGGCGCCTTGTTCCTGGTGAGCGACGAGCACGGTGTGGTCCCCGCAACCGAGACGGACGCCGCCGAGGCCGACGCCGCTACGGTCGCCTTCTTCGCCGAAGGCTACGAAAAGCTCCGCGCCCGCCGCTCCTAACCTCAAGGCGGGGTGGGCTTACTGAAGCGAGCGAGCGCGTTCGATGGCGTAGGCGAGCGACAGCTGCTCCATCTCCGGGGCGCATTTGTAGCTCAGTCCGGTGAGAGCTGTCACCTTATCGAGGCGATATCGAATCGTGTTCGGGTGCTGGCTAGTTTGCTTGGCGGTTCGCTCGATACGTCGGTCGTTCTCAATGAATGCGGCGAGCGTGGATTCCAGCTCGCTGCCATGCTCACTGTCGTGCTCGCGTATCGGCGAGAGGATCGCCTCCGAGAACGATCGCATCTCCGTGGTTTCCACAAAAGGCATCACGGTTCTCAGGATGCCGAGCTGCGTATAGCGCACGGGACCCTCGGCTCGTTGACAAGATAGGCGCTGTGCGTAAATCGCCTGCGAGATCGCCTGCGCCACCGCCTCGTCTCCAAACAGAATATCGCTGATGCCGAGCCCCTCCGCTCCGCCATCGATGCCGCTAGCCTCGATGAGCTCCGTGAGTGCCTGCACGATTCGCTCCACATCGAGCGTCTGCTCCGAGTCGCTTGTCGCTACGAATAATAAACCTCCGTCATAGGGTGCCAGCATGTTGTGGCATCCGGCGAGGGTCGATTTTGCACAGAGACGTTCGATTTGCAAAAACGTACGCGGGTCGAGGGGCTCTGCAAACGATGCGAACAGGGCGACCGCTTCGTCCAGAAATGACGGGTTGAGGCCTCGAATGCGTCGGCAGATGGACTCGGGCGATACGTCTGTCCTCAGGGCATCGATCTCGCGCTGTGCGAAGTCGATGGACGCGAGCTGCTCGATATGCCGTTTGACCTCATAGATGACGCTGTCAAAGAACAGTGAGTCGTCGGTCGTGAGAAAGACCGGGTAGTGCCGCGCGTTGGCGTAGCGGATGGCTTGGTCGGGAATCGGGATGTGCAGGACGTTTTTGATGATGAGACCGCTCGTTCCCTTGGCGACGAGGTATTTCACGGCTTCAGTGATGAGGTATGGGTCGTCCTTCGCATAGAGGAAGGTGCTGAGGACGATTTCGTCTGAGCTGAAGTTGGCGCGCTGGTACTTGTTCTTGAGGCCGGGCATGAGTTCATAATCGAGGATCCCGACGCCAGAGACGGCACACGAGACGCCATCGCTGCCAGCGATTAGGCGGACCGACCCCTCATATTCCCGCGAGAAGTCCGAGATGGTGTATAGCATCAACATCACCTTGTAAATTACTACAATAAGTACAGGTATAAATAGGATAATCGCACATCCGTATGCCTTTGATGCGAGAAATAGTTCAAATATCTGCTGATAGAACGAAAAATCAGATTGAGAATCGTTGTAGATTCCAACAAGAAATGATCCTTGGCGGCATCGTTACTAAACCGTACAGTGAAGCAACGTAAAGCTTTCGCTGAGAGGAGCGATGATGGGGCAGATGGTGGTGCTTTCGGCCGAGGAAGTTTCCAAGGTACTGACGATCGAGGATGCAATCGCTGCCGTGGAGGAGGCATATCGCCAGAAGGCAACGGGCAAGGGTGTTGCGTGGCCGATGGTATATGAGCAGTTCGAACCCGGCGTGGCCGATATGGATATCCGCTCGGGTGAGTTGGCGGGAAGCGGCCTCTTCGGTCTCAAGCTCACTGCTTGGTTCTCTCAGAATCCCAAAAAGGGGCTGCCCGAGATCTTTGGCACCACGCTGCTGTGCGACAACGCGACGGGAGAGCCGTTGGCGCTGCTCAATGCCTCCGCCGTCACTGGACTTCGCACCGGTGCCGCCGCTGCGCTCGGTGCCAAGTGGCTGGCTCGGGCGGATGCGTCCAAACTGCTTGTTGCGGGTGCCGGCCATATGAGCACCTATATGGTGGCGGGCGTGCTCGCCGCCTGTCCCAAAGTGAGCGAGGTCAAGGTGTGGGAGCCGGTTTCCGATGCCGCGCCCGAGGCTCGCGTCGAGCGCATGCGAGACGAGGTCGCCCATATCTTGGGCGCCTGCGAGCATGCTCGCGAGGCATCCACCTATTCCATCGAGGCGACGGCCGACGGCCAGGGTGCCGCGGCGGAGGCCGACATCATCGTGACGATCACGCCGGCGACCAAGCCCATCATCCCCGATGCATGGGTGCGCCCCGGTACGCATGTCTCCTGCGTCGGTGCCGACATGCCCGGCAAGCAGGAGCTCGCCTCGGCGCTTGTCACCCGTGCCGCTGTTTACGTCGACGACCGCGAGCAATCGGTCGCGTCCGGTGAGCTGGAGATTCCGGTTGCCGAGGGTACCATCACGCCCGAGGACATCAGAGCGGAGCTCGGCGAAGTCATCGCTGGCACGGCTACGGGGCGTTCGGATGACGAGCAAGTGACGGTGTTCGATACGTCGGGCATCGCCGTTCAGGACCTTTCGGCATCGAAAATCGCCTACGACCGCGCCGTCGAGGCGGGGCTGGGCACCGTGGTGGAACTGTAAGAAAGTCAAGGAAAGGAAACGACAGTGCAGATCAAGGATTTCGCCGTCGAGCAGTGGATGAACGAGTGGGAGACCAAGTGCACCCACAACGTTGCAGAGACGTGCGTCTACTCCCTCACGCTCGACCAGCTGTTCGAGCTTACGAATACCGACAAGAAGGCGTGGCTCGATAACCTGTGCTCGCGCCGATTCACCTACGGAGACATCGAGGGACAGCCCGGCTTCCTCGAGGGGGTCGCGCGTCTCTATAAGACGGTCGAACCCGGGCATATCGTGCCCACGCACGGCGCGACTGGTGCCAACTCCCTGGTTATTTCCACGCTCGTCGAACCGGGCGATCACGTAGTCTCCGTCAAGCCTACCTACCAGCAGCTTTACTCGATTCCCGAGATGTGCGGTGCAAAGGTCGATATCCTTCAGCTCGACCGCAAGAACGGCTATCACGTCGACGTCGACGCGCTCGATACCCTGGTGACCGACGATACCAAGCTCATCTGCATCAATAACCCGGACAACCCCACGGGCGCCCTGCTCGACACCGATACGCTCAAGGCGATTGTCGAGGTTGCACGCAAACACGACGCGTGGGTGCTCTGCGACGAGGTCTATCGTCTGCTTACTCAGACGGATGAGTACTCCGAGTCCGTGATCGACCTGTACGACAAGGCCGTCGTCACCGCATCCATGTCCAAGGTCTGGTCGTTCGCCGGCCTGCGTCTGGGCTGGGCGGTCACCAAGAGCCCGGAGCTCCGTCGCGCGCTGCTCTCGCATCGCGACTACAACCTGATTTCCGCCGGCATATTCAGCGAGTCGGTGGCGGAGCTGATTCTGGGCAACGCTTCCGTGATCCTTGAGCGCAGCCGTCGCATCGTCCGTCAGAACCTTGCTGTTCTGGAGAAGTGGGTCGAGAGCGAGCCGCACCTGTCGTTCGTCAAGCCCGAGGCGGGTACCACTGCGCTCGTGTATTACGACTACGACATCGACTCCAGGACGTTCTGCATCGACATGATTAAGAAGTCCGGCGCGCTCGTCACCCCGGGCGATTGCTTCGAGGAGCCCAAGAGCATGCGCATCGGCTATGCATACTCCGATAACACCGACGACCTGCAGAAGGGCCTGGATGCCATCTCTGCATACATGCGTACGCTCGAGTAGAGGCTCGAGGTCGAAGTGATGGGGCCGATCGGTTTAGGACCGGTCGGCCCCTATTTTCTCTTAAGGCTATCGAACACTTTTGTCATATTAGGTGCCCACGGGGTCGTATCGTTGCGACGCCGTGGGCATAATGGTGTGGAAGGTGCAAGTTACGCGAAATGGGAGGACACATGGCGCTGATCTATATCGTTGAGGACGACGAGCCCATTCGTCGCGAGCTTGCCGACATCCTTGCCCGTGCCGGTTTTGAGGTCGAGGCCTGCGAATCGTTCGAGCATGTTTCGCGCGATATTCTCGCCGCCGCGCCCGACCTGGTGCTGCTCGACCTGACGCTTCCCGTCAAGGACGGCCAGCATATCTGCCATGAGGTTCGCCGCGAATCCGAGGTTCCCATCATCGTCCTCACGTCGCGCACGACCGAGATCGACGAGGTCATGGCCATGACGCTCGGTGCGGACGACTTTGTTCCCAAGCCCTATAGCGCCCGTGTGCTCGTGGCGCGCATCAATGCCTTGCTGCGTCGCACCGCGGCGGCGGGCGAGCGCAGCACGCTCGTACACAAGGGACTGGAGCTCGACCTTGCACGCTCCATGGTCACCAACACGCTAACCGGCACCAGTACCGAGCTCACCAAAAACGAGCTGCGTATCCTCTCGCTGCTTCTGAGCCGCGCGGGCAAGATCGTTTCGCGTTCGGCCATCATGCAGGACCTGTGGGACTCCGACGCCTTCGTGGACGACAATACGCTCACCGTTAACATCAACCGCCTGCGCACCACGCTCGAAAAAATCGGCATCAAGGGGTATTTGACCACGCACCGCGGCCAGGGCTATTCGGTCTAGGGGCCGGCTATGTCGTTTGCCAAGTTCTTTAAAGACGCGCTGCTTCCCGTCGCCGTGTGGACGTGCGGCGTGCTGCTGAGCTGCTTTGTGCTGACGGTCGCCGGCGCACCCGTTTCTATCGTGGTCGTGGCGGTCGGCGTGTCCTATATCTTTGGTATGCTCGGCATCGTGATCGAATACGCGCGCCGTCGTCGTTTTCTGCGCCAGCTGGAGCGTGCGGCCGAGGAGCTCGAGAGTCCCGCATGGGTGCAGGAGATGGTGCAATGCCCGACCTATGCCGAGGGCGAGCTCGAATACGAGGTCTTGCGCCGGGTGGGCAAAGCCGCCTGCGACGAGGTTGCCGAAGGCAGGCGTCAGACCGATGACTATCGCGACTATATCGAGAGCTGGGTCCACGAGGCCAAGCTGCCCCTGGCGGCGGCTCACCTGATTTTGGAAAACCTGGACAGCAGCGAAGACGACCTGTCGCGCGTGGACGACCTGGCACGCGAACTTGCCCGCGTGGAGCGCTATATCGACCAGGCGCTGTACTACGCGCGCTCGGAAGTCGTGGAGCGCGACTACCTGATTCGCCGCTGGGATCTCAAAACCTTGGTGACGGGCGCGATTAAAGCCAACGCGCGCGAGCTCATTGCGGCGCATGTGGCCCCGGTGTGCGAGAACCTCGACTTCGAGGTCTTTACCGACGAGAAGTGGCTCGAGTTTATTCTGGGCCAGCTCATTCAGAACAGCATTAAATATGCGCGTGAGGACGGCGCAAAGATCGTGTTTTCGGGTGCGTTGCTGGACGAGGGTCTGGCAAGCGAGCGCATCGAGCTTACCGTCGCGGACAACGGCTGCGGCGTGTGTGCGGCAGACCTGCCGCGCGTGTTCGAGAAGGGCTTTACCGGCGACAACGGCCGCACCACCAAGCGCGCAACGGGCATCGGTCTCTATCTGGTGGCGCGCCTGTGCTCCAAGATGGGCATCGACGTCACCGCAGCATCCGAGCCCGGCGAAGGCTTCGTCGTAACATTCGCTTTTTCAACGAACAAGTTCCAATACTTTGAGTAACGCACACGGCAGACGCCCGCCCAAACAAAAACGTGCCGCCCCAAACAAAACGTGCCGCCCCAAACGGGGCGGCACGCCATCTTTTATCAGCCAACTCGCTGAAGTACGGTGACGAAGGCGCAAGGCCGGGAGGGGCTATCTAAGCCGACATCCCGCAGCCGCGAAGCGGCGAGGACGTCGGCGTGATAACCCCGCAGGCCTTGCGCCGGCGGGAAGGAACCTACTTCACGACCAGAATGTCGCAGTCCGTGTTGCGCAGCAGGAACGTCGAAATTGAACCCAGGAGCGCGTACTTGATCGAGGACAGGCCACGGGCGCCGCAGAGCACCAGGTCGGGCTTAACCACGTCGAGCATCTCGTCCTTGAGCGTCTCGCGAATGCGGCCGGCGCGAATCATGACCTCGACCTCGGGAATGTCGGGATTGGCCTTGGCCTCTTCGAGCTGCTTGGCGATGGAGTTCTTAAATGCCTCCTCTAGGCCGTTGACCAGATCGACCGGATAGGAACCGGCGCTCTCGAGCGCCGTGGAATCGATGACGTGGCCGATGATTAGCTTGGCGCCGTTGTTCGCGGCGACCTTGATGGCGCGTGCGAGCACAAAATCCTGCTGCTCAGTACCGTCGAGTGAAACAAATACCTTGGTGTAGCCCTCGTTCATGGTTTC
Source organism: Collinsella sp. CLA-ER-H4 (assembly GCF_040092395.1). NCBI lineage: Bacteria > Bacillati > Actinomycetota > Coriobacteriia > Coriobacteriales > Coriobacteriaceae > Collinsella > Collinsella sp. CLA-ER-H4. The sequence goes on from NZ_JBBNLQ010000006.1 coordinate 13,830, forward strand.
CTCCTTGGTCTATCGCACGGGCGCGGGGCTCGTGCATCGGGCGGGCGCGGGCGCGTTGGCCGCCGGACACTTTATCTTGTTGCAGTTATACCCAAGGATTTGGGTTTGACCGCTCGCAATTCTGTGAACGGGCGAGTTTTTTGGTAAGGGTAGGCGCAGGCGCGCCGCCAACGGTTGATAATGGGACATCGCCCGCACCGTCCGCAGAACAATATCGGCGGGTGTCTAACGAGGGGGTCCCTTTGGATATTATCGAGCTTCTAAAATCTGCCTTCATGGGCCTGGTCGAGGGCATCACCGAATGGCTGCCCGTTTCGTCGACCGGTCACATGATCTTGGTGGACGAGTTCGTCAAGATGAACGTGAGCGAGACGTTCTGGAATATGTTCCTGGTCGTGATCCAGCTCGGCGCCATTCTGGCCGTCTGTGTGCTGTTCTTCCATGAGCTCAATCCGTTCTCGCCCAGCAAGGGCAAGGAGGGCCGTCGCGACACCTGGGTGCTGTGGGGCAAGATCGTTCTCGGCTGTATTCCCGCCGCGGCGATCGGCCTGCCGCTCAACGACTGGATGGAGGAGCATTTCTACAATGCTCCCGTCGTGGCGCTGGCGCTCATTGTGTACGGCGTGCTGTTCATCGTGATCGAGAACTGGCGCGCGAGCAAGCGCGAGGAAATGGCCGTTGCCGGTTCGTTTGGTTCGCGTGCTGTGGTGTCGGGTGGACGTCCCGCCGGTGCACACTTTGCGGCGCCCGCGGCAGATGTTGCCGAGGACGAGGACGATGACGAGGATCTGGACTTTGGTTCCATCACCACGCTCGAGGACCTAAGTTGGAAGACCGCACTGGGCATCGGATGCTTCCAGGTGCTCTCGCTGATTCCGGGCACGTCGCGCTCTGGTTCTACCATCATCGGCGGCCTGCTTTTGGGCTGCACGCGTTCGGTGGCGTCCAAGTTTACGTTCTTCCTGGCCATTCCCGTCATGTTTGGCGCGAGTGCGCTCAAGCTGGTCAAGTACTTCATCAAGGGCGGTACCTTTGGCGCCAACGAGATCGCCATCCTGGGCGTGGGCTGCGTTGTGGCCTTTGTGGTTTCGCTCATCGCCATTAAGTGGCTCATGGGCTTCGTCCGCCGTCACGACTTCAAGTGCTTCGGCGTCTACCGCATCATTCTGGGTATCGTGGTGCTCGCGTACTTCTTCGTCCTGGAGCCTATGCTCGGCCTGTAACTTGGTTGACGCTGCGCGGCGGCCAGAACGACAACTTGTCATTCAAAGAGGGCGGCATGACCAAAAGGTCTATGCCGCCCCTTTTCATGCCAATTTGTTCGCCCTGACCGTCGCTCGCTGCTGCTGCCATGACATCGGCGGTTTCGTGATTGTCAATAGATTGGTGCAGACTAACCTGACCCCATTGCGCCAAATCCGCTGGGGCGGGCCTGACGGCGGCGCACGGAGTCGTGGTGTGATTTGCGTCGGTGTCCGCGCGGCTCGGTATACTGGTACGGCTCAAACTATGGCGCTGCCCGCAGGCGCGCCGTCCGTCAGATGAGGAGTCGCCCATGACCCAGCCCTTGCCCTGGGAAAAGAACGCCGCGGTACCCGTGCCGCCCGCGCCGGAACCCGTGCCGCTCGATGCATACACCGCCCCCGCTGCGCCGGAGCCCGAGCTCGTCCCGCTCGACATTTACGACGCTCCCGCGCCGGCACCCAAACTCGCCAAGCCGCTCGTCGACATCGACAGCCTTAATCCCGCCCAGCGCGAGGCCGTCCTGACCACCGAGGGTCCGCTGCTGGTCCTTGCCGCTGCTGGCTCGGGTAAGACCCGCGTCCTGACCTTCCGCATCGCACATATGCTCGGCGACCTGGGCGTTAAGCCCTGGCAGATCCTTGCCATCACGTTTACCAACAAGGCCGCGGCCGAGATGCGCGAGCGTCTGGCGGCACTCATCCCCAGCGGTACCCGCGGCATGTGGGTGTGCACCTTCCATGCTATGTGCGTGCGCATGCTGCGCGAGGACGCTGACCTGCTGGGCTACACCGGTCAGTTCACCATCTACGATGACGACGATTCCAAGCGCATGGTGCGCGATATTATGCAGGCGCTCGGTATCGAGCAAAAGCAATTCCCCATCAATATGATCCGCAGCAAGATCAGTTCGGCCAAAAACGCCATGATCGGCCCCGAGGACATGCTCAAATCCGCCGACAGCCCCAACGACAAAAAGGCCGCGCAGGTCTACCTGGAGCTGGAACGCCGCCTGCGCGCCGCCAACGCGATGGACTTCGACGACCTGCTCGTGCGCACGCTCGAGCTGCTGCGCACCCGCCCCGAGGTGCTCGATAAGTACCAAGAGCGTTTCCGCTACATTAGCGTCGACGAGTATCAGGACACCAACCACGTCCAGTACGAGATCGCCAACCTGCTGGCCGCCAAGTACCAAAACCTCATGGTCGTAGGCGACGATGACCAGTCCATTTATAGCTGGCGCGGCGCCGACATCACCAACATCCTGGACTTTGAGAAGGACTTTAAAAACTGCAAGACCGTTAAGCTGGAGCAGAACTACCGCTCCACGGGCCATATCCTGAGCGCCGCCAACGCCGTGGTGCGTCACAACTCGCAGCGCAAGGACAAGCGCCTGTTTACGGCCGAGGGCGACGGCGAGAAGATCCAGGCCTTCCAGGCAAGCGACGAGCGCGACGAGGGCCGCTGGATTGCCGGCGAGATCGAAAAGCTGCACTCCAAGGGCACGAGTTACGACGATATCGCCGTGTTCTACCGCACCAACGCCCAGTCGCGTATCCTCGAAGATATGTTCCTGCGCGCGGGCGTGCCCTACAAGATTGTGGGCGGCACGCGATTCTTCGACCGTGCCGAGATCCGCGACGTCATGGCCTACCTCAAGATGATCGTGAACCCGGCAGACGAGATGAGCGTCAAGCGCGTCATCAACACGCCGCGCCGCGGCATCGGCTCCACCTCGATCCAAAAGATTGAGCAGCTGGCGCGCGACAACCGTTGCTCGTTCTTCCAGGCTTGCGAGATCGCGTGCGCCGAAACCGGCATGTTTAGCGCCAAGGTGCGCAATGGCCTGTCGAGCTTTGTGTCGCTGGTGCGCGAGGGTCGCCGCATGGACGGCGAGCTCAAGGACGTCGTCGAGATGATTGTCGATAAGACGGGCCTGCTGCAGGCTTTCCGCGCCGAGGGCACCATGGAGTCCGAGAGTCGCGCCGAGAACATCCAGGAATTCCTGGGCGTCGCTGCCGAATTTGAGGAGACGCACGAGGATATCGAAGGCACGCTCGAGAGCTTGGAAGAGCTGCGCGCTGCTGGTGTTGCCGATGTGCCCGCCGACGTTGAGCCCGAGCCCGTTGTGGTGAGCGCGCCCGCGCCCGAACCGGGGCCGTCCGCCTCGGCATCCTCGTTTGAGGCGCTCGTCGGCGCCCGTGACGCCGCGGGCTCTAATCCGCTCGATAGCTTGGCCGCTCCGGCGCTGTCTCCGCAGGATGCTCTGGCCGCCGCCATCGCGGGCAACGCGTATGCCGCGCCGACGGAGATGCCGGCGGGTGCCGTGCATGCCGACGAGATCGAGCGCACCTACGGCCCGCTCACCTGCAAGGCGCTGCCGGCACTCATGGAGTGGCTGGCTCTGCGCTCCGACTTGGATTCCCTGGCCGGCGAGACGCATGCCATTACCATGATGACCATCCACTCCGCCAAGGGCCTGGAGTTCCCGGCGGTGTTCGTGGCCGGCATGGAGGAGGGTATCTTCCCGCACGTGCACGATTTTGGCGGTAGTGACGATCCGGGTAAGCTCGAGGAGGAGCGCCGCTTGGCCTACGTCGCCATCACGCGTGCTCGCAAGCGCCTGTTCCTGACCTATGCGGCCACGCGTCGCACCTACGGCTCGACCTCTGCCAATCCGCGCTCGCGCTTCCTCAACGAGATTCCGTTTGAGGACATCGAGTTTAGCGGTATCGGTTCTGCCGGTTTTGAGGGCACGGGCTGGGAGAAGCGCGGCGACCGTCACGGCACGTTTGGCTCGGGTATGGGCTCGGACATGTATGGCGGCAAGGTGTTTGGCTCGCATACGCGCTCGACCGGCGGCTCTGGATCGCGCAGCGGATCGAGCTTCGATGACTTCTTTGGCGGCAGCACTTATGGCACCGAGCGCCATCGTGGGGTTTCGCCCGACGCCGGCCGTGTTGCCTCGACCTTTGGCTCGGGCGCGCCGCGAGCCAAAAAGCCGTCATCCAAGGTATCCCCGACGGTGGAGCGCAAGGTCGATCGCGCCAGCGCATCGCAGGACTTTGCCGCGGGCGATACCGTGAGTCATAAGACCTTTGGCACGGGCACCGTGATCTCGGTCGCCGGAGACATGATCGAGGTTCAATTCGAAAAGACCGGCCAGACCAAAAAGCTTATGAAGGGCTTTGCGCCAATCGTCAAGCTGAATGCCTAACTTCGAGGTTGACCGGGCGCGCCGGGGGCTTTGGTCGCCTGCTCGGACAGTCCTGCTCGCACGGAGAGCACATTAAGTGCTCTCCGGCTCGTGCGGAACTCGCGATCGACCAAAGCCCCCGGCGCGCCCTCTTCCTTGTGGCGTTTTGGTCTGCAGCTTGCGAACGTCGCTTTGCTCGTCCGCTTTTTGATCTGGAGAGCCGGGTGGGCTGATAGGTAAATAAATGTGAGTAGGGGCTCTCCCGTACATGGACGGGAGAGCCCCTTGTTGCGTTTGGGTTGTTGGTGCGATCTACAGATGCGAGACGATCAGTTCCATCTTGCCCTCGAGCTCGATCTGGTCCACGGTGCTCGGGGCCAGCAGGTGGCTTCCCTTGTGGACGGGGTCGCCGCAGACGGTGCCTTCGCCGTCGATGACCGACAGGCACATGAAGGGCCAGCGCTGGTCGAGGGTCTTGCTGCCGTCGACGCGCACGCGATCGACGGTGTAGCAGGGGCAAGACACGAGCTCGGTCACGCCATCCACCTCGGGCGCGGTCACCGTGCCGTCGGTCGGAGCCTGAGCATCAAAGTTTATGCAGTCGAGGCTCTGCTCAATGTGCAGGGGACGCAGTTTGCCGTCGGTGCCGGGGCGGTCGTAATCGTACAGGCGATACGTCACGTCGCACGACTGCTGCGTTTCCAAAATGAGCGTGCCGGCCTTGATGGCGTGAACGGTACCGGAATCAATCTGGAAAAAGTCGCCCTTGTGAATCGGCAACACGTTGAGCATGTCGTCCCAACGTCCTTCCTCGATCATTTGTGCGGCCTCGGCGCGGTCCTTGGCACGCTGGCCGACGATGATCGTGGCGTCGGGCTCGCAGTCCAGCACATACCAACACTCGGTTTTGCCCAGGCTACCGTTCTCGTGCTCGGCAGCGTACTCGTCGTTGGGATGAATCTGGATCGAAAGGTCGTCCTTGGCGTCCAGAATCTTAATGAGCAGCGGGAACTCCTTGCCCTCGCAATTGCCAAAGAGCTCGCGGTGCTCGGCCCACAGCCATAACAGCGTGTGACCGGCGTACGGACCCTCAGCGATCTGGCAGTCGCCGTTGGGGTGTGCCGAGATGGCCCAGCACTCACCGATGGGGCCCTCGGGAATGTCGTAGCCAAACACGGTCTCCAGCTGGCGGCCGCCCCAGATCTTCTCGTGGAAGATCGGCGTGAGTTTAATCAAATCGGACATGTGCATACTCCCATAAGGTTGTGCGGGCGCCGCGTAAGACGACTCAAAACGAGCACCCACCGGATAACAAAGCTAGGCCAGCGTTACGTTGTGCAGCTCAAAGCGGTCGCCTACGTTGTGCGAGATAGAATATTCAAACGCGGTGCCGCTATCCAAGAAGCCAATCTGGTTGAGTTCGAGCAAGGGAGAGCCGGGTTTGGTATCCAGGCGCTCAGCCTCTTCCTCAGTTGCCGCGACGGCGCGGATGGTGCGATGGAAGCTCGAAATCTTCAGCCCGCATTGCTCGCGGATAAAGCCGTAGACCGATCCGTACAGGTCCTTCTTTTTAAGGCCCGGGATCAGTTCGAGCGGCATATAGGTGTACTCGATGACGATGGGCTTCTCGTCGACCTGGCGCACGCGCACGATGTGATAGGCGAAGTCATCCTCGGCCATTCCCAGCTGGGTCGCAACCTCTGCCGGCGGATTGACGATCGAGAAATCGTAGACCACCGAGGTCACTTTCTCCCCGCGATGCTCGTACGAAAAGCCTTGGGCGCGGTCGTTCTTGCCTTGGAAAAACACCTGGCCGGGAAGCCCCGCTGTGTCCTTGACGTAGGTGCCCGATCCTCGCCGACTGGTGATCAAGCCCTCCTCGGTAATCTGCTCAATCGCACGTTTGACGGTGATCTTAGAAACGCTATAGAGCTCGCAAAACTCTACGACGGTGGGTAACTTATCGCCCGGCTTAAGGGCGCCGTCCTCGATGCTTCGACGGATATCTGCAGCTATCGCCTCGTATTTGGGAATCATGCAATCCTCCCTTCATATTTGCGTTGAATATTAAGAAAGTATACCTACTTAAAAAGCATCCATATGGCTTTCATGAAAGAAGTTCGATAAAGAAAAGTTAAAAAGACGCTTTACACAATAAATTAGAGCGCTATAGTTATAGACAACAAGCGAGATGCATTGGCGTTTGCTTGTGCTGTTTGGGGACGGTTTTGTTTTGGCAGGTTGGATATCGGTATGACCGGTGCGCGCCCGCGCCGGATAACCTGCCAAAGCAAACCCGTCTCCAACCGGAAGCTCTAGAACACGAAAGCGAGGACTTTGATGACGCAGTATCAGCTGCCCAACGACTTCTTCTTTGGCGCTGCTATGTCCGGCCCGCAGACTGAGGGTCAGTGGAACCAGGGCGGCAAGCTCGAGAACCTGTGGGACACCTGGTCCATCCAGGATCTGGGTTCGTTCTACAACTGCGTTGGCTCTTATGCCGGCAATGACTTTATGGCCAAGTACCAGGAAGACTTTCGCATTTTGAAGGACTTGGGCCTGAATACCTTTCGCACTTCCATCCAGTGGAGCCGTCTGCTCGATGCCGACGGCAACCTAAATGAGGAGGGCGCTGCGTGGTATCACGAGCTGTTCCGCGCTTCTCGCGAGGCCGGCCTGGAGCCGTTCGTCAACCTGTACCACTTTGACATGCCCACCTACCTCTTTAACCGTGGCGGCTGGGAGAGCCGTGAGGTCGTCGAGGCTTACGCGCATTACGCCGACGTCGCCTTCCACGAGTTTGGCCAGGAGATCAAGTACTGGTTCACCTTTAACGAGCCCATCGTCGAGCCCGAGCAGCGCTATCAGGAGGGCGTGTGGTTCCCGCAACTCCACGACTTTAGCCGCGCCCGCACCGTGCAGTATCACATTTCGCTGGCGCATTCGCTGGCTGTGGCCAACTACCGCCGTGCCTATGACGAGGGCGCCGTTCGCAGCGATGCTAAGATCGGCATGATTAACTGCTTCACTCCGGTCTACACCAAGGAGAACCCCAGCGAGGCAGACCTCGAGGCCGTGCGTATGACCAGCGGCATTAACAATCGCTGGTGGCTCGACCTTATTACCAAGGGCGAGCTTCCTGCCGACGTGCTCGACAGCCTGGCCGAGGGCGGCGTTAAGCTCCCGTTCCGTGCCGGCGACCAAGAGATTCTCAAGCAGGGTGTTGTCGACTGGCTCGGCTGCAACTACTACCACCCCACGCGTGTTCAGGCACCGGCGAGCAAGGTCGACCAGTACGGCCTGCCGCACTTTGCCGACGAGTACGTATGGCCCGACGCCGTTATGAACGAGAGCCGCGGCTGGGAGATCTATCCGCAGGGCCTCTACGACTTTGGCATGGACTGCGCTAAGAACTACCCCGATCTTGAGTGGTTCGTTTCCGAGAACGGCATCGGCATCATGGACGAATACAAGAACCGTGACGCCGAAGGAACCATCCAGGATGACTACCGCGTCGACTTTGTACGCCAGCACCTGGAGTGGGTTGCCAAGGCAATCGCCGAGGGCGCCAAATGCCGGGGCTATCACTACTGGGCCGTCATCGATAACTGGTCTTGGGCCAATGCCTTTAAGAACCGTTACGGCTTTGTCGAGGTCGATCTGATGGATGGCTATAAGCGCCGCCTTAAGAAGTCGGCAGCCTGGCTCAAACAGGTTGCCACGACCCACGTGGTTGATTAGCGACCGGGCGAACGCCCAGACCGCGCGCCGCCGCGCGCAACACATGGCACATCTGGTGGCAGAGGGCGACAGACCACCGTGCGCATAGGAAAAGGCCGGATTTGAAAGTTAGGAGCAATCATGGCCAGTGACAACGGAAAGAGCTTCCTCGACAAGTTTGCCGAGGTCTCTGCGAAGGTGGGAAACCAGGTTCACCTGCGTTCCCTGCGTGACGCCTTCGCGACCATCACGCCGCTCTATATCCTTGCGGGTATCGCGGTTCTTATTAACAACGTCGTGTTCCCCCTGTTCCCGCTCGATGCGGCGGGCCTTGCCAACCTTCAGACCTGGGGTTCGGCAATTACGCTGGGCACCCTCAACGTCTCTGCCATTATCTTGGCCGGATTGATTGGCTACAGCCTCGCTAAGAACAAGCGTTTCGATAACCCGCTCGCTTGCGTGGTCGTCGCTATCTCTGCTTTCGTCATCATGATGCCGCAGCAGGTCACCGCCACGCTTGCCGCCACGAGCCCGCTGCTCACCGACAAGATCACCTCCGCCGAGGTCACGGGCGCCCTTTCGACTGCCAACACCGGCACCAACGGTCTGTTCTCGGCTATTATCATCGCCCTGCTTTCCGTCTCGCTCTTCATCAAGATTTCTGGCGTCGAGAAGCTTAAGGTTAAGCTGGGCGAGGGCGTGCCCCCCGCGGTCTCCAACTCCTTCAACGTCATGATCCCGATGCTGCTCAACCTCGCGATCTTCGCTCTTGCCGCGGCCCTGCTCGCCGTGTGCGCTGGCACCGATCTGTGCACCATCATCTCCACGTGCATCTCCAGCCCGCTCAAGAGCATCATGAACGCCGGTCCGTGGGCTGTTATCCTCATCTACACCCTTGCCAACCTGCTGTTCTGCGTCGGTATTCACCAGTCCACCATCTCTGGCGCTACCGTCGAACCGATCCTGACCATGCTCATCGTCGACAACATGGCTACCTTTGCCGCCGGTGGCACCATCCAGCCCGATCACTACATGAACATGCAGATCGTTAACAGCTTCGCCCTCATCGGCGGCTCGGGCTGCACTCTCATGCTCCTGCTCGACACGCTCCTGTTCTCCAAGAACAAGGCTTCCGAGACCGTTTCCAAGATGGCTATCCTGCCTGGTCTGTTCAACATCAACGAGCCGGTTATCTACGGTTACCCCATCGTGTACAACCTGCCGCTCATGATCCCGTTTGTCCTCCTTCCCGATCTGTTCATCGGCGTCACCTATGGCCTTACCTGCGCAGGCATCATCAGCCCCTGCATCGCCCAGGTGCCCTGGACTATGCCTCCCGTCATCAATGCTCTGCTCGCTACGGGCTTTGACTGGCGCGCCGGTGTGTGGCAGGCTCTCGAGATTGTCATTGGCATGGCCGTCTACCTGCCCTTTATGAAGATTTCCGAGAAGGCAATCGCCAAGCAGGAGGCTCTCGCCGAGTAGAACGCCTAACGTTCGTCCCTTTCACCTTTGCGGGCGCCGGTACGCGGTGCCGGTGCCCGCGGCTCTCTCCCTTGCGTAAAGATACAGGGGAGTGGGCACAATAGCCGCAAGGAATAAAACCAGTTGTCGTCTGCGCGCCGCGCAGTTATAAGGAGGAAACCATGAAGAAGATCATGCTCTGCTGCAATGCCGGTATGTCCACGAGCCTGTTGGTCCAGAAGATGCAGGCCGAGGTTGCAAACCGTGGTCTGGATATCGAGGTCGAGGCTCGTCCCATGAACGAGGCCCACGATCACCTGGACGAGTGCGACATGTTGCTGCTTGGCCCGCAGATCGGCTACACCAAGGGTGACTTTGAGAAGGAGGCCGCCGGTCGTTTTCCGGTCGAGGTCATCAACATGGTCGACTACGGCCGCATGAACGCCGCCGGCATCATCGACCACTGCGTCAGCGTGATGGGCTAGGTGCTCCGCATGGAGGATATGAACGAGTTGCAGATGACCTGTTTCGAGATCATCAGCTACGTCGGTACCGCCAAGAGCATGTACATCAATGCCGTGCAAAAGGCCAAGGAGGGCGATTTTGACGCCGCCGAGGAGCTTATCAAGCAGGGCGACGAGGCCTATAACGGTGGCCACGATGTTCACATGGGGCTTCTGAAGAAAGAGGCCAACGGCGAGCGTAACGGCGAGGCCCCGTTGATTCTGCTGCATGCCGAGGACCAGATGGCCGGTACCGAGACCATGCGCGTCATGGCGACGGAGCTCATCGAGATCCACAAGCAGCTGCGGGCACTTAAGGCCTAGTCGGCGTTATCGCCGCGATGGACCGCGCGCTCCAACAGACAACATAGTCCCTTTGACAGGCGCCGGGAGTCTCCGCCTCCCGGCGCCTTTATTTTTGGGGATGGTCTTGCGCGGTCTGTTGAGCGGCCAATTGCGTTACCCCAGATAAAACCTGCCAAAACAAACCTGTCCCTTTTTGGTAGGTTTTTGCCTTGGGAGCGGTACCATACAGGCAATGTTTAAACGAGAAAGGTGGGCTCCCATGGAACCTAAGCAGTACTACATCGGCATCGACGTCGGCGGCACTTCGGTTAAGGAGGGTCTGTTCGACGAAGACGGCAACCTGCTTGCCAAGGCCAGCGTGCCCACGCCTCCCATCATTGACGCCGCGGGCTTTGCCGCGGTGACCGAGGCTATCGATCAGGTGGTCGCCAAGGCTCAGATTCCGCGTGCCTTTGTGGCAGGCATTGGCCTGGCCGTTCCGTGCCCCATCCCGGCGTCGGGCGATGCCAAGGTCAAGGCCAACATTGCCATTAACCTGCCCGAGCTGAGGATCGCCATTCAAAAGCACTGTCCCGACGCGGTCGTTAAGTACGAGAACGATGCCAACGCCGCCGCCATGGGCGAGGCCTGGCTAGGCTCTGCCAAGGGCGTGCAGAACGTGGTGATGGTCACCATCGGTACCGGCGTGGGCGGCGGCGTTATCGTCAACGGCGACGTGGTGTCGGGCGTTGTGGGTGCTGGCGGCGAGATTGGCCACATGTGCCTGAATCCGGCTGAGGAGCGCACTTGCGGCTGCGGCGGCCATGGCCACCTGGAGCAGTATTCCAGCGCCACCGGCGTGGTGAGCAACTACCTTGCCGAGTGCAAGAAGGCGGGCGTCGAGCCCATCGAGCTCACCGGTCCCTCCGATTCCAAGGACGTGTTCCAAGCCTGCCGCGAGGGCGACAAGCTTGCGCTGGCCGCGGCCGATACCATGGCCGACTATCTCGGTCGCGCACTGGCGCTTATTGCCAATGTGGTCGATCCCGAGATGTTTCTTATCGGCGGCGGCGCATCCGCCTCGGCCGATGTCTACCTCGACAAGGCTCGCGAGTACTTCCAGCGCTACGCGCTTTCCGCCTCGCGCGAGACGCCCATTAAGGTCGCTTCGCTCGGCAACGACGCCGGCATCATCGGTGCCGCCTACGTAGCCCTGCGCGCCGCCGGCAAATAGCTGGTGCAAGGGGGACAGGTTACTTTGCACCAATATGGTGCAAAAGGGACAACCTTGGCCCAGTGCCTGCCCCAAAATATGCCGTAGCCCTTCCGTCTGCGAAGGCTCGGCATCGGCGTGCTACCATAGCTACGTCCAAGTACACATATCAAGTGGAGGATATCCATGGCAAACGTTCTTGTCTTTGGTCACCAGAACCCCGATAACGACGCCATCATGAGCGCCGTCGTCCTGTCCCAGCTGCTCAACCAGGTTGAGTATGCCGGCAACACCTACGAGGCCTGCGCCCTTGGTCAGCTTCCGGCCGAGTCCGCCAAGCTGCTCGCCGACGCCGGCATCGTCGAGCCCCGCGTGATCGAGTCCGTCGAGGCCGGCCAGCTCGTCGTCCTCACCGACCACAACGAGTCCGCCCAGTCCGTCGCCGGCCTTAAGGACGCCACGGTCTTTGGCGTTGTCGATCATCACCGCATCGGCGACTTCGAGACCGCCGGCCCGCTGCACTACATCTGCCTGCCCTGGGGCTCCAGCTGCACCATCGTCACCAAGCTCGCCGGCGTGCTCGGCGTTGAGCTTTCCGACGTTCAGGCCAAGCTGCTGCTCTCGGCCATGATGACCGACACGCTCATGCTCAAGAGCCCCACCACCACCGATGTCGACCGCGCCGTTGCCGCCAAGCTCGGCGAGCAGGTGGGCGTCGATCCGGTCAAGTTTGGCATGGAGGTCTTCCTCACCCGTCCGTCTGGCTCCTTCACCGCAGCCGAGATGGTCGGCAACGACATCAAGATGTTCGAGCCTGCTGGCAAGAAGCTGCTCATCGGCCAGTACGAGACTGTCGACAAGACCCGCGCACTCGGCATGATCGACGAGATTCGCGAGGCCATGCGCGCCTACGCCGCCGAGAAGGGTGCCGACGGCATCGTCCTGTGCATCACTGACATCATGGAGGAGGGCTCGCAGGTCCTGCTCGAGGGCGAGACCGAGGCTGCTCAGAAGGGCCTGGGCATTGCCGACGAGCACGACGGCGTCTGGATGCCGGGCGTCCTCTCCCGTAAGAAGCAGGTCGCTGCCCCCATCATGGCCGCCTGCTAGGTTTAGTTGGCCAAACGCTACGACCGGATCGCGGACGCCCCGCGCTCCGGTCGTTTTTTGTGCACGGTGCCGCGTCGTCTCTTGGACAGGCGTGCCCGTGCCGTTGAACAAATAATGTTCAACCTGTGGTTCCGCTTTTCGGCCATGCCTGCGTGCTTGTCGTGCAGGGTAGGCTAGATGCAAGCGTAATACGTTAGAGCGCGGCGCCGCCACTTGGGCGGGCCGTGCTTTTTTAAGACGGGAGCTTTCCCGTGAAAGGAGCCGCCCATGGCAGCAACTGAGCAGCTGTTCAACGTTCGTGAGCGCAAGCGTTTTGAGCGCCACGACATCTGGGAGCGCATCGCCGAGAACGGCACGATTTCCGCCGCCGTCATGGTCCTCGCTGCCATCGCCGCCGTTATCTGCGCCAATACCGATGTCTACGAGGCCATCCATCACTTTTTGGAGACCCCACTGTATGTGGGCCTGGGCAACCTTACGGCCGGTCTCACCGTTGAGCTTTTCGTCAACGACTTCCTCATGGCAATTTTCTTTTTGCTGGTGGGCATTGAGCTTAAGTACGAGATGACAGTTGGCGAGCTCAAGAACCCGCGTCAGGCCATGCTTCCCATGCTGGCGGCCGTGGGCGGCGTCGTCGTTCCCGCCTGCATCTATCTGATCTTTAACCATGCCGGCGCGCACAACGGCTGGGCCATTCCCATGGCAACCGATATTGCCTTTGCGCTGGGCGTGCTGTCGCTTTTGGGCAATCGCGTGCCCAACGGCGTGCGCGTGTTCTTCTCGACGCTCGCCATCGCCGACGACCTCATTTCCATCGCCGCCATCGCCATCTTCTACGGTCAGAGCCCCAATCCGTTTTGGTTGGGCGCCGCCGCGCTTGTGACCTGCGCGCTCGTGTGGCTCAACAAGACGCAGCATTACCGCCTTGCCCCGTACTCGGTGCTGGGCCTGCTGCTGTGGTTCTGCATGTTCAAGAGCGGCGTGCACGCTACGCTCGCCGGCGTCATCTTGGCCTTTACCATCCCGGCCAAGTGCGGCGTCAAGCTCGATAGCCTCACCGATTGGTTGGGCGAGTGCCTGCCGCTGCTCGATGATCGCTACGATGACGAGGCACACATCCTGGGCCAGCATGACTTTACCGTCTCGACCACCAAGGTCGAGCGCGTCATGCACCGCGTGACCCCGCCGCTCATCCGCATGGAGCGTCTGATCTCCACGCCGGTCAACTTTGTGATTCTGCCGATCTTTGCGTTCGTGAACGCACAGGTTCGCCTAGTGGGTGTGGACATGAGCACGCTGCTCACCGACCCGGTGACGCTCGGCGTGTACTTTGGCATGCTGCTGGGCAAGCCGATCGGCATCTTTGGCATGACGTTTGCCCTGGTTAAGCTTAGGGCCTGCGAGCTACCGCGCAATGTCAACTGGCACATGATTGCCGGTGTGGGCATTCTGGGTGGCATCGGCTTTACCATGTCGATCCTCATCAGCGGCCTTGCCTTCCCGACGGCCCAGTTTGAGGTTCTGGCCGCCAAGGCCGCTATTCTCGCCGGCTCTGTCACTGCGGCCGTACTTGGCATGATCTACATGAGTGTGATCTGCAAGCATCCCGCGCCCAAGGACGAGTAAGAGCGCGAAAACCGGCTCCAGAACCGATTCGGGCGCGTTCAAAATGCGGATTCGGGTGGTGCTTGCCGCCTGCCAGACACGCCAGTGGTCAAAAAACGCCGTTTGTGAGTACTGTCACAAACGGCGTTTCATTTTAGGTGCGGAAAATAATGAACAAAGTTATAAGAACTGTACGTTAATGAGTGACCATCGACTTCCAATTTGGCGCTAGCTGACGGTGATTGGGGAGTTTCAAGTCGAGTTTTGCCGATTTCGACCAAGAATCGCTGCTACTAAAAGGGTAACAGTACTCATATTCGCCCTTTTTTGGCCACAAGCCCTAAAACAAGCCTCGCCAAGGTCGGGAAACGGGCCAAATCGCCGGCCTCGAGGCTTATTCCACGGTGCCGTAGATGGCGCCCCAGCCGTGGGCGGCCAAGGCGGAGTTGAGCTGGTCGCAAAGTGACTGGCGGTCGTAATAGCCGGGCGGTAGCAGGTTCACGATTTCCATGAGATCGGGCGCCAGGTCCAAGATTTCGGCCTGTACGATCAGATCCAGGCGGTCGATGGCGTGGCGGTCGTAAAACAGTCCGTCGACCAGGCGCTGAAGGTCGCCGAATTCCTCGGCCTGGAACGATCCGTACTCCATAGTGCCTCCTTGGGCGCCCCACGCCGGCATGCGCGGCGATTCGTAATTCATTGCGATGGACTTAATCTATCACGGCTTCATAACGTTGTGACGGTGGCGGTCTATACTTAGACGAACTGCAACGTACCGCTTCGCGAAAGGTCGCATCCCATGCAGACGATCTACCAGAAGATGGAAACCACCGAACTCGATGCCGCCATCGAGGCGCTCAAGGCCGAGGTCGCCGAGGTCAAGGCCAAAGGCCTGGCGCTCGACATGGCCCGCGGCAAGCCGTCGCCCTCCCAGGTGGACATCTCTCGACCCATGCTCGATATCCTCAATGCCGATGCCGATCTGCACGACGGCAATGTCGACTGCTCCAACTACGGTTGCTTTGAGGGCATTCCCTCGGCACGCAAGCTGGCGGGGGAGTTCCTGGGTTGCCCCGCCGAGCAGACGCTCGTGCTGGGTTCGTCGAGCTTGCTGATCGAGCACGATATCGCCGGTATGTTCTGGCGTTGCGGCTCGTGTGGTAGCGATCCTTGGGAGGCTTACGAGGCAGCGCACGACGGCAAGAAGGTCAAGTTCCTGTGCCCGGTTCCCGGCTACGATCGCCACTTTGGCATTACCGCCGACTTGGGTATCGAGAACGTTCCCGTCGCGATGACCGACAACGGCCCCGATATGGACGAGATCGAGCGCCTCGTTGCCGCCGACGATTCCATCAAGGGCATCTGGTGCGTGCCCAAGTATTCCAACCCCACGGGTATCACCTTTAGCGAGGACACCGTGCGCCGCCTGGTCGAGATGCACACGGCCGCGCCCGATTTCCGCATCTTCTGGGACAACGCCTACTGCGTGCACGACCTGTACGACGAGACCGACGAGCTCGCCAACATCTTTGATCTTGCCCGCGCGGCGGGCACCGAGGACCGCGTGGTGGCATTCGCCTCGACGTCCAAGATCACCTTCCCGGGTGCCGGTATCGGCTTTATCGGTGCGAGCCCCGCGGTTATCGCGGAGTTCTCCAAGCGCCTGAAGGCCGGCCTCATCAGTGCCGACAAGCTCAACCAGCTGCGTCACGTGCGCTTCCTTCCCACCATCGAGGCGGTCAAGGACCACATGAAAAAGCATGCCGAGTTCTTGCGCCCGCGCTTTGAGGCTGTCGAGCGCAAGCTCACCGAGGGCTTGGGCGACACGGGCTGCGCCACCTGGACGCACCCCCGCGGCGGCTACTTTGTAAGCTTCGATGGTCCCGAGGGTTCAGCCCAGAAGGTCGCCGCGCTCTGCGCCGACCTGGGCGTCAAGCTCACGCCGGCTGGTGCCACCTGGCCTTATGGCAAGGACCCGCGCGACACCAACATCCGCATCGCGCCGAGCTATCCCACGGTCGAGGACCTGGAGGCCGCGCTCGATGTGCTGGTGCTGGCCGTCAAGCTTGTCGCTGCCGAGCTTGCGCGTGCCGAGCGCGCCTAACGCGCGGCTTCCCGTACTATCCGCACTTTCGATACGTAAAGGAGCGTATACATGGATTTGGGTATTTCCACCAACCCCACGCCAGAGCTCTACACCATTAAGGTAACCGGCGAGATCGATATCTCTAACGCCGATAGCCTGCGCAATGCCATCGACCTGGCGCTCGAGCAGCCCACTGAGGCCGTTGAGCTCGATTTTGCCCAGGTGAGCTACATCGATTCGACGGGCATTGGTGTGCTCGTGGGCGCCGCGCACCACGCGGCCGACCACGACAAGCGCTTTAGCTGCACCAATGTGCAGCCCCCGGTGATGCGCGTGGTTCAGCTGTTGGGTGTCGACCAGGAGATTTCGATCACCGCTGCATAACCTTTGCCCTCAAAAGGGCGTGCCGTTTGGCATATGTTTGTGATGCGCTCGGACGTTTTGGCGTCCGGGCGCTATACTTGACCGAATGAATAGACGAGTTCCGGCCGAATGGCGCGGTGCGGGCTCGACTCACATCGAGCCTTGGAGGTATGTGTGTTTGGTATTGGAGAGGGTGAGCTCGCGATCATCGTGGTCTTCGGCTTTTTGCTGTTTGGCCCGGATAAGCTCCCACAGATGGGCCGCACGATCGGCCGTGCCATCCGTCAGTTCCGCGAGACGCAGGAAAAGATGACGGCCGTTGTTCAGTCTGAGATTATCGATCCGGTAAGTGAGGCCGCTTCGGCACCGGTCAAGCCCAAGAAGACTGCCGTCGATGACGATTCCGATGCGGACAAGGATGCCGCCGAGACGGCAGCGCCCGCCAAGAAGGAGACCTTTGCCGAGCGCCGTGCCCGCCTTGCTGCCGAGAAGGCCGCGAGCGAGGCTGCCGCCGAGGGCGAGGGTGCTGCTGAGGAGGCCGAGGGTGCCGAGCCTGCCGCTGCCGCCGAGCTTGTCGTCGAGCCCGAGCCTGCTGCAGAGCCGGAGCCCGAGCCCGAGCCGGCAGAGCCCACGACGGCCGACCTCTATGCTCGTCGTCCCCGCAAGCGCAAAGCCGTCGTCGACCAGCTCGCTCGCGAGCTCGAGGCCGAGGACGACGCCGCTGCCCCGAAGGGAGGCGATGAGTAATGCCTATCGGACCTGCGCGTATGCCGCTCTTCGATCACCTGGGAGAGCTCCGTCGCCGCCTGACCATCGTGGTCGTGTCAGTCTTTGCAGCCGCTATCGTGCTGTATTTCGCCACGCCTGTGGTGCTCGACATCCTGAAAGATCCCATCCGCTCCTTTGTGCCGGACGGTAAGTTCTACATCACCACCACGCTCGGCGGCTTTGGCCTGCGCTTCTCACTGGCCATCAAGATGGCCGTGGTCATGTGCACGCCCATGATCATCTGGCAGATTCTGGCGTTTTTCCTGCCGGCGCTTCGCCCCAACGAGCGCAAGTGGGTCGTGCCCACGGTGCTCGCCTCGACGGTGCTGTTCTTCCTGGGCGCCATCTTCTGCTACTTCATCATCATTCCTGCGGGCTTTGAGTGGCTCATCGGCGAGACCTCGGCCGTCGCCACGGCGCTGCCCAATTTGGAGGACTACATCAACATGGAGCTGCTCTTTATGATCGGCTTTGGTGTGGCGTTTGAGCTGCCGCTCATCATCTTCTACTTGTCCGTCTTCCATATTGTGTCCTATGCGGCCTTCCGCAGTGCCTGGCGTTACGTATACGTTGGCCTGCTTGCGGGCTCGGCTGTGATTACGCCCGACGGCTCGCCCGTTACGCTGGGCCTCATGTATGGCGCCCTGCTCTCGCTCTACGAGATTTCGCTCGCCATCGCTCGCGTGGTCATTACCGCGCGCGAGGGCAAGGAGGGCTTGTTTGTGAGCCGTCTGGACCTGTTCTCGGACGATGAGGACGACGAGGAGTAAATCGGTATGCACGAGGTTGGCATTGTCAACGGCATACTCGATACAGTGATTCGCGCGGCGCGTGGGGCGGGGGCCTCGCGCGCCGTTTTGGTAACGCTGCGTATCGGGGATATGACCGAAGTTGTGCGCGAGGCGCTCGACTTTGCGTGGGAGACATTTCGCGACGAGGACCCGCTCACGCGCGGCTGCGAGCTTGCCGTGGAGGAGGTCCATCCACAAAGCGAGTGTCTGGACTGTGGTGAGGTCTTTGAGCACGACCGTTTCCATTGCCGCTGCCCCCAATGTGGCGGCGCCAATGTGCGCCTGCTGCACGGCCGCGAGCTCGACATCGCAAGTATCGAAATCGAGACCCCCGACGATTAGCCCATCAGCCATCTGGGGACGGGGTATAAAGGGGCAGAAGTAAGGAGTGCCGAATATGGCCGAGAAAACGATTGATATCGCGTCGCCGATTCTGTCGCGCAACGAGCGCCTGGCAGATCAGCTGCGTCAGCGATTTAAAGAGACGGGCACCTATGTGATCAATGTGCTGTCGAGCCCCGGTTCGGGCAAGACCACCACGATTTTGGGCACCAACGAGCGCCTGCGAGATAAGGCCGGCTTGCGCTGCGCCGTCATCGAGGGCGATATCGCCTCGGACGTCGACGCCATTACCATGAAGGAAGCCGGTATGCCCGCCATCCAGATCAACACGGGCGGCCTGTGCCACCTCGAGGGCAACATGATCATGGAGGCCGTTGACGCCTTCGACCAGGCTGTAGGTCTGGAAAACATTGACGTCATCTTTATCGAAAACGTGGGTAACCTGGTCTGCCCGGTCGACTTTGACCTGGGCGAGAACCTGTCCATCATGATCCTCTCGGTGCCCGAGGGCGACGACAAACCCATCAAGTACCCGGGCATCTTCCAACACGCCGGCGCACAGCTGCTCAACAAGGTCGACGTGGCTCCGGCTTTCGATTTTGACATGGATAGGTATACTAAGACACTCGATGACCTCAATCCGCAGGCGCCGCGGTTTGCCGTGAGCGCGCGCAAGGGCGAGGGCATGGATGCCTGGTGCGATTGGCTCATCGGGCAGATTGAGCAAGCAAGGGCGTAAGTCGGCCGCCATACGGGCGGGCGTAGCCGCAGAGACATGAGATAGGAGCCTCTTTTGAAGCTCATCATCGCCGAGAAAAACGACGCCGCGCGTCAGATCGCCGAGCGGCTGTCCACGGGTAAGCCTAAAAAGGACAAGGTGTACAACACCGCCATCTACCGTTTTGAGTGGAAGGGCGAGGAGTGCGTGACCATCGGCCTTGCCGGTCACATCCTTGCGCCCGATTTTTGCGACAGCGTGCTGTTCGATAAAAAGCTAGGTTGGTATTCGGTGACCGAGGACGGTGAGATGTTGCCGGCCGATATGCCCGATGGCCTGGCGCGTCCGCCCTATGACACCAAGCGTAAGCCGTTCCTTGCCGATGGCATCTCCATCAAGGGTTGGAAGCTCGAGAGCCTGCCTTACCTCACCTGGGCGCCCGTCATTAAGCTGCCGGCCGAGAAGGAGCTCATTCGCTCGCTCAAGAACCTCGCTAAAAAGTCCGACAGCGTCATTATTGCCACGGACTTCGACCGCGAGGGCGAGCTGATCGGCTCGGACGCTCTCAACAAGGTGCGCGAGGTTGCGCCGGACTTGCCGGTTGCCCGCGCCCAATACTCTTCGTTTACCAAGGCCGAGATTACGCACGCCTTCGATAATCTCGTCTCGCTCGACCAGAATCTGGCCGACGCCGGCGAGAGTCGCCAACACATCGACCTCATTTGGGGCGCGGTGCTCACGCGTTACCTGACGCTCGCCAAGTTTGGCGGCTTTGGTAACGTGCGCTCCGCCGGCCGCGTGCAGACGCCGACGCTCGCCCTGGTGGTCGAGCGCGAGCGCGAGCGCATGGCGTTTGTGCCCGAGGACTATTGGCAGATTCGCGGCATGGGTGCCGCGCAGGGCGCTGCCGAGGACGACCGCTTTAAGATCGCGCACAAGACGGCGCGTTTTACCGACAAGGATGCTGCCGAGACGGCGTACGGCCATGTCGACGGCGTTACGACGGCAACCGTCGCCGCGGTGACCAAACGCTCGCGCAAGCAGCAGCCGCCCACGCCGTTTGCGACCACCTCGCTGCAGGCTGCCGCCGCGGCCGAGGGCATCTCGCCTGCGCGTACGATGCGCATCGCCGAGTCCCTCTACATGGCCGGTCTCATCAGCTACCCGCGTGTCGACAATACCGTGTACCCTGCGACGCTCGATCTGGGCGCCGTGGTGAGCGACCTGGCAAAGATCAACCCGGCGCTGGCGCCCGTGTGCAAAAAGGTGCTTGCCGGTCCTATGAAGCCCACGCGCGGCAAGGTCGAGACCACCGACCACCCGCCTATCTATCCCACGGGCGAGGGCGACCCATCCACGCTCGACGGCGGCCAGCGCAAGCTCTACGACCTCATCGCCCGTCGCTTCCTGGCAACGCTTATGGGTCCCGCGACCATCGAGAACACCAAGCTCGAGCTCGACGTCAACGGCGAGCCGTTCGTGGCCTCGGGCGACGTGCTCGTGACCCCTGGCTTTCGCGAGGCCTATCCGTACGGCCTTAAGCGCGATGAGCAGATGCCGCCGCTGGAGCAGGGCGATACGGTCGACGTGTTCGACATTAAGCTCGAGGCCAAGCAGACCGAGCCGCCCGCGCGCTATAGCCAGGGCAAGCTCGTGCAGGAGATGGAAAAGCGCGGCCTGGGCACCAAGTCCACGCGCGCGAGCATCATCGAGCGCCTGTACGCCGTGCGTTATCTCAAAAACGATCCCGTTGAGCCGAGCCAGCTGGGCATTGCCATCATCGATGCGCTGTCACAGTTTGCCCCGCGCATCACGAGCCCCGATATGACCAGTGAGCTCGACGGCGACATGACCCGCGTCGAGCGCGGCGAGGACACCGAAGAACATGTCGTGACGCACTCGCGCGCGCTGCTGACTGGCGTGCTCGACGAGCTGCTCAAGCACACGCAGGAGCTGGGCGACGCCATCAGCGACGCCGTCACGGCCGATGCGCGCGTGGGCGCTTGCCCCAAGTGCGGCAAGGACTTGGTTATGAAGACGAGCGCCAAGACCCGTGGCAGCTTCATTGGCTGCATGGGCTGGCCCGACTGCGATGTGACCTATCCGGTGCCGAGCGGCGTCAAGGTGAGCCCGCTCGAGGGCGAGGCAGCCGTGTGCCCCGAGTGCGGCGCGCCGCGCATTAAGTGTCAGCCGTTCCGTCAGAAGGCTTTCGAGATCTGCGTGAACCCGACGTGCCCCACCAACTACGAGCCCGACCTTAAGGTGGGCGAGTGCAAGGTGTGCGCCGAGGCAGGACGCCATGGCGACCTGATCGCGCACAAGAGCGAAAAGAGCGGCAAGCGCTTTATCCGCTGCACCAACTACGATGACTGCGGCGTGAGCTATCCGCTGCCGGCGCGCGGCAAGCTCGAGGCGACGGGTGAGACCTGCCCCGAGTGCGGCGCTCCCATCGTGGTGGTCAACACCGCGCGCGGCCCGTGGCGCATCTGCGTGAACATGGACTGCCCGACCAAGGAGAAGAAGCCCGCCCGCGGCCGCAAGACCACAACCAAGGCGAGCACGGCAAAGAAGACCACGGCGACAAAGAAGACCACGGCTAAGAAAGCCACTGCCGCCAAGAAGACGACCGCAAAAAAGACGACCACCAAGAAGGCCGCCGACAAGTAACCGAGCACATATAGACGCGGCGGGGCCGGGCGCGCAAATGCAAATGCGCGCCCGGCCCCACTTCTAAGTTGCGGTGAAATAGGGACTGTTTTTGCTGGCAAAAGGCCTAATTAATCCCTATTTCACCGCAAGATTTGATCAGTTGTTGGGATTACTTCACCTCGACAGGCTTGGCGCCGGGATAGCGCTTCTCAAAATCTAGGCGGTACTTATTGTCATTGGTGCCCGCCACGTTGTCGCGTGACAGCGGCGCCACGATCTCGTTCTTGTGGTCCGCAGGCTTGGCGTATTTCAGGCTGATCTCCCAGGCATCACAGATTGCGTCAATGCGGTGATCCAGGTCGTCGTACAGGGCGATGATGTCCTTCCAGGAGCTGTAGTTCTTGGAGCTCGTCGGGACGTCTAGGTCCTCGACGATGTCGTAATACTGCTCGATGGTGTCCTCCGTGCGCTCGGCGACGTCGGCGAGATTTTGACGGGTGGTTCGATCCTCTTCCAGATAGCTGCCGTTGAAGTTCTGCGCGCAGCCACGGACGTAGTTGTCGAGGTCTTCGAGCAAGTCGTAGTATTCGCTCAGTCGGCGGTAGAGGTTCTGCTCGGAGAGCGTTGCTTCGCTGCCATCCTCGTCGTCATCGTCGTCATCGTCGTACAGGCTGTTGGGATCGCCGAGAGGCTTTAGGTCATCGTCGTCGACGTCATGGTGCAGCTTAGCTACCTCGGCAGTCGTCTGCGTGGCGGCGTTGTCGAAAGGCTTGATCACAAAGAAAACGACCAGGGCGATGATGATCGCCACCAGCACAACAATAACGGCGATAAGCGGCCCGGTGCCGCTCTTTTTGGGAGCGGGGGTCTGTGGCGAAGCGGGCGCGTATGCGGGAGCCGGCTGCTGTTGGGGCGAGCCGCTCGCGACGGGTATGCGCTGCGTGGTCTCGACGGCCGCGGGGCTTGCGGCGGGGTCGGGGCGATAGGCGAGGGGGTCGTCCGCCTTGGCTTGCGGCGTATCAAGGGAGCCGGTCTGCTCAAAAGCGGGCTGGCTATCGCTCGCGGTTGTTTGCTCAACGGGTGCACCGCACGAGGTGCAGAACTTGGCATTATCTGCAAGAAGCTTGCCGCACGAGGCGCAATACCGAGACATTGCCACTCCTTTCGCCACATTTCAATGCAATACGACGATTATACCCAGCACCCCAAATTCCCCTTCATAAGTTGCGGTGAAATAGGGACTGTTTGGCGGTCTCAGAGCTTCAATCAGTCCCTATTTCACCGCAACTTTGGAAAGGCACCTTTAGCCATTGGGGACGCACCGAGCACTGGGGTATCATGGCTTGGTTGATATATCTGCATTTACGCGCCTTGTAGGAAGGGGCTGCGCCCATGGCTTTTGAGCCCGCTCAACATAGCTTTATCACGCTCGAGGGCGTCGATGGCGCCGGCAAGTCCACGCAGGCGCGTCTGCTTGCCCGCGCGCTTGAACTCGCTGGCTACCAGGTTGTGAGCCTGCGCGAGCCGGGCGGTACCGCCATCAGCGAAAAGATCCGTGCTCTGCTGCTCGACCCCGCCAATACAGCGATGGGCGACACCTGCGAGTTGTTGCTCTACGAGGCGGCACGCGCTCAGTTGGTGCACGAGGTCATAGCTCCCGCCCTCGCGGCCGGCAAGGTGGTCCTGTGTGACCGCTTCTACGATTCCACAACCTGCTATCAGGCATTTGCCGACGGCCTTGATCGCCAGATGGTGCGCGATGCCAACAACCTGGCCGTTGCGGGAACGCACCCGGCGCTCACGCTCGTCTATCACATCACGCCCGAGCAGGCGGCGCTGCGCATGGCAGCCCGTGGCGCGGCAGATCGCATGGAGGCCAAAGGCATGGCATTCCAGGAGCGTGTCTACCAGGGCTTTAGTGCCATTGCTGCCGAGGAACCCGCCCGCGTAAAGCTCATCGACGCTACCGCGACCATCGAGGAAGTTTTCGAGAAGACGGTCGAGCAGATTCGCGCGTACGGTCTCGACATTCCGCAAGACGCCGTCGTCGGCGCGCTTGCTAAGGAGGCCGAGTAACATGGCCCCCGCTCAGGCAAGCCTGCTGGCCAAGCTTGACACCCAAGAGCGCGTGCGCGACTTTTTGACCAATGCCGTTGCCAGCGGTCGCGCATCGCACGCCTACCTGTTTTTGGGCGCGCCCGGCGCGGGCAAGCTCGACGCCGCGTGGGCGCTCGCCCAAGCCTTCCTGTGCGAGCAGGATGGCTGCGGCTCATGCGACAGTTGTGTGCGCGTTGCTCGCCATACGCACCCCGACGTGCACTATTACACGCCCGAGAGCGCCACGGGCTACCTCATCGCCCAGACCCGCGAGCTGCTCGATGACGTGCCTCTGGCGCCCATCCGTGCCAAGGCCAAGGTCTACATCATCGACCGTGCCGAGCAACTGCGCGCCAACACCGCCAACGCACTGCTCAAAACACTCGAGGAGCCGCCCGAGGGCGTTATGTTTATCTTGCTGGGCACCTCGGCAGACGTGATGTTGCCCACCATCGTGAGCCGCTGCCAGTGCGTGCCGTTTCGGCTGGTGTCGCCCGCCGTCGCCGCGCAGGCCGTGAGCCGCGCCACCGGTCAGGATATTGCGCGTTGTCGCATGGCCGTCGCCGTGGCGGGGAGTCCCACGCGTGGCATCGAGTTCCTCAAGAGCGCCGAGCGCCAGGACGCCCGCCGTCAGATGGTTCGCGCCATCGATTCGCTTATCGCCGCCGACGAGGCCGACGTGCTCAGCCGCGCCAAGTCACTCATCGTCGCCGTTAAGGCGCCGCTCGCCGAGGTCAAGTCCACACAGGAAAAGGTGCTCGAGCAAAACGCCGACTACCTGTCGCGTGGAGCATTGAAGCAGCTTGAGGACCGCAACAAGCGCGAACTCAACGCGCGCGAGCGTTCGGGTATTATGGAAGCGCTGGCGAGCGCGCGGACGCTCATGCGCGACGTGCTGCTGACGCTTCAGGACGAGGCGGCAGACGTTGTGAACGAGGACGTGCGCGACACGATCGGGCGGCTTGCCGCCGCGACCAATGTTGCGGGTGCCACCCGGGCGCTCGAGGCAGTCGCGACCGCCGAGCGCAACATCGCCAGAAACGTTACTCCCCAGCTGGCCATCGAGGTCATGCTGTTCGATATCAGGAAGGCACTGAAATGCCGTTAGTCGTACCCGTTAAGTTTACCTACGCCTCGCGCGACCTGTGGTTCGATCCGCAGGATTTGGATATCCTCGAGGCCGATTATGCCATTTGCTCCACCGAGCGCGGAACCGAGATCGGCCTGGTCACGGCCGATCCCTTTGAGGTGCCGCAAGACGAGATTGGCCAGCCGCTCAAGCCCGTGCTTCGTGTGGCGAGCGACATCGACCTGCAGCTTGCCGACGACCTGGCCATCCAGGGCGACGAGGCCATGGTCGACTTCCGCCGCCTGGTCAAGGAGCTCGACCTCGAGATGAAGCCGGTGGGCGTCGAGTACCTGTTTGGCGGCGAGAAGGCCGTGTTCTACTTTGCAGCCGAGGAGCGCGTCGATTTTCGCCAGCTCGTCAAGGACCTGTCCTCGACGCTGCACATTCGCGTCGATATGCGCCAGATCGGCGTGCGTGACGAGACCCGCCTGGTGGGTGGCTACGCCCAGTGCGGACAGGAGCTCTGTTGCACGCGCTTTGGCGGACAGCTCGAGCCCGTCTCGATCCGCATGGCAAAAGAGCAGGACCTACCGCTCAACTCGTCCAAGATCAGCGGCGTGTGCGGCCGCCTGATGTGCTGTCTGCGCTATGAGTTCGAGGCGTACAAGGACTTTAAGAGCCGTGCGCCCAAAAAGAAAACGCTCATCGATACGCCGCTTGGCAAGGCGCGTATCCAGGAGTATGACACGCCGCGTGAGCAGCTGGTGCTGCGCCTGGAGAACGGCAAAGTCTTTAAGGTCAACCTGGCCGATATGACCTGCTCGGAGGGCTGCAAGAAGAAGGCTGCCGAGCAGGGCTGCAATTGCCGCCCCGATTGTGTGACGCGCGATGTGCTCGAGCGCATCGAGTCGCCCGAGATGCGTCTGGCGCTCATGGAGCTCGATCGCGAAAACGGCGTCGATGTGGGCGATGGCCTGTCGAGTGCCGACCGTCTGGCCGGCACGTCGATGCCCAAGCGCCGTCGTCGCGATGCCGAATCCGATGCTCGCGCCGGTCAGGGTCAGGGCGAGGGCCGTGGCCGCGGAAAGGGCCGCGGTAAGGCCGAGACACCCGAGGCCGAGGGGGCGGCCGATGGCCGTCGCCGTCGCAAGCGCGCGGGCTCGGGCGATGCTACCGAGGTTGCAGCCGCGGGCAAGAACGCCTCTCGCGAGCGCGAGGTTCAGCAGCCCCAGCAGCAGAATCGCGGCGGCGGCATGAACCCCACACGTCGCCGCCGCCGTCATCTGTCGAGCGAGGAGCGCGAGGACGCCTTCCGCGCCGCAGCTGCTCGCGAGGCCGGTGCCGCTTCCAAGGGCGCCTCGGCCTCCGACGCGTCTGCCGACAAGGGCGGCAAATCACGTGGCGAGGAGGAGCGCGCGCCGCGTCCGCGCCGTCGCCATTCCTCGGGCGCGCAACAGAAGCCCTCAGTGCCCTCCGTGGCCGATCAGGTCTCGGATGGCGAGGTCAAGGTCACGCGCCGTCGTCCCGGAGATGGCGGGGGAGCGGCTGCCAAGGCTTCGCGTGGCGCCGCTCGC
This sequence comes from Collinsella sp. CLA-ER-H4, assembly GCF_040092395.1. Taxonomy (NCBI): domain Bacteria; kingdom Bacillati; phylum Actinomycetota; class Coriobacteriia; order Coriobacteriales; family Coriobacteriaceae; genus Collinsella; species Collinsella sp. CLA-ER-H4. Next base: position 40,625 of record NZ_JBBNLQ010000006.1, read on the forward strand.
GACGAGCGCGAGCCGCGCGAGGATCGCGGTGGCGAGGGCTCGGCCGACCAGGGTCAAAAGCGCCGTCGTCGTCGCCGTTCCCGCAAGCCGCGCCAGGATGGTGGCGAGGGCTCGACCCCGTCTTCGTCCGCACCACAACCGCCCGCCGGCGAATAACGCCCGCGAGCGGATTTAGCCCGCCTTGCCCCGAGCGCATCGGGGTATCATAGCGCCGAATCAACAACCCTCCCTGCGACCGAACGTAGGGAGGGTTGTGTCTTGAAGAGCCATCTGAACATATTGAGCCGTCTGCAGGGTGCCGGTGCCCTACCGTTTGCGGACGAATTGCTACCGTTTGCCGAGTGGGCGGCACGCGAGGCGCTCGAGGCATTGTCGCCAACACGATGTGCTGGCTGCGAGCGCGCCGGTGCGCTTATTTGCCAAGACTGCCTGGCCACGCTCACGCTCATCGACCCACGTCATAGCTGCACCCGATGCGGCGCCCCGTTTGGGGATTTGCTATGCACTGAGTGTTCAGTCGAGGGCACGTCCTCGGCAATGGCGGAGGCGCTCGACCGCTGCCTGGCGTGCACCGTCTATGCGCATCCGCTGCCGCGCATCATTAAAGCGTACAAGGATGCGGGCGAGCGACGTCTGGCTCCGTATCTGGCGGAGCTGGTCTACGACACCGCCCTGCATGCCCAGGTCGTAGCGCCCGATCGCTACGGAGGTGTGCTGTCCGGTGCGGATGCGGTGGTGTTTGTGCCTGCGACGGCGGCAGCGTTTCGGCGGCGTGGTTTTGATCATATGGAGGCCATTGCGCGCCCATTTTGCGAGCTGTCGGGTGTTCCCTTGCTCGATGCTCTCGTCAAGTACGGGCATGGCGACCAGCGCGAACTCGGTCGTGAGGAGCGCCGCGAGCGTGCCCAAGGCATGTACGAGACGGTTGAGGACGTGCACGGCCGCCGCTTGCTGCTTATCGACGACGTTATCACCACGGGTGCGACGATGGCAGCGGCTTCGGCGGAACTCAAGCGCGCCGGCGCTGCGGCAGTCGATGGCCTTGCTATCGCACGCGTTTGGTAGGGGTGATTCATGTGGCGGTAACAATCAGGCGGTGCAACAAACCGACAAAAGAGCAGCTAGCGGCTTCCGTAATCCTAACAGGCGCCTCGGCGCTACGCATGATGCGCGCCGAGCGCCGACAAATGGGTTATATCAGCTGGAGGGACCTCGATCCCGATGAAGAGCGCCGTGTGCTGCGCACGTCGTCGCCCTCGACCGAGGACATCTATCTTCCCGACTTGGTGCGGATTGGGGCCGCAAGCAGCGAGGTGCAAGAGGATTTGTGCTTGCTGGTAGGGTCTGCAGCGCAGCGCCGCCGCATTCTTGGCGTGAGCTGGTCCGTATGCTCCGGGTTGCCCGCCGGCTCGATTCTAGAGGTGGAACCGGGGGTGTACAGTCTATCTCCCGAGGCCCTTTGTGTTGCCGTTGCGCGCGAGGTCGGCTGCATCCAGGCATTTGCCCTGGCTCAGGAGCTTTGCTCTAAGATTTCGCTGAGTGACCGCGGGAAGTATCTGCCTCCCTACACCTCGCCTGTTACGAATAAACTTGCAAAGGACAAGGACCAGCCAGCAGATGTGGGCTACTTTGAAGTCGAGCCGGTGCTGACGCCCAATCGTCTGGCAGATTACCTCGCGGTATGCAAGGGGAACGCAGCCAAGCAGCTGCAGCGTCTGTGTCCCTATCTTTCGGAAAACCTGCGCTCACCCATGGAGTGCATCATGCTCGCCCTGTTTTCACTTCCGTTTTCCTATGGCGGGTTTGCCTGCGGACCTTTTAAGACCGACTATAAGATTGAGTTCGATGACCGTGCGCAGGCAATCTCGGGGATGCCGCATGCAGTTTGCGATGCGTACCAGGAAGCAGCCCGGTTTGACCTGGAATACAACGGTGAGCTGGGCCATTCCTCTCGGAGGGGACGTATCCATGATGAAAAGCGCAACACGGGCTTGATTACTATGGGAATCGAGGTCGCGACGGTCAACAACGAAATGCTCTGTGACATGGAAGCGATGGAAGCACTCGCATGGCGCATGCACCAGCGTATGCGAAAGCGGTACCGGAATCGTGTCGATGCCCGCAGGAAGAAGCAAGAGGCGTTGCTTAACACGCTGCGGGCGTGTTTTGGGCTTAAGCCGGTCTAATTCGCGTCGAAAATAGAGGGTTAATCATATGCCCTGGCCATAATATGGCAAATATGAGTACTGTCACTAAATCAGTAACAGCAAAATCAAGGAATTTAGGACTCGGAGGCGGCGTAAAGTAAGAAGATAATAAACAAATGTAGAATAACTAAGCATCAGGTTGGCGACACTGAGCGCAAAATCTGTCCGAGAGGCCAAAAGTGCCTGTTACTAAATTGGTGGCAGTACTCATATTTGCCATATTTTGGCCGGGGCACCCTAAGAAGGGCGCCCCGGAGCTCCCCGTAGGGGAGCTCCGGGCTTCATAGGGGCACGAATAGCCCGCTCCGACCTGCGAAATCTGTACTCGCGATGCGAATGACGCCCTTAACCTTAAACTTTAGCTTGAACTTAGCTATAATGCGCTACGTTCCTACCAGGCTGTGGTTGCGGACGGACGAAATGCCCGTCCTAGTCCAAGACAGACGCGGTCAAAGGGATCCACGTAAGCGACCGCGTGCGCGCGGCGCGATCATGGCGCGTCCTAGATGTAAGCCGCACCGTCCGTTCTACTTTCTTTGGGGCAATACCGCCTCGCGGGCGAGCGGGTCAGTCGTGAAGGTGGCTGCGGCCTCCCGAGCAAACACCCCGGTGCGCAAGTGTGGGGTCAAATACCAGGTCAGCTGGTGGGAACAACCTGATATTCCGCGCAACGCACGGATTGTATACGACACAGAAGGCAGGGTAGTGGACATGGTGAGGGGCAGCTTGATGCACGCGGCTCGGTTAGGTGCTGGGACCGCAGCGGTCATTGCCGTTTTGGGCCTGAGCGGATGCGCGTTCAACCCTCTGTCTACGTTCGCGACTCCCACGATTGACCAGATCGAGTACGAGACGGTCACGCCGGCGGTGTCGGACGATGCCCTGGTCACTCCCGGAACCCTGACGGTCGCCCTCGATACTTCCGATGCGCCGCAGGCAATGCAGGACGCCGACGGCGAGCTCACGGGGTATGCGGTTGACGCCGCCCGCGCCCTCGCAAGCCGCATGGGCCTTAAGGTCGCCTTTGTCGATGCATCCTCGGCAGGTTCCGCGCTCGGCGACAAAAAGGCCGATATCTTTATCGGCGAGATCAACTCCACGGACGGGGACGTTAGCTCGCTCGGCACCTGCCTGTACGATGCCGCTTCTGTGTTCGGTAAAACCAGCGATGGTGGGTCGCTAAGCGTTTCCACCGATACCCTTAACACGTCCACCCTGGGCGTTCAGATGTCCTCGGCCTCGCAGGAGGCACTCGCCAAGCAGAGCATCACCGCCAACCAAAAGACCTACTCCAACATCAACGAGTGCTTTGAGGCGCTCGAGTCCGGCGAGGTCGACTATGTGGTCTGCGACTCCACGGCCGGCGGCTACCTTGCACGCCTGATGAGCGAGGTCTCCTATGTCGGTGCGCTCGAGGCGCCCTCGACGCTTGGTGTTGCGGGCCTCTCGTCCAATGACGAACTGTGCCGTGCCGTGAGCGATGCCCTCGACGGCATCACGGTCGACGGTACGCTCGAGGCAGTCCACTGCGTATGGTATGGCACGATGCCCTACGACCTCACCACTAAGACGGTTTCGGGCGCTAACGTGCAGCCGGGCGACTCTGAGTCCAGTGAGACCACGTCCTCCGGCAGCGAGTCCTCCGATTCCAACAATGAGACCGCATCCTCCGAGGACAAATCGTCCAGCCAGGAAGCCACCATCACCGACGACGACATTAACAAACTCAATAGCTAGTTATTGCTAGGGGTGGTGTCTCCTATACGTTGGAAAGGACACCTCTTCACGGTTTCAACACGCACTGCCGGACTTCCCCAATAGGGGAGCCCGGCTTTTTCATCCCTATAAAACCAGCAGGTCAAAGCCAATTTTTGGGACCAAATATAAAGCCGCCAGCTCCCTCCTATAGCGCACTTTGCCACAGAAAAGTGCGAGACTTCGGTATGCGGTATCAAGCAATCGTTATTCGGGTCTTTGGGAATCCGCGTGATTAAATGCACGGCAATGGGTACATAGCCAGTACAGTAAGTCCCCGAGGCAGATTGGAGCCACGTATGGATATCAAGGTTTCTGGACGCAAGACGACGGTAACCGATGCTCTGCGTGCGCATGTGGATGAGAAGATCGGCGAGGCGCTCAAGGTTTTCGATATCGAGCCCATGACGGTCGACGTTGTACTTCGCTATGAGAAGAACCCCTCGAACCCCAACCCGGCAATCGTCGAGGTCACGGTTCGTGCCCGCGGTTCGGTGATTCGCGTTGCCGAGCACGGTGCAGATATGTACGCCGCCATCGACCTCTCCGCCGATAAGGTCACCCGCCAGCTGCGCAAGTTCAAGACCAAGGTCGTGGACAACCGCCAGGGCGGTGCCAGCGCCGCGGATGTCGCGCCGGTCGAGCGCGTCGAGGATCTGGCCGACCTGCTGCTGCCCGAGGAAGAGGACGACCTGCTCGTCCGCGAGAAAGTTATCGACGTCACCCCGATGACTGAGGAGCAGGCGCTGGTGCAGACCGATCTGCTGGGCCACGACTTCTACGTGTTCGAGAACGCGACGACCGGTCTCATCAATGTGGTGTATCACCGTAAGAATGGTGGATATGGCATCATCAAGCCCCGCATCGAAACACTTGACGAGTAAAATACGTTAACTTGCATGAGTTAACGGTTGGCGGCCATCCCATGCGGGTGGCCGCCTTTTTACGTAAGGAGTCGCTTTGATGGACAAGGCCGCATCTACCGGTCATTCGGACCGTTGCCGCATCGTCGTCGATACCTGCTGCGACTTTAGCCCCGAGGTCGCCGCGAACCTCGATGTCGATATCCTGGGTTTCCCCTTCATTATCGATGGCGAGGAGCGCACGGATGACATCTGGTCGAGCATCACGCCCAAGGAGTTTTACGACCGCATGCGCGCCGGTGCCCGCGTGTCCACCTCGGCTGTGTCGCTCGGTCGCTATATCGAGTTCTTTACCGAGTGCGCCAAAGAGGGCACGCCCACGGTCTACCTGTGCTTTACCTCGGCGCTGTCGTCGAGCTACAACTCCGCGTGCCAGGCGGCAGATGCCGTGCGCGCCGAGTATCCCGATTTTGAGCTGTACGTGGTCGACAACGCTCTGCCCTGTGCGACCGGCGCGCTCTTGGCGCTCGAGGCCGTGCGCCAGCGTTCGGCGGGACTGACCGCCAAGCAGCTGGTCGATTGGGCAAACGAGGCAAAGACCTACGTCCACGGCTACTTTACGCTCGAGAGCTTCGACGCACTGGCTGCCGGCGGCCGCATTCCGCCCGCGGCAGCGCAGCTCACGGCAAAGCTCGATGTCAAGCCCGAGCTCTCCTACGACCTGGCCGGCTCGCTGTCGCTGATCGGCGTCAACCGCGGCCGCAAGAAGGCACTCAAGTCCATCCTCAAGTCGTTCCGCGAGAACTACGTGCCCGACCGCACCATGCCCATCGCCATCATGACGGCCGATGCCGAAAAGGACGGCGACTGGCTCGAAGCCGCCATCCGCAAGGAGGAGGGCTGCGCCGACGTTACGATCATTCGCGGCTCCGTGGGTCCCACCATCGGCTCGCACGTGGGCCCCGGCATGGTGGCCTGCGCGTTTTGGGGTAAGAACCGCGCCGACAAGGCGTCGCTTTCCGACCGCATCGCCCGTCGCGTGCGCGGTCAGTAGGCAAGTAACGCGGCCGTAATCGATCCCAGCTCACTGCCCAAACGCTGGCATCGAGTATTCAACCTAGTAATAACACCCAACCCAAAAGGAAAGGTTTCATGGCAAACAAGCTCTCTGTCGCATTTATCGGCACCGGAATCATGGGTGCCCCCATCGCCGGTCACATCCTGGATGCTGGCTATCCCGTCACGGTCAACAACCGCACCAAGTCCAAGGCTGCCGCGCTTATCGAGCGCGGTGCCGCTTGGGCCGATACGCCGGCCGATGCCGTGGCTAACGCCGATGTCGTCTTTACCATGGTGGGCTATCCCTCCGAGGTCGAGGAGCTCTACCTGGCGGGCGACGGCCTGCTCGCGTGCACTAAGCCCGGCGCGGTCCTGATCGACCTCACCACGAGCTCGCCCGAGCTGGCGCGCGACATTGCCGAGGCCGCCCAGGTTTCCGGTCGCATGGCGTTTGACTGCCCCGTTACCGGCGGCGAGTCGGGTGCTATCGCCGGCACGCTTACGGCTATCGTGGGCGCTACCGAGAACGACATCGCGTCGGTCCGCGACATCCTTTCTACCTTTGCGGCAACCATCTGCTGCTTCGACGGCGCCGGCAAGGGCCAGGCTGCCAAGCTCGCCAACCAGGTGTCGCTGGGCGCCTGCATGGTCGGCATGGCAGACGCCATGGCATTTGCCGAGCTGAGCGGCCTTGACCTGGAGAAGACCCGCCAGATGATCCTGGGCGGCACCGGTAAGTCCGGCGCCATGGAGAGCCTGGCGCCCAAGGCGCTCGACGGCGACTACAAGCCCGGCTTTATGGTCGAGCACTTCATCAAGGACCTGCGCCTGGCGCTCGCCTACGCCGATGACCGCGAGCTCGCGCTGCCCGGCGCCGACGTCGCCTTTACGCTCTACGACATGCTCGACGCCATCGGTGGCGCCAAGCTGGGCACCCAGGCCATCACGGTCCTCTACAAGGAGGAGGCCGACGCCATCGCCGCCGGTCTGGACTGGTCGCAGTATCGTCCCGAGGAGCACGGTGCTCACGAGGAGGGCTGTGGTTGCGGCGAGCATGGCGACGATCACGAGTGCGGTTGCGGTCACCATCACGGCGAGGACCACGAGTGCTGCGGCGGCCACGGCCATGACGACGGCCATGAGTGCTGCTGCGGCCACCATCACGGGGAGTAGCGCCCATGAGCTGGACGTTCGTGGTACTAGCGCTGGTGCTCTTTCTCTTTGCGATCTACATTGGCTTTTTGTGCGGCCAGTGGGCGTGCGAAAAGCGCGTGATCACCAAGCGCGACTACTGGATTGCCAATTTTGCAGGAGCGGCGGCAGTCGTCCTACTGACCTGGGTGTTCTCGCTGTTCCCGCTGGTGCAGTTTGCGCCGATCGGCTGGCTCGGCGGCTTTATCGCCGGTCTTAAGATGAGCTTTGGCGAGTCCGTCGGTCCGTGGCGCAAGCACGACGAGGTCTTTAACGTCAACAAGGCTCATCGCGCCGCCGCCGACGCGGGCGACGCTGAGGAACGCCGCCGTGCGCGTCGCAATGGAGCGGCCGACCGACAGCTCATCTCGGTCACCGATGACAGCAAGGGTGCTGGCAAGCACGCTAAGAAATAGTAAGAAGAGGTAACTATGGCAGAAAACAAAGACGAACAGCTCACCGACGAGGAGCTGGCACAGCTTCAGCTGGCAGAGGAGAACGAGAACGCCGTCGACCGTCTGGTCAAGGAGCTCGGCTGCCCCACGCGCCGCATCCGCCAGTTTGCCGCCCGCGTGCTTCACCTGCTTGCCGAGCGCGATCCGCAGCGCGTCGTGCCCTGCGTGCCCGCGCTGATCGAGGCGCTCGACCGCCCCGAGGCGCAGACCCGCTGGGAGGCCCTCGATGCCCTGACGGCGCTCGCTACCACCTGCCCCGAGCAGCTGGGCGATGCCTTTGAGGGCGCCGAGACTGCACTGTTCGACGAGATCTCCTCCACGCTGCGCTATGCCGCCTTCCGCCTGCTGTGCGTGTGGGGTGCCACGAGTGTCGAGCGTTCGCGCGAGGCTTGGCCCATCCTGGACGAGGCCATCCAGTGCTACCACGGCGACCTTGAGTATCGCGACATGCTCGGTTGCCTGTACGAGTTTTGCCAGGGCGAGATCGACGCCGAGGTTGCCGAGAAGCTTGCGCTGCGCCTTAAGTTCGATGCCGAGAACGGTAAGGGCAGCTATCTCAAGGCCCGTTCGAGCGAGATTTGCGAAATGCTTGTTAAACGTTTTGGCCTGGATCTCTCCAAAAAGAAGAAGCGTGCTAGCGTTAAAAAATCTGACGACGCCGAAGACGAGGAGTAACAGATTATGGCGCACGATGTAGTCCTGATTCCCGGTGACGGTATCGGTCCCGAGATTACGCAGGCCATGCGCCGCGTGGTCGAGGCTGCCGGTGTCCAGATCAATTGGAACGTCCAGGAGGCCGGTGCCGGCGTCATGGACGAGTTTGGCACGCCGCTGCCCCAGCACGTGCTCGATGCGGTCGCCGAGACCAAGGTTGCCATCAAGGGCCCCATCACCACGCCGGTCGGCACGGGTTTCCGCAGCGTCAACGTGGCCCTGCGCAAGCACTTCGACCTGTATGCCTGCGTGCGCCCCTGCCTGTCGCAGCCGGGTGACGGCTCGCGCTTCCGCGACGTCGACCTGGTTATCGTGCGCGAGAACACCGAGGACCTCTACGCCGGCATCGAGTTCGATGAGGGCGCTGCCGAGGTCGAGGAGCTCTCGCAGCTTGTCGAGCGTTCGGGCCAAAAGACCTTCGCCGCCGATTCCGCGATCTCGATCAAGCCAATCTCCATCGCCAAGAGCCGCCGCATTGTGGAGTATGCCTTTGAGTATGCCCGCCGCTGCGGCCGCAAAAAGGTGACGGCCGTGCACAAGGCCAACATCATGAAGGCGACCGACGGCCTGTTCCTGCGCGTGGCGCGCGAGGTGGCCGCCAACTATCCCGATATCGAGTTCAACGACAAGATCGTCGACGCCACCTGCATGGGCCTGGTCCAGAACCCCAACGACTTCGATGTCCTGGTGCTGCCCAACCTGTACGGCGACATCGTGAGCGACCTGTGCGCCGGCCTGGTGGGTGGCCTGGGTATGGCTCCGGGTTCCAACATCGGTGCCGACTGCGCAATCTTTGAGGCAACGCACGGCTCCGCGCCCGATATCGCTGGCCAGGATATCGCCAACCCCACGGCCGAGATCCTGTCTGCGGCTATGATGCTCGATCACCTGGGCGAGAACGACGCGGCCAATCGCATTCGCGCCGCCGTTTCTGCCACGCTCGACGAGGGTGAGCAGGTTACCGGCGACGTTCGTCGTGCCCAGACCGGCTCCGTTGAGGGCGCTGTGGGCACGCAGGCCTTTGCCGATGCCGTTATCGCGCACCTGGCCTAAGGCATGCAGACTGCAAACGCCTAAATAGTACTTAAGTGTTTGCGTATAACCTAAGAATCAATACGCCCGGCGCTCTGTCGGGCGTATTCTATTGCGGACTATGTTTCCTAACAAGGAGTAACTGATATGGGTCTGATTCAAAAGAAGGACGAGAAGGACGAGATCGACGGCATCCAGATTATCGAGCGCGGCGAAGGCCCCGACGGTGATGAGGAGGAGAAGATCGATCTGGTCGCCGGTACGTCTGCCGAGCACATTGCTGCCGGTACGACGGCCGAGGAGGAGGACGCTCGCCTGGAGGCAAAGATCGCCGCGGACGCCGCCGACGAGAACCTCATGCCCGAGGAGCAGGACGAGGACGACGACTCCGACGCGGACGGCCATGCATCGAAGCACAAGAAGACGATGATTGTCGCCTTTGTGGTCGCTATCGTGATTGCTGCCGTGATTGGCTTCTTTATCGGCAACGGTGGTTTTGGCGGCAAGGGCGTCGGCTCGGCGACCCTCACCGAGGACCAGCTCGATTCGACCGTGGCAAGCTATAGCTACAACGGCAAGAAGAGCGACATCACCGCGCGTGAGGCCATCGAGAGCCAGTATAGCCTCGACACCGTCAAGAACGACGACGGCAACTACACCGCTCCGTCTGCCGACGTTATCCTGTCCTACGTGCGCAACCAGATTCTGCTGGACGCTGCCGAGGACGAGGGCATTACCGTCTCTTCCAAGGAAATGAAGCAGTACGCCGAGGATTCCATCGGCACCTCCGACTACAAGACCATGGCCACGCAGTATGGCGTGTCCAAGGACCAGGCCAAGCAGATCGTCCGCCAGTCTGCGACGCTGCAGAAGCTCTACAAGAAGAAGGTGGGCGATAGCTCCGCAAGCATGCCGACCGCCCCGACCGAGCCTGCTGACGGCAACGAGGAGACCGCGAGCAAGGACTACGCCGACTACATCATCAACCTTGCCGGCGACGAGTGGGATAGCTCAAAGGGCACTTGGAAGGATGCCGACAGCACCTATGCCAAGGCCTTTGCCGATGATGCCTTTACGGCCGATAGCGCCACCTACAAGCAGGCCATGACCGCCTACTACACTGCTTATCAGCAGTACTCCTCGCAGGCTTCGAGCGCCAGCTCCAAGTGGACCGAGTATGCTAACGGCCTCTACGCCAAGGCCAACATCAGCATCTACGGCCTGTTTGCGTAAAGAGTTGCACGGCTCATCGAGCATCTAGCTGATAGAAAGCAAATTGCCCGCCAGTACGGAAGTCGTTCTGGCGGGCAATTTGCGTTGAGTGCGTGATTGGCGGCTTAATTATGGCTATTCATCTTTAAGTCCAAAAAGGTTATCGGCTTCATCGTCAGGCATATATTCCAGTACATCGCCCGGTTGGCAGTCGAGTGCCCGGCATATCGCGTCAAGAGTTGAAAAACGTATGGCAGAAACCTTGCCCGTCTTAATGCGTGACATATTGACCTGGGAGATGCCCACACGTTCCGCAAGCTCTTTGGATGAGATCTTGCGTTCGGCGAGCATGCGGTCAAGCCGCAGGATAATCATGGATTCCCCCTAGAGCAACTCGTCATCTTGTTTTTGCAGGATATACCCGTAGCGGAAGATGCTGGCAATCAGGCAAATAATCAGGCCTGCAAAGAGCATGGAGGGCTCGAATAACTGGCCGGCGAACGCATCCGTAAAGCTGCCGCCAAATCCTGAGAGTATCATCCCCGTGATTGCGGCGCCAAGAAGCCTCACGGCAACGCCGCCGATAAGGAATATATGTCCTACTCGACGAAGTGTCTGGTTACATTCAAGGTCAAAGGGCCTGCCTTCCTTTTCAATGTTGAAGAAAAGCCTGCGCACGCTTATCGCGATGGTAAGCGCGAGGCATGTCATCAAAATGCTCCCTATGGCAGTGTGGCCATCGTGTGCGACGAGCATAAGTGGAGCCTGCGCATCAGTACCGACGATAGCAAGGCACGGCCCTTCGCCGGCTTGAAGTTCTACGGATTGGAGGCACGACCCTTGGGAGAGGCCAGGCAATATGAGTAGAAGGTCAATCGCAATGACTGCGAGGAGTCCCAGAGCGAGCGCGGTGGTAATGCAGATCGTGGCCCATTTGCAGATGCGAGCGAGCTTCCTCAGTTTGGCTATCGTCTGTTCGCGGCTGATGGTTTCATTCGATATAGATGCGTTTCGATGGACCATAACCCCTCCAATCGGCGTTTTGGATGATACCTGTATCATATCAGAATTAACGATAAACGATAAATAATTACGGATATGAGTAAGTAATGATTGAAAACGATTAGCGTGAGCTATTAGCTCATTTTGGATGCTGGAGTTTGGCGCGCGGGGGATGAGGACAAATGCCAAAACTTCCCGTGATTGCACAAGTGCTTCATCGGGCTTCCCTAATTCATCTGGGAAAACAACTGCAAACGATTGCAAGTAACCGGTGAACGGTCGAAAACTACCGTTCACCGATAATCTCAAAACTGGTTCTAACTGGTATTAAGTCAAAAAGACCAATTCACATATCTTCACAATGACCTGCAATTTTTCTACACGCTATTTTTTGCCGCCCTGCGTTGTTTAGACACGGGAAAAGATCCGATTTTTTGCCAAAGCATTTCGAAACGGTTTCAAAACCGCAGGTAGAAGTGTTAACGAGCGGTAAACGGTCGAAATATCACGAGCGGTGCAAAAACGTTATACCGTATGAATCAACGAAAGCGGCCTCTTCTGGGGTGATATAGTGACAACAACACGTCACGTGGTTACTACCAGTTTAGAAACCACTGGTCTTCAAAGAACGCTTTCCAAGAAGCTTTAAGGGCGATTGCCCGCTGGCTTTCGAAAATCATCGGACTCAGATCGTACACACCTTCGGAAGGGAAATTTGAATGGTTGGCTTTATTCTTACCGGTCATGGACAGTTCGCACCCGGCCTTGCAAGCGCTATCGCTATGGTTGCCGGCGACCAGCCTGCTTTTACCGTCGTTCCTTTTGAGGGCGACCAGGCCGCATCCTACGGTGAGGATCTCCGCGCCGCTATTACCGCCATGCGCGAGGAGTGCGATGGCGTGCTCGTCTTTACCGACCTGCTTGGCGGCACCCCGTTCAACCAGTCGATGATGATTGCCCAGGATGTCGACAACGTCGAGGTTCTGACTGGCACCAACCTTCCCATGGTTATTGAGCTTCTGTTCCTCCGCGGCAATGCCACGCTCGCCGAGCTTGGCGAGCAGGCAGTGACCGTTGGCCAGACGGGCATCACCGCCCAGACGGTCGCTTCTGTTGCTGGTGCCGAGGAAGAGGATATCTTCGGCGACGAGGACGGCATCTAATGGCCGATTTCGGAGCCAGCGTCTTGAGCTCCTCGGTCGCCCTTTTAGGCCTGCTTGTCATCATGGGCTTGATTTACACCATCTGGTCGCAAATCAACATGAAGAAGAAGCAGAAGTACTTCAAGGAGCTGCACACCGAGCTCAAGCCGGGTCAGGAGGTTCTTTTCGCCGGCGGTATCTACGGAACCGTAAAAGGCATCGAAGGCGAAAAGGTCCAGATTAAAGTCCGATCCGGAGCCGTCGTAGACGTTTCGCGTTACGCGATTCAGGAGATCAAGTAACTGTCGTCAGCAAATATCGAAAGGAAGCTGATCAACATGGCAGAACCCAACATTCTTCTTACCCGCATCGATAACCGACTGGTTCATGGTCAGGTTGCCACCCAGTGGAACTCCACTCTGGGCTCCAACCTCATCCTCGTCGCCAACGATGACGTGGCGACCAACACCATGCGCCAGAACCTCATGAAGATGGCCGCTCCCGCCGGCGTCGCTACGCGTTTCTTCTCTCTGCAGAAGACCATCGACGTCATTGGCAAGGCGAGCCCGCGCCAGAAGATCTTCATCGTGGCCGAAACACCGGAAGACGTGCTTACGCTCGTCAAGGGCGGTGTGCCTATAAAGAAGGTAAACATCGGCAACATGCACATGTCGGAAGGAAAGCGCCAAGTCGCCACCTCCGTCGCAGTTAACGACGAGGATGTCGCTGCGTTTAAAGAGCTGCAGGAATTGGGGGTGGAGTTGGAGATCAGGCGCGTTCCGAGCACGCCTGTTGAGGACACGAGCAAGCTCTTCTCGTAATCCTCATGATCAACGTTGTCAGGAATGAAAACCTGACATTCTGTACGTGAAATCCAAAGTGCGTACATACATTTTGAAAGGAGGAGCAAGATGGAATACTCGATCATCCAGATCGCTCTGGTCTTCGTTGTTACGTTCATCGCGGCAATCGACCAGTTTGACTTCCTCGAGTCTCTCTATCAGCCCATCGTCACCGGCGCCGTCATCGGTCTTATCCTTGGCGACCTCAACACCGGTCTTCTCGTGGGTGGTACCTATCAGCTCATGACGATCGGCAACATGCCGATCGGAGGCGCTCAGCCGCCTAACGCCGTCATCGGCGGCATCATGGCAGCCATTCTCGCTATCGCCACGGGCCTCGAGCCCAACGCGGCAGTCGGCCTCGCCATTCCGTTCGCTCTGCTTGGCCAGCTTGGCGTTACCCTGGTCTTCACGCTTATGTCCCCGCTTATGTCCACGGCCGATAACATGGCTCACAACGCGGACACCAAGGGCATCGAGCGCCTGAACTACTTCGCCATGGCTCTGCTCGGCCTGATCTTCGCTGTCGTCGTCACCCTGTTCTTCATCGCTGGCGCTACCATCGGTCAGACCATCGCTTCTGCCATCCCGACTTGGCTGCAGACCGGTCTGTCCGCTGCAGGCGGCATGATGCGCTTCGTCGGCTTTGCCGTCCTGCTCAAGGTTATGATGAACCGCGATATGTGGGGCTTCTTCCTCATGGGCTTTGGCCTCGCGCTCATCACCGTTGCCAACGATTCGCTGGCAACCCCTGCTCTGCTCATCCTCGCTCTCATCGGCTTCGGCATCGCTTTCTGGGACTTCCAGCAGCAGACCGAGCTGAAGGGTGCAGCTGTTTCTGACGGAGGTGACTTCGAAGATGGCATCTAATGAGTATGTGATCCCGGAGCACTATGAGGATCTCACTCCTGCTCCGCAGCTCGACCAGAAGACCCTCAACAAGATGGCTTGGCGCTCCTGCTTCCTGCAGGCCTCGTTCAACTACGAGCGTATGCAGGCCGCTGGCTGGCTCTACTCCATCATCCCCGGTCTGGAGAAGATCCACACCAACAAGAACGATCTCGCGGCTTCCATGAGCCACAACCTGGAGTTCTTCAACACCCACCCGTTCCTCGTCACCTTTGTTATGGGTATCGTGCTTTCGCTCGAGCAGAACAAGGTTGACATCCCCACGATCCGCGCCGTCCGCGTCGCCGCAATGGGCCCGCTCGGTGGTATCGGTGACGCTCTGTTCTGGCTGACGCTCGTGCCTATCACGGCCGGCATCACCTCCAACATGGCCATCAACGGCAACGCCGCTGCACCGATCATCTTCCTGGTGATCTTCAACGTCGTCCAGTTCGCTCTGCGCTTCTGGCTCATGAACTGGTCCTACAAGCTTGGCACCAGCGCTATTGACGCTCTGACTGCCAACATGCAGGCCTTCACGCGTGCCGCTTCCATCATGGGCGTCTTCGTCGTCGGTTGCCTGGTCGTCACCATGGGTGGCACCCAGATCAACCTCCAGATCCCCAACGGCACCACCCGTGGCCTCTCCGCTACTACCGTGATCGTCTCCGAGAAGGAGGCCGAGAACTTCACCGGTATGGAGGGCATCGATACCGAGACCGCTGAGGCCGGTACCATCGCCATGACCGATGAGGACGGCAACGCCCTCACCGCTTCCGATGCCGACGGCAACGCTGTCGAGTGCGGCGTCACCGATCTGGGCAACGGCATGGAGTCCGTTACCTACGGCACCGTTACCGAGGATCCGGTCAACTTCTCTGTTGCCGACACCCTCAACACCATCGTCCCGAAGCTCGTCCCGCTTATGCTTACGCTGCTGCTTTACTACATGTTCGCTAAGCACAGCTGGACCCCGACCAAGGGCATTCTCCTGCTCTTCGTCCTTGGCATCCTGGGCGCTGGCCCGCTTGGTCTCTGGCCGAGCATCTGGTAAGGCTCTAGCTTGAGGGGTGTGTCCCTACGCGGCTCACACCCCGACCCCTTAAGCCATGTGTATGTTAAAAGCCGCGTGCTCGAAAGAGTGCGCGGCTTTTGTTTTCTTGATGATTCGGGTGTTGCAGACTGATAATGCTTAACACCCTAGGTAGTTAGCCGAATTCGAGCAAAAGGGAGGATAGAATGGCGATCGGAGCGCGCAAACAGCCCCTTTACGATCAGCTGGTCGATATTCTGACCGAAAAGATCGACCATGAATATCGCGCCGGTGACATGATTCCTTCCGAGCGCGAACTTTCGGAGCGCTATGGTCTCTCGCGCACTACGGTACGCCTGGCTCTGCAGGAACTAGAGCGTTTAGGACTGGTGGTTCGGCAGCACGGTCGCGGTACCTTTGTGACCGACCGTTCGGCAAAGGCAACCAATCTTATGCAGTCCTACAGCTTTACCGAGCAGATGCGCGCGATGGGTCGCGACCCCGAGACCACGATTCTCGAGTTTTGCGAGATGGAGGCCGATAAGAATCTGGCCGAGCATATGGGATTGCGTATCGGTGATCGCATTTTTAAGCTTAAGCGCCTTCGTTCTGCCGACAATATGCCCATGATGGTCGAACGCAGCTATCTACCAGTTCGTCAATTTCTGTCCCTAAAGCGACCACTGCTGGAGCGTAAGCCGCTTTACGATGTGATTGAGCAAGACTTTCAGCAAAAGATTCGCGTGGCCGAAGAGGAGTTCTATGCGAGCATAGCCCGTCCCACCGACGCCCACCTTTTGGGAATTGTCGAGGGCTCGCCTGTGCTCGATTTGGTCAGGACTACGTATAACGAGTCAAACGAGGTTGTGGAGTATACACTCTCGGTTGCTCGTGCCGATCAGTTTAAATACAAGGTTTACCACCAGCGTAGCAACTAGTGTCCGCATCGTTTCCATATGATGATTCTTTGCATTTAACTGGTTACTACCAGATAACCAACCGAAGTGTATAATTGCACGTCAGAGGATTACTTCTGGAGAGAGGTATTAGAAATGTTCGAGAAGAGTGTCGAGGAGCTCACCGAGCTCGGCGCCCAGATCACCACGGCCGAGATTGCTCAGCAGCCCGAGCTTTGGCGTGATACGCTCAACATCTATCGCGAGAACAAGGAGGCCATCGAGGCCTTCCTGGCCGAGGCTCGCGCTATGGGCGAGGGCCGTCTGTCCGTTGTCTTCACCGGTGCCGGTACGTCCGACTACGTTGGCGATACCTGCGCCCCGTACCTGCGTCACGCTGGCAACACTGATCTCTACGACTTTAAGCCCATCGCCACGACCGACATCGTGAGCGCTCCGCGCGACTTCCTGCGCGCCGAGGATCCCACGCTCGTGGTTTCCTTTGCCCGCTCTGGCAACAGCCCCGAGAGCCTTGCCGCCGTTGCCGTTGCCAAGGAGCTCGTCCACAACGTCAAGTTCCTCAACATCACCTGCGCTCCCGAGGGCAAGCTCGCCGTCGAGTCTGCCGATGATCCCAATGCGCTGACGCTGCTCATTCCGCGCGCCAACGACAAGGGCTTCGCCATGACCGGTTCTTATTCCTGCATGACCCTGCTCTCCACCCTTATTTTCGACACTGCCTCTGACGAGCAGAAGGCCGAGTGGGTCGAGACCATCGCCAAGATGGGCGAGGAGGTTATCGCTCGCGAGTCCGAGGTCGCCGATTACCTCGCTGGCGACTTCAACCGCGTGACCTACCTGGGCTCCGGCTCCTTTGGCGGCCTTGCTCAGGAGAGCCAGCTTAAGATTCTCGAGCTTGCTCACGGCCTGGTTGCCACTTCTTACGACACTTCCATGGGCTATCGTCACGGACCCAAGTCCTTCGTCGACGATAAGACGCTCGTCTTCGTGTTCGTCAACAACGACGCCTACACCCGTCAGTACGACATCGACATCCTCAACGAGATCGGTGGCGACAAGATCGCTCAGCACACCGTCGCCGTTCAGCAGGAAGGTGCCACCGTCTATGAGGGTGAGTCCTTCACCTTTAAGGGCTACGAGGCACTTCCCGAGGGCTACCTTGCTCTGCCGTTCGTGATGTTTGCCCAGGCTATCAGCCTGCTCAACTCCGTGCGCGTGGGCAACACGCCCGATACGCCGAGCCCCACCGGCACGGTCAACCGCGTGGTTAAGGGCGTGACGATTCACCCCTTCACCGCTTAATCGCGTCCCCCTGTAAGGGCGCCCGTCCGCTCATAACGGCGGGCGGGCGCTTTTTGTTTTACGTGTGCTGGGTATAAGCATCACCACAGTCAACTGCTTTAGAAGCAAGGAGTGCATATGAGCACGTACGCAATTAAGGCTGACAAGTTCTTCTTGCCGGCAGGCCCGCAACTGGGCGGCTATCTTATGGTCGAGGATGGCGTCTTTGGCGCCTGGCAGGCCGACGAGCCCTCTTGCGAGATTAAGGACTACACGGGATCGTGGATCGCGCCGGGTATGGTCGATACTCACATCCATGGCTTCTACAACCACTCAACTACCGATAACGATCCCGAGGGCATCGATATCAGCTCGACCGAGCTCGCCCGTCGCGGTACCACCAGCTGGCTGCCCACGACGTTCACTGATGGCGTCGAGCAGATCAAGGACGCCTGCGCCGCTATCGCCCAGGCGGACGAGGGTCGCGGCCCCGACTTCTGCGGTGCTCGCATTCAGGGCATCTACCTGGAGGGCCCTTTCTTTACCATGAAGCATGTGGGCGCGCAGAACCCCGCTTACCTGATCGATCCCTCCGAGGAGGTCTTCGACCAGTGGCAGGAGGCTGCGGGTGGTCGCATCGTTAAGAGCGCCATGGCGGCCGAGCGCGACGGTGCCGCTGCTTATGCGGCTGCTCTGAACGCCAAGGGCGTCGTGACCAGCATCGGTCACTCCGACGCCACCTACGATGAGTGCATCGCCGCCATCAACGCCGGTGCCAGCTGCTTTACGCATACCTATAACGGCCAGCGCGGGCTGCATCACCGTGAGCCCGGTGTCGTGGGTGCTGCCATGTCCACGCCCGAGACCTACGCCGAGATCATCTGTGATGGCAAACACGTAAACCCCGCTGCCATCAAGGCGCTGCTGCAGGCAAAGGGCTGGCAGCATACGGTGCTCATCACCGACTGCCTTGGCTGCGGCGGCATGCCCGAGGGCAGCTACACCAGTGGCGGCATGGACGTCATCATGAAGGACAACCTGTGCTGGCTCGCCGACGGCAAGAGCATTGCCGGCTCGGTGCTCACGCTTGCCCAGGGCGTCAAGAATATCGTCGACTGGGGCATCGCCAGCGCCGATATCGCCATTCGCATGGCAACCGAGGTGCCGGCACGCTCCGCGCACATCGAGGATAAGTGCGGCAGCATCATGCCGGGTCGCGACGCCGACTTTGTCGTGTTCGACCATGAGCTCACCCTCGTCGAGACGTATGTTGGCGGCCAGAGCGTCGGCAACGCCTTTACCGAGTAACGATAGAAAAAGACGGCGGGCCCGAATCTGCTCGGACCCGCCGTATGGGTTAAACGCTCAAAAGCACCTTTACAGTTACAGCTTGTTAGCGATCTTCTTTGCCGTGCGCTTGACGCCGGCCACCAAGCCTCCTGCAGGATGCTCCTTCTCGTATGCTAGGCGCTTTTCGCGCTTGGCGTACTCTTCGACGATGATGTCGCCATACTCGTCTTCGATCTTGTCGAAGAAGTCGACGGCGCCCTGAATTTCCTCAGCGGTCGGGTGTCCCTTTTGGACACCGCCGGCGAGCTTGAACGGTCCCCACGTATCAAAGCCGGGGCAGCCGTAGACACCCATAAAGATGGCCTGCCTCATGCGGCAGATGCCATCGATATCCTTGCCGTACCACTTGTTTTTGCCACCGTAGGTCATAAGGCCAAACACCTTGTCCTGCGGCTGCAGCACGTTAGTGAGCACGCGTGCCATGTCCTTGTCGATCTCGGAGTAATAGATGCCCGTGGCGACACCGATCAGATGATATTCGTGCAGGTTGGGATACTCGTTTTTACCGAGCGCCTTGACGTCGAGGGTATCGATCTCGGGGTGTGCCTCGACGATGGCGTCCACGAGCTTTTTCGTATTGCCGTGGTGGCGTGAGGCATAAAGGATGATGGTTCGCATAAGAAGGCCTTTCAGCTGTAATTGCATCAATGTCTGTATGGTACCCCGTTGCATGGCTGGGATACCGGACGCATCGATGAACGTGCGGGTTTGTCCTTTGGTCAGGGCCGAGACGGGTTCTTGCGAGCAAAAAAGCAGTTGTTCGAAAGGATGGGCAATGGAATACGCTCTCTCCAACGATTCGATTTCTATTAAGGTGTCCACGGCTGGTGGTTCGTTTACCTCGATCGAGGCCGGAGGTCGCGAGTACTTGTGGCAGGGCGATCCCGCCGTGTGGTCCGGCCAAGCACCGATTTGCTTCCCGATTTGCGGAGGTTTGCGCGATGGTAGCGCCATGACGTTTGCCGGGCATCACGTGAAGCTCGCTCGCCACGGGTTTGCGCGCAAACAGGAGTGGAAGCTGCTGAGCCAAGACGAGAACGAGCTGGCGATGTGCCTGGCTTCGGAGGATAACGCCGCGCTGCTGAGCGATTATCCGTACCCGTTTAAGCTTGTCGCTCGTTATACGCTTGAGGACGCCGCCGTGCGTGTCGCCTATGAGGTTACCAACGAGGGTACCGAGGACATGCCGTTCTTTATCGGCGGTCATCCCGGCTTTAGGTGTCCGCTCGATGAGGGCGAGGCCTATACGGACTACGAGTTGCGCTTTGAGAAAGACGAGGCTGCGGAGCTTTGCACCGCTGTCCCTTCGACTGGCTTGATTGACGTGGCAAACCGCTCCAAGAACCCCATGGTGGGAAAGACGCTGCCTCTGTCGCACGAGCTCTTCGATTTTGCGGAGACCATCTTTGACGTGCTCGAGAGCCGTCAGGTCACGCTTTCCAAAAAGGGCGAGGACAAGGGCGTCCGCCTGAGCTTTGAGGGCTTCCCATATCTCATTGTGTGGAGCAAGCCCGAGGGCGATTTTGTGGCAGTTGAACCCTGGGGCGGCCTTTCGACCTGCTCCGATGAGGACGACGTGCTTGAGCACAAGCGCGGCTGCCTTATCGCCAAGCCCAAGGAGACCGTCGTTCGCTCGTTCACGATTGAGATTCTGTAATTCCGTTTTGTCGACTCGTATCGCGAGGCACAAGGAGCCTGCGAGATAAGGAGCTAAAAATGATCCTCACCGTTACGATGAACCCGTCTGTCGATACGCGCTATCAGCTCGATGAGCTCGTCATCGACGACGTCAACCGTGTGACGCCCGAAAAGACCGCCGGCGGCAAGGGCCTTAACGTAGCCCGCGTCCTTGGTCAGTTGGGCGACGATGTTGTGGCAACCGGCCTGCTTGGTGGCCATATGGGCGCCTATATGGCCGAGCTCATGGACGCTAACGGCATTAAGAATGATTTTGTGCCCATCAAGGGCGAGACTCGCATTTGCCTCAACATCCTCCACGCCGGCAACCAGACCGAGCTGCTCGAGAGCGGCCCGACGATTGCCCCCGAGGAGCTCGATGCCTTTACCGCAAAGTTCGCCGAGCTTGCGAGCAAGGCCGACGTCGTCACCATCTCGGGTTCGTTGCCCCGCGGTGTCGAGGCAGACTACTATGCCAAGATCACGGGCATTGCCGAGAACGCCGGCGCCAAGGTGCTGCTCGATACCTCGGGTGCTTCGCTCGAGGCCGCCCTTAAGTCCGAAATTAAGCCCGAGCTGGTCAAGCCTAACCTGACCGAGATCAACGGCCTTTTGGGTACGAGCTTTACCACCGACGATGTGGACGAGCTCCGCGCCGCGCTCGCCTCTGATGCCCGCTTCTCCGATATCCCCTGGGTCGTCGTGTCCATGGGCGCTGCCGGCTCCGTTGGCTTCCACAATGGCCGTGCGTTCCGCGCAAAGACGCCCGATATCCCTGCCGTTAACGCCACGGGCTCTGGTGACTCCACTATCGCTGGCTTCGCGCATGCCATTGCTGCTGGCGCGGACGACGAGACGGTGCTGCGTACCGCCAACACCTGCGGCAAGCTCAATGCCATGGATCCTATGACTGGCCACTTGGTCATGGATCGTTGGGACGAGGTCTACAACGGCGTTGTCGTGACCGAGCTGTAGGAGCTTGTGCTGCGGCCCCGGCATCGCTTGCTAGCTCATGTCGACGACAAGTGCAGTAGCATTATGCCGGGGCACGACTCCGACTTTGTCGTGTTCAGTCCCGACCTTACCCTGGTCGAGACGTACGTGGGCGGCAACAGCTTTGGTAATGCGTTTGCCGAGTAGCCGCCAAGGAAACGATCCGAGAGGGGATTTAGATGATTTACGGTGCATTGGGCGATATCGAGGAGTATCGCGGAATGCTCAAGGGCCTCGACGTGCTGATCGACTGGCTCGAGGAGAACGACCCGGCGCAGCTCGAGGTCGGCAGCCATCCGATTCTGGGCGACAAGGTCTATGCGAACGTCATGGCTCCCACGACGCGTCCCGAGGCCGAGGCTCACTATGAGACGCATCAGCGCTATCACGACCTGCAGATCGATGTCGAGGGTCGCGAGGCCTTTAAGGTTGCCACGGGCAGCCTGACGTTGGTTCAGGAGTTTGACGAGAAGGACGACTACGATCTGGTCGATTCCGACGCTTCGATCGCCGGCGATCTTGCCGACGACAAGTTCGCGCTGTTTGTTGCCGGCGAGCCTCACATGCCCACGCTCGAGTTCCCGGGCGATGGCGCACAGCCGGTCAAGAAGATCTGCTTTAAGCTGCTTGCAGATGCTTACTGGGAGGAGTAGCGCTGCTCGGCTGAGCTGTTCGTCTGATGGCGTGGTTCCCCTAGGGAAATCACGCAAGGACCCCGCCAAAAGTGTTTCCCCTAGGGGAATCACGTTTGGCGGGGTTTCTGTTTTTGAATAGGGGAGCTGTCGACGTGGCGATGCTTGGATTGGCGCGCACTCAAAATCGGCAACAAAAAAGCCGCCCGAAGGCGGCTATCTTGTGCAATGGAGCCAGCGACCGGGCTCGAACCGGTGACCCCCGCTTTACGAGAGCGGTGCTCTACCAACTGAGCTACGCTGGCGGCCATGTGGTGACGCAACTGAGGCGTCAACGGCTGTCTATGATACGGGACATCGCACATCCGCGCAAGGGTTCTGACGGCTTTTCTCACTTTAAATGCACTAATATTAGAAGCGTGATGTCTGTGGCACCCATTTGGCGTTTGACCTGCTGCTGAGTTGGCTGCTGGCGTCCAGATCGTATGGATGTCGAGCGAAACGAGGCGGCGATGGCTCAGCCCAAGATTCTCCTGACGCGTATCGACGACCGGTTTATTTACGGGCAAGACGTTGAACTGTGGAACGAGGCTGTGGGTTCCAACCTTGTCCTGATCGTCAACGACAAGATTGCGGCTGATTCGCGCAAGTGGGCGCCTATGAGGGTCGCGGCGCCCGAGGGCGTGTGGACGCGGTTTTTCTCGGTGCAAAGGGCCATCGACATCATTCATACCGCAACGCCGCGCCAGTTGATTCAGATCATGGTGGCCTCACCCGCCGATGCGCTCGCGCTGGTTAAGGGCGGCGTGCCCATCACCAAGATCAGCATCGGTCACATGCAGGCAGGGGAGGGCAAGCACCCCATAACGCCCGCAGTCGCCGTAGACGGCGAAGATGTCGCCGCCTTCAAAGAGCTGCAAAAGCTCGGCATAGAACTAGAAATCCGCTATCTCCCCAGCTCCAATCCCGACCCCATCGGCAATCTGTTCAACTGATCCCTTAGGGACGGAGAAAAACGAATCATTTTGCCCTTGCGAGGGACGCGTGCGATGCTGCCTGTCAAAAACAATGCCCATTTACTACGTTTGATCGGCTATCGCCGAGCATGTCGAATTTGAGAAAAACAAAACCGCAGGTAGGCGGCTCGCGAATTTAGCAAAAACCGGTGCATGGTCGAGCATCCCGGGCTAAACGTAGTAAATGGGCATAGTTTTGATATGTCGCTCATACAGTCACAGCGAAATTGAGCCCAAAAGATGAAAAAACGCCCGTCGGCGGTGGTGCCGGCGGGCGTTGCTGTGCAATATGTCGCGTTGTGGGCCTAGTGCCTCATAAAGTGGTATTCGATCACATTGCTGTATGGGTGACCCGGGCCCACAATGCCCTGCGGGAACAGCGGCTGGTGCGGCGTGTCGGGGTACATCTCTGCCTCGAGGGCAAAGCCGGCGCCCCAGCTATAGTTGGCATCGTCCTTGGCGTGCTCGTCGCCCAGCCAATTGCCAGTGTAGAGCTGCACGCCCGGGGCGGTGGTGTAGTAGTCCAGCTCGCGGCCGGTCCACATCTCCTCGACATGCAGGGCGCGGCGCAGGTTGCGACCGTATTGATAGTCGTCGATGCACAGGCAGTGGTCGTAGCCGCGTGCCTGCTTAATCTGCGGATCGTCGGCCTCCATGCCAGGCGCGATGGGGCGCAGCTCACGGAAGTCAAACGGCGTGCCCTCGACCGGAGCAATCTCGCCGGTGGGGATGTTCTGCTCGTTGATGGGCAGGTAGTGGGCAGCGTTAGCAACAAAGAAGTGCTCACAGTCCATTCCGGCGTTATGGCCGGCAAGGTTAAAGTACGTGTGGTTGGTCATGGCCACGTAGGTGGCGCGGTCGCTCTCGCAGCCGTATTCGATACGGAAGCAGCCGGTGCGCGTCACGGTAAACACGGCCGTAAAGGTGCGGTTGCCGGGAAGACCCAGCTCACCGTCCTCAAGCGAGGTGGTCATGCGCACGGCATTGTGGACCTCGTCGAGCTCAACGTCCCACACGCGCTTGTGCAGGCCGTGCTCAAGGTCGCTGTGCAGGTTGTTGACGCCCTCGTTGGCCGGCATATGCCAGTCCGTGCCGGCGATGGTGATCGTGGCACCCGCAGTGCGGTTGGCCACGGGGCCGATGGTCGCGCCAAAGCAGGCGGGGTTGTCAAAGTAATCCTCGAGCTTATCGAAGCCCAGCACCACATCGCGCACGTTGCCGGGGATGTCGGGCACGTCGATGCCCAGCACGGTGGCGCCAAAGTCCATAATGCGAACGAAGATCTCGGGCCCGTTGAGGGTGTAACGATGAACGGGGGTACCGCACGGCGCGGTGCCGAAAAGCTCGGAAGTGATCATTTGGTTCCTAACATCGAGGTATTTCCGACAAACTGTAGCGCGAACAGGCGAGATTATCACTACACCCCACTAAAGCAGGGGGTATTTTTCTCAAAAAAGTGATGATTGAGCTGTACGGGCGTTCATTTTTGACACGCACGGGTCTGATACAATTTGTTCGTTACTGTTTGAATGATATGCACGCATAGAACGGCGAGGATTCATCGTGATTAAGGCAGAGCGACAGGATAGGGTTCGTCAGCTGCTCGAGGAGCAGGGCACGGTCTCGGTCAAGGAGATTTCGGATGCACTGGGTGTCTCGGATATGACGATCCGCCGCGATCTCGAGGAGCTTGCGAGCCTGGGCGAGATCGAGCGCGTGCACGGTGGAGCCCGCAGTGCGCAGGGCCGTCCACATGCTATGTTGCGCCATGAGTATTCGCACAGCGAAAAGCGCACCAAGCATGCCGAGGAAAAGTTGCAGATCGCGCGCCGCGCCGTGGAGCTCATCGAGGAGGGCTCGACCATCTTTTTGGGTACGGGCACCACGGTTGAGCAGATGGCCTCGATGCTGCCGGCATTTCGTCTGCGCATCGTGACCAATTCGCTTTCGGTGTTTAACCTGCTCGAGGCGCGCGAGGACTGCGACCTGTGCCTAGTGGGCGGCATGTACCGTCGCCGTACCGCCGCTTTTGTGGGACCAACGGCCGAGGATACCCTGCGTGCGCTGGGTATCGACGCGGCGTTTATCGGCGCCAACGGCATTCTGGATGGCGACGTGTCTACGTCTAATATGGATGAGGGTCGTATCCAGCAGCTCGCCTTTAGCAAGGCCGACTCGCGCTATCTGATCGCCGACTCCAGTAAGATCGGCAAGCGCGACTTCTACACCTTCTGCCGTCTGGACAGCCTGGACGCCGTGGTGTGCGAGCCGGGCATCGCCGCCGAGGATCGCGCCGCCATCGAGGAACTCACGCAGGTCATTTGCTAGCTAGCGCTGCAAGCGATACATCTGCCCCCTGCCGGCGCGGGGGTACCGCTTTACAATGACGCGTAAATAACTTTGGGCAACAAGGATGAGGCTATTCTGGGATATGACTAGACTCCGTATTTCGTCTTTATGTCCCTTGAGAATGAATCGTAGTCTTCATAGAGCCCCTCTCTGCTTTCATCCTCGGCGTGGTTTACACGTTCAAGGAGCTTATCCTTTGGAGCCTCTTTTGTTATTGCGGCCTCGCTATCGGGTAATGTGGATTGCAAGAATAGTTCTAGAGCATGGACGTCTTTGAGTATGTAGCCCGTCGAACGACCCGCTCCTGTTTTTTCGATTGCGCTGCAACTAACAAGCTGACCGAGGGTTCGTTTAACGGTAACCTCGCTGATATCGGGGCAGTTGGATCGGATGTCGGATTTCTTAATGACACCGGGTCTCTGTTGAAATAGAACGGCGATGCGCGCTTGCTTCGACATGGGACGAGTGCTTGATTCAATTAAGGTACGCTGCTCGAGCTGTCGGTAGGCGGCCAGGGTTGTTCCGAGCATGAAACGGATAAAGGGTGCTTCGGTGTTTTGATTTTCATTCCATCCAGCGGAGCTTGCAGCGAGGGCGTTGTAGTAGAGCGCCTTGTTGTCTTCAATAAGTCGTTCGATGCTGATGTAACGCGCAACGTCGTATCCAGTCTTTTCGAGTAGCAGCGTTGTAAGGAGCCGGCTCATCCTGCCATTGCCATCGTTGAAGGGATGAATGCTGACAAAATCGAAGATGAAGCGGAATGATATAAGGAGGGGGTCGCAAACTTGACGAGATAAGGCGTCGTTGAGGGACCGACAGGCTTCTTCGATAAGTCCGGGGGTTGCTAGGGCCGAAGGCGGCCTAAAGCGCACAAATCGATTGCCTTGATCGTCGATTGAGATGATTTCGTTATCGCTATCTTTCCAATGGCCCCCATACGAGATTGCTGTGTGTACCATGAGGTCACGATGCAACTGCAGAATGACCGATGGCGTTACGGGAATGGAATCGTGTTGCTCGTGAATAAGCGACAGCACATCTCGGTATCCAGCGATTTCTTCCTCTGCGCGGGAGCTTGGCTTGGCGGAATACGCCATGATCGCTTTGAGTCTTTTTTGGGTGGTAACAATTCCTTCAAGTCCGTTGGAGGATTGGGTGCTTTGGATTTTAGCTTCCTCCATAAGGGACGATAGAAGTTCGGGTTTGACTTGACTCAGAGCAAGCTGTCGGCCTTTATGCTCGCGTATCGAGAGGAGGAGGTTGGTGATTGGAGTTGCTTCGAGTTCCGCTGGGACTGTGGTGTAATCGAACTGGCGCATGCGGCTCCTTTCGGTATCACGAACATACTTTCGATATCATAATACCATTAAATGATACCGAAAGTATGTTCGTGATACCGAAAACTAGAAACCATGCTTCATAACTGCTTGGAAAGTTTGGATTTGACTATCTTATTGTCTTGATCTGTAACATCTAGACGGTCAAAAGTGGTCTACATGTTACAGATCGAGATTGTTCGGCCCGGGCCGCCCGTTCGTCTAAATCTGTAACAGCTAGGGCCGAAATACTCGACTAGATGTTACAGATCGAGACGAATGATCCACTCGGGCCCACCAAAACAAAAAAGCCGCATGCGAACCCGTGGAGGAATTCACATGCGGCCGACAGGGGGTATACGGCTTGAATTAGGCCATGAGCAGGCCGGTCTCCGCGACGTTCTTGTACCAGTACGCGCTCGCCTTGGGATAGCGCTTCTGGGTCTCAAAGTCGATGTAGAACAGGCCGTAACGCTTGTTATAGCCGTTGGTCCATGAGAACTGGTCCTGCAGCGACCACACAAAGTAACCGTCGACGTTTACGCCGCCGTCGATTGCCTTGAGGATCCATGCGAGATGCTGGCGCATGTAGTCGATACGAGGGGCGTCGTCGATAAAGCCGTCCTCGAAGTCGTCCTTATAGCCCATGCCGTTCTCGGTGATGTAGATCTTCTTGTAGTTGGGGTAATCGTTCTTAATGCGCAGCAGCAGGTCGTAGAGGCCCTCGGGATAGATGATCCAGTCCCAATCGGTGGTGGGTATGCCTTCGCGCACGCATGACTCGCCCACGCCCTTGAGGAACCAGCGCGAGGAGCCCTTGTCGCCGGTGCCATTGTGGTTGATGTCGTTTTCGCCCTCGGCGGCACGCAGGAACTGGCACTTGTAGGTGTTGACGCCCAGGCAATCGTTGTAGGGGAGCGCGGCGGTCAGCACGGCGATGTCCTCGTCGCGGACGTCGAGCTCACCGCCGGCGATATGAGTCAGCTTGGTCGCAGCCTCCATGGTATCGGCTGCATAGTGGCCGCGGAAGGTGGCGTCGAGTACCCAACGGTTGTTGATGACGTCGGCCATGCGAGCTGCCTCGCAGTCGGCGGCGTTGTTGGGGTCGAGGGGATACTTGGGCTCCAGGTTCTGGACAATGCCGATCTCGCCCTCAAAGCCGCCCTCATGGAAGGCGACGACAGCCTTGGCGTGGGCCACCATCATGTTGTGCATGAGCTGGAAGGCCTTGTCCAGGCGGTACTTCTCGCCGTGCGGCCAGTTGCCGACGATAAAGCTGCCCTCGGCGGTCGCGGGAATCTCGTTAAAGGTAAACCAGTGTTTGACCTCGGTGAACTCGGCAAAGCAGAACTTGGCGTACTCGACAAAGGCGTCGATCGTCGTGCGCGTCAGGAAGCCCTCGCCGCCGTTCTGGTAAAAGGCCTCGGGCGTATCAAAGTGATCGAGCGTGACATAGGGGATAACGCCGGCTTTATTGCAGGTGGCGAAAAGCTCGTGATAGAAGGCGACACCTTCGGGATTGATCTCGCCAGTGCCGTTGGGGAAGATGCGGCTCCAAGCGGTGGAGACGCGGATACCGTTGATGCCAAAACGCTGGCACAGGTCGATATCGACCGGATACTTGTTGTAGAAATCGCTTGCGGGGTCGGGGGAGAAGCGACCCTGGGCAGCCAGGAAATCGTCCCAGGGCACTTTGCCCTTGCCGTGCGTGCGGGTCTCGCCTTCAACCTGGTAAGCAGCGGTGGCGCCGCCAAACACAAAGCCGTCGGGGAACTGCATGGGGTTGGTCATGAGTCATCCTTTCTGTGGGATTCGAATAGGGAGAGGTGCCCGAACTGGGGATCCGGGCACCAACAGAGGGAGGAACCTAGTCGAGGTTCTCGCGGAGCCACTTGATGGCGCCAGCGGGGTCGCGAGTAAGGTCGATATATTCCTTACCGCGCGGGGCGAGCAGCTTAATGCCCAGGCGATCGGTGTCGGCCTTCATGTCGTTGTAGTAGCTACGGACCTGCGGGGCAAGCACGATAACGTCGTACTGATCCATGATGGCAGTGTGCTGGCCATAGGCGCCTGCGGAGGAAGCGATGTTCTCTCCGGTCTGCGCGGCACCTTCCTTGATGGCGTTGGCAAGCATGGCAGAGGTGCCGGCGCCGGCGCACAGGACGAGGACCTTCAGACCGTCGACATCCTTCTTAGCGGATGCATCGGCAGCGGGCTCGGGCTGATCGGCGACAGGCTTGCTGTCAGCGGCAGCGGCGGTCGGCTCGACGGCAGCGGTGGCCTGCTCGACAGCGGGCGCAGAGGTGCTGGCGGCGATGGTGGCAGCACCATCGGACTCGAGACCCAGCTCGGCGGCGCGCTCGGCTTCCTGGTCGCAGAGCAGCTTATCGTATGCCTTCAAGAACGGCAGGTAGATGATGGCGTCCAGCAAGATGATGATCGCGACAAATACCAGGGCGATAAGCTGGAAGTTTGTAGTGATGAAGATGCCGATGGGGGCAGGGGTAGCCCAAGGCACCACGAAGGAGAAGCCGTTCATGCCCACGTTGTCGATAAAGAACTTGGCAACACTCACGTTGACGCAGCCGGCGGCAACAAAGGGGATGAGCATGTAGGGGTTAAGGATCATCGGCGCGCCAAAGAGCAGCGGTTCGTTGACGGCGAAGGCAACAGGAACAATCGAGGCCTTGCCGACGGCTTTGAGCTGTTTGGACTTCATAAAGAGAATCAGCAGAAGCGGCACGATGAACGTGGCGCCGGTGCCGCCGAACTCACCCACGAGCGACATGTTAAAGGTGAGGGAGTGGGCGGGGTGGCCACCGGCCAGCAGAACCTGCAGGTTCTCGGCCTGGTTGGCAAGACGGATGGGGTCGATGCCCGGCTGGACAATCGAAGGGCCGTGGACGCCGATGAACCAGAAGAACGCGGTGGCCGCCTGAATAAGGATGAGTCCGGGGTAGGTCTCTGCCGCAGTGAAGAGCGGGGAGAGCAGTTTGATAAGCAACTCGGAGAACGGAACGCCCATGAGGTTGCGCACAACGACATCGACGATGCCGCAGATGATGACAGCACCGCCAAAGGGGATGATGTCGCGGAAGTTCTGAGCGATGGCGCCCGGGACCTCCTTGGGCAGCTTAATGGTCAGATCGCGCGAGACGCAGAATTTGTAGACCCACACGGTAATGAACGCGGCGATATAGGCCGAGAACAGACCGCGCGTGCCCATGCTGGTGCAATCGAAGACCGAAAGTTCGGAGCCGTTGAACTTGGTGGTGAACTGCGTGACTGCGAGCAGCAGCATGCTGCACTGGGCGGCCACCATGGTGGAACCGTCGTTGAGCACTTTGCCGGCGGGCATACGACGGTTCATGGATGCCGTGAAGTTCTTGGCAGTGGTGCCGGCAACCATGATGCCCATGACGCCCATGGTGAAGTTGTACAGCTTGTTGCACCAGTCGATGAGCGGCTGGGGCAGCGTGATGCCGACAACGCCGGGAAGGGTGGCAATGAGCAGAAAGATCGAAGAGGTGAGGACAATGGGCATGCACCCAAGGAATCCGTCCTTGATGGCCTGGAGGTAGATGTTCCTCGAGATCTTCTCAAAGAACGGTTGATGCTTTTCGAGCATCTTTACGATGGCGTCCATAGAGCTCCTTTGCTGCTTGATGCGCGATGCATGTGGATGGAACTGGTCGTCGATGGATGGTCAGGACTGCCCGGAAACCTTCCTGCTTAAGGAAGGCATTGCGAAATGACAACGTTGTCATTTCGTTAATGACAACGTAAGACATTTTTGGAAGAGCAACAAGGATATACGGGTGAGCGGTCGATATTGTTCGGTAAACGGTTGATTTATCAGTCAGGCAGGTAGTGTATGCTAGAACGCAAAAACAAGCGATGTAAAACCGACTGGAGAAGCAGTGGCAACGATGGACAAGAAAAATGTCTCAATGAATGATGTGGCGATTGCCGCTGGTGTTTCTCTCAAGACGGTTTCGCGCGTGATTAACGAGCCCGATAGCGTGCGAGAGTCGACACGCGATAAGGTTCATTCGGCCATGGAGGCGCTCGGGTTTCGAGCCAACTTTGCCGCGCGTTCGCTCAAGTTGGGCCGTTACGGGTGCATCGGCGTCGTGCTGTTCCACTTGTCGGGCGGTGCCGTGGACATGATCGACGGTATCGCCGATGCCGCCGAAGAGCGAGGCTTTGCTCTTACGATGATCAAAAAGCGGGCGGGGGAGAAGATGACCCTTGCCGAAGCGGCGCGTAGGATGTCGCAGCTCCCCGTCGACGGCATGATTTTCAACCTGCGCCAGATGGTCGATGACTTTGATACCTTTGAGGCGCCGAAAGACCTCAAGACGGTGATTATCACACCGATGGAACATCCTACCTGCTCTACCGTCAGTGACGACCAAGAGGGCGGCGCGCGCATGGCGTGCGAGTACTTCTTGAACCACGGGCACAAGAACGTGTACTTCGTCTCTGGTAAGAAAGAGTCACTGTCGAGCCAGTGCCGTATGAAAGGTTGGCGAGCGGCACTCGAGGCACGTGGCATTGAGCCGCCCGAGCCTCTGCAAGGCGATTGGAATGCGGATAGTGGCTATGCCGCGGGCCTTGTGCTTGCCGATAAGCCCGATTGCACGGCGGTCCTCGCTGCTAACGACTGCATGGCAAACGGCGTGATGATGGCTCTACGTGACAAAGGGCTCAATGTGCCCGACGACGTGTCCGTGATCGGCTTCGACGATGAGCTCTACAAGACGATTCCCAACTCGATTCTGACGTCGGTGAAGTTTCGCCACCGCGAACTGGGCATCCGTGCGCTTAACGAGGTCGTCGCAGGTCTGGAAGCCCCGAGCTCCAGAAGTCGTACGCTCGTCTCGGGCGTGTTGGTCGAGCGTTCCAGCGTAAGGGATCTGCGGGCGTAGACGTGCTCGGCCTGCTCGTCTAAATCTGTAACAGGTGGGACCCGAAAACTCGACTAGGTGTTATAGATTGAGATTTTGTCTACCCAGCCATCATCTTTGTCTCGATCTGTAACAGTTAGGAGTGAAATGACCAGCCAGGTGTTACAGATCTAGATTGATTGGATTGACCCATCTGTTTGTCTCGATCTGTAACATCTAAGCGGTCAAAAGCGGTCTACATGTTACAGATTGAGATTTTTGGCTTGGCCTGTGCGCTCACCTCGATCTGTAACAGCTGGGACCCAAAAACTCGGCTAGATGTTACAGATTAAGATGAACAGGAGGACGGGTACGGTCTAAACAAAATGGCCCGCGCATCACGCATCGATGCACGGGCCATTTTTTTTCTGCGAGCGGCAGGTGGCGTCAGCGTCTTATGCCTCGAGGTTTTCCTCGATCCAGGCGACGGCACCCTTGGGATCCTTAGTGAGGTCGATGTACTGTTTGCCCTTGGGCGACAGCAGCGTGATGCCCAGGCGGTCGGTGTCGGCCTTCATCTCGTTGTAATAGGTGCGAACCTGCGGAGCCAGGACGATGACGTTGTACTGGTCCATGATGGCGTAGTGGCTGCCGTAGGCACCGGCGTTGGCGGTAATGTCGATGCCCAGCTCGTCGGCGCCTTCCTTAAGCGCGTTGGCGAGCAGTGCAGAGGTGCCGGCGCCAGCGCACAGAACCAGAACCCTCAGATCCTTGCCCTTAAGGGCGGACGGAGCTGCGGAGGCCTCAGTGGCAGAAGCGGTCTCGACAACAGGAGCCTCAACGGCGGGGGCGGCAGCGGTCTTGACGGCCTTGGTCTCCTCGGCCTCTTCTTCGGCCAGGGTCTCGGCCTCCTGCTTGCACAGGACGTTGTCGTAGGCCTTGCAGAACGGGTAGTAGATTAAGAAGTCAACGACCAGCAGGACGACAACCAGGACCAGAGAGATCGGCTGGAAGTTGGTGTCGATGAAGGTGCCGATCGGTCCGGGGAGTGCCCACGGCATGGCATAGATAAAGCCGTTCATGCCCAAAAAGTCGATGAAGAACTTACCAATGAGGACGTTGGCCACGGGGGCAAACAGGAACGGGATCAGGAAGTACGGGTTGAGGATGATGGGCGCGGCGAACAGCAGCGGTTCGTTGACGGCGAACATCACGGGTACGACAGAGGCTTTGCCGACGGCCTTGAGCTGCTTGGAGCGCATAAAGAGCAGGAAGATGATCGGGACAATGAACGTGGCGCCGGTGCCGCCGAGTTCGCCGATGTAGTTACCGAAGTTCTCGGTCAGGGCGAGGGCGGGGTGACTGCCGGCCTGCAGCGTGGCGAGGTTGGTGGTGATGTTGCCAAACAGCGCGGCGTTGAGGGCAGGCTTAACGACCGAGGGGCCGTGGATGCCCATGAACCAGAACAGCGGGATCATGAACCAGATGAGGGCGAGGCCGGCGTAGGAATCGGCAGCGGCGAACAGCGGGCTCACCAGCGTGGAGATGACGTTGGCAAACGGGACGGCCAAGCAGGTGCGGCAGATAACGTCGATGACGGCGACAAACAGGATGGAGAAGCTGAAGGCGAAGATGTCGCGGAAGTTCTGGGCGATGGCGCCGGGGACTTCTTTGGGCAGCTTGATGGTGATGTCTCGCTTAATGCAGAAGGCATAGATGTTGACCGTGGCAAATGCGGCGACAAAGGAGCTCAGTAGGCCCTTGGTGCCCATGTTGTCGGTAAAGAACACCGAGACATCGGCGCCGTCGATCTTGGCACTCGTCTGGGTAACGGCCAAGATGAGCATAGCGCACATGGCGGCGACCATGGTGCTCGTGGCGTTGATGGCCTTGCCGGCAGGCATGCGGCGGTTCTTGGAGCCGGTCAGCGCGCTTGCGGTGGTGCCGGCGACCATGATGCCCACGACGCCCATCGTGAAGTTGTAAACCTTGTTGCAGAAGTTCACGACGTCGACGTTCCACCAGTCGGGCAGCGTAAAGCCGCCGACCGTGGCGACAACGCCCGGCAGGGTCGAAATAAGCAGGAAGACAGAAGAAGACAGGATGATGGGCATTGCTGCCAAAAAGCCGTCTTTAATGGCCTGAAGGTAGATGTTCTTAGAGACCTTGTCGAAGTACGGCTGACCTTTCTCCAAGAACTTAACGATCGATTCCATAGTTCACGCTCCTCTTTGCATGAAATCTTAATGGCATGGACGTTGAAAACCTATATGGTCTCCCGCTTGCTAAAAGCCCGGGTGCAGGCGGGGTCGGTCCCAGGGGGAGAGAGGGGAGCGGCTGGGTTTGTATCGCATAGGGCCGCTCCCCTCTCGGGGGAAAGCGAGGCGATGCGCTACTGCGCGTCCGCCATAGTGTCGGCGAGCTCCTTGTACCAGAGTGCCGACTGCTTGATGTAGCGTTTTTGCGTGTCGAAGTCGATGTAGAACAGGCCGTAGCGCTTGTTATAGCCGTTGGCCCACGAGAACTGGTCCTGCAGGCTCCAGATAAAGTAGCCCTGGACGTCGACGCCCTCGGCGCGCGCCCGGAGCACCTTCTCCATGTGCTGGTCGACAAAGTCGATGCGCTCGGGATCGGCGACGATGCCGTTTGCGTCGGGCTCGGGGTCCTTGTGGCCCAGGCCGTTTTCGGTGATATAGATGACGGGGAGGTTGGGATAGGTGGCGCTGATGTGCTTGAGCGTGTC
This sequence comes from Collinsella sp. CLA-ER-H4, assembly GCF_040092395.1. Taxonomy (NCBI): domain Bacteria; kingdom Bacillati; phylum Actinomycetota; class Coriobacteriia; order Coriobacteriales; family Coriobacteriaceae; genus Collinsella; species Collinsella sp. CLA-ER-H4. Next base: position 75,183 of record NZ_JBBNLQ010000006.1, read on the forward strand.
GTAGAGGCCTTGCGGGTAGATGAGCCAATCCCAGTCGGTGGTGGGGATACCCGGCATATCGACCTGCTGCCCGACGCCCTTAAACTTAAAGCACGAGGTGCCCTTGTCTCCGGTGCCGTTAAAGCTGTTGGTGGACTCGCCATCGTAGGCGGCGATAAACGCCGACTGATAGTAGTTGAGGCCGAACATATCGTTGCGGGGCGCCGCCTTGGCGAGCTCCTCCATGTCGCTGTCCTCAACCGTAAGCGTGGCGTTGTTGGCACGCAGAATCTCGTTGATGAGTGAGAGGGTGCGCGCGGAGTAGTGACCCAGGAAGGCGCCGTCCATGATGAAGTCGGTGTAGAAGGCGTTGTACAGGTCGGCGGCGTGCTGGTCGGCGGGCGAGTCTGTGGCAGGATATGCCGGCGTCAGGACGTTGACCATGCCAATGCGTCCGCCCAGGTGCTCGGTCTCGTCAAGATCCTTATACAGGTTGACGGCGCGGGCGTGGGCAACGAGCTCGTTGTGCTGGCTCTGGATGCCGCTCGTCACATCAAAGTGATGGTTGGGCGGGAAGTTGCCTTGGATGTATTGGGAGTGCGAGAGGCTGATGAGCTCGTTGATGGTGAACCAATTCTTGACCTCGCGGAACTCGCGGAAGCAGAACTCGGCATAGCGCACATAGGCGTCGACGGTCTTGCGGTTGAGCCAGTCGCCCTGGTTGAACAGGGCGGCGGGGGAGTCAAAGTGATGCAGGGACACATAGGGCTCGACGCCATACTTTTTGCAGCAGGCGAACAGCTCGTGGTAGTGCTTAACGCCCTCGGCGAGGGGCTCGGCATCGTCGCCGTTGGGGAAGATGCGGGTCCAGGCGATGGACACACGGATGGCGTTGAGTCCATGCTCGGCAGAAAGGCGGATATCCTCCTCGTAGCGGTTGTAGAAATCACTGGCCGGGTCGGGCAAAAAGCGACCCTGGGCGACAAGGTAATCGTCCCACATGGTCTTACCCTTGCCTGCCACCTTCGTGGAACCTTCCGTTTGGTACGCGGCGGTTGCGGCGCCCCAAACAAAGCCCTTCGGCAGCTGCTGTACGCGGTTTAGCAAAGACATATGCATACACCCTCTCGTCTCGCTGTTCGATATTGTGCGTTTGCGCTCAGGAGGCTCCCTGGTTAGCGTTCAGCGGTGAAAAAGCCCGATAAACACTATCTTAAAATGATTAGAACCAAAATGAGCACGTGAACATTTGACAATGAGCACGTTAACATCCGGCTGGGATGTATAGAAACAAAACAACTTCAAACAGCCGCGAACGGTTGTATTTGTTCGGTAAGCGGTTTTGATTGACAGAAGTTTTCATGTTGTGGTATATGGCTCGGGTATCATGAGCACGTTATCGATGTATGTACGATGCGCCATGGGCGCGGGGAATAGTTGGGAAGCAGGTTAGCGTGGAAGGCATGGCTCAGCAGACAAGGAATGGTCATTCGGCGAGCGCGGCAGAGGTTGCGGCGCTCGCTGGCGTGAGCCGCCAGACTGTGTCTCGCGTGGTCAACGGTATGCCCAACGTGACGGAAAAGACGCGCAAGCGTGTGCTGGCCGCCATGGAAGAGCTGGGCTTTCGTCCCAATTTTGCTGGAGCGGCGTTGCGCGGCGGGTCGTATCGTTCTATTGGCCTGTGCATGTACAACATCACACGTGTCGGTAACCTGGCGACGCTCGAGGGTATCATGCAAGCGGCGCGCGAGCACGATTTTGCCGTCACTATGATCGAGATGGGCGGCGACAAGCCCTATACACTTGCCGATGCCTCGCGCCGCATGGTCGAGCGACCCGTCGACGGCATGATTCTCAACATGAACCGCATGGCTCCCGATTTTGAGGAGTTTGTTCCCCAGCCGGGAGTGCGAACGGTCATCCTGTCCATGTATGCGCATCCGCGCTGCACGACGATCGACTCCGACCAGTATGGTTCGTGCGAGCTGTTGACCAATTATCTGCTGGAACATGGTCACTCGAATATGCGGTTTGTGGCGGGTCCGGAAAACTCGATTTCCTCGCGTTTTCGTGAGGCCGGTTGGCGCGATACGCTGGGTCGTGCTCATGTCGATGCCGCTCCGATGCTGCGTGGCGATTGGAGTGCGGACAGTGGGTACGCCATGGGCGAGCGGATTGCGGCCGAGGTGCTTGCCGGCGGGTCGCAGGCGCCGACTGCCGTGCTTGCGGCAAATGACCAGATGGCGCTGGGCGTTATCGCCGCGCTCGAGAACGCGGGCCTGTCCGTGCCCGACGACGTGAGCGTGGTTGGTATCGACGACGCACTCGAGGGACTTGTTCCTCACAATCGGCTGACGACGCTGCGATTTGATTTGCGCGGTGTCGGTAAGCTTGCGTTTGAGGCGGCGATTGGAGAGAGCTCGTCTATCGAGGCGATTCATGTGCCGAGTACGCTGGTCGAACGCTCGACTGTTAGGGACATACGGGGTTAGGTCCTACTCCGTTTGTCTCGATTTGTAACAGGTAGACGGTCAAAAGCGGGCTACGTGTTACAGATTTAGATTCTTCGGAAAGAGCAATCCTGTTCGTCTCAATCTGTAACAGCTAGGACCAAAAAACTCGGCTAGATGTTACAGATCGAGACAAACGGCCCCCAGGCCGAACAAAAACAAAAGACCGGGGGCGGCGCGCCGTGTGACGTGCCGCCCCCGGCTGAGAAATGGGGACAGGTTATGTGAGCGGGCAACCCCGCCAGTCACTAGTCCAGACGACGGGTCTGCGCCACGTGCTTATACCAGTATGCGCTTGCCTTGGGCGTGCGCTTCTGGGTTTCAAAGTCAACGTAGAAGAAGCCGTAACGCTTGTTGTAGCCATTGGTCCAGGAGAACTGATCCTGCAGGCTCCACAGGAAGTAGCCGCCCACGTTGACACCCACCTCCATGGCCTTGAGCAACCAGCGCAGGTGCTGCTCGATGTAGTCGATGCGCGGCTGGTCGTCCACAAAACCGTCCTTGTAGGGGTCCTTGTAGCCCATGCCGTTCTCGGTGATGAAAATCTGCTTGTAGTTGGGGTAGCGCTGCTTAATGTAGACGAGCAGGTCGAACAGGCCCTCGGGATAGATGATCCAGTCCCAGTCGGTGGTGGGGATGCCAGGCTTGTTCACATGCTCGCCAATACCCTTAACGCGCCAGCGGCCAGTGCCCTTCTCGCCCGTACCGTTGTGGTGCAGGTCGTTCTCGCCGTCGTAAGCCTTCAGGAAGCGGCACTGGTAGTTGTTAACGCCCAGGTAGTCGTTGTAGAGCGCGGCCTCGCGCATGATTTCCAGATCCTCGTCCAGGATCTCGATGGTGCCGCCCGAGACGGCAGCCAGGCGGTTGGCGCACTCGAGGGTGTCGGGCGCGTAGTCGCCGCGGAAGGTGGCGTCGAGCAAGAACTGGTTCTGCAGCACGTGCTCGTTGTTGGCGGCTTTGATGTCGGCGGGGTCGTTCTCGTTGAGCGGATACTTAAACTCCAGCGACTGGATGACGCCGATCTTGCCCTTAAAACCGCCGTTGTGGAAGGCCAGCACGGCCTTGGCGTGGGCGAGCATCATGTTGTGTTCGCACTGGAAGGCCTCGGCAAGATGTGCCTTAACGCCGCCGGGGAAGGTGCCCTCGATGTAGGTGTTGGAGGCGTCGGCCCAGATCTCGTTAAAGGTGAACCAGTAGGTCACCTGGTCGGCGTACTCCTTAAAGCAGAAGGTGGCGAAGTCCACAAAGGCATCGATGGTCTCGCGGTTGAGGAAGTCGCCCTTCTCAAAGAGAGTCAGCGGCGTGTCAAAGTGGTGCAGCGTGACGAACGGCTCAACGTGGTGCTTGTGGCACTCGGCGAAGAGGTCATGGTAGAACTGAACGCCCTCGGGGTTAATCTCGCCGGTACCGTTGGGGAAGATACGGCTCCAGGCGATGGAGAGGCGAATGCCGTTGATGCCAAACTCCTCGCACAGCTCCAAGTCGACGGGGTACTGGTTGTAGAAGTCCGAAGCGGGATCGGGGGAAAAGCGCCCCTGGGCCTCCAGGAAGTCGTCCCAGGCAACCTTGCCCTTACCGTGAGTGCGGGTCTCGCCCTCTACCTGGTAGGCAGCGGTGGCGCCGCCAAAGACAAAGTCCTCGGGAAACTGTGCGGGCGGGTTGGTGACGCTAGCAGGGTTAACGGACATGATGATCCAATCGTCTAAATCGAAGGGCCAGCCGGCTGTGGATGGTCGGCTGGCCCTGAGCGTTACTTACTTCGAAAGTTGTTCGGCGACGAAGGCGAGAGACTTGTCGCCGTTCTGGGAGAGCTCGATGTACTGCTTACCACGGCAGGCGACGCACTTGTTGCCCACGCGCTCGCAGTCCTTCTGCAGGTCGGCCAGGTAGCTGGCAGCCTGCGGGGCCAGGACGACCAGATCGAAGTCGGGGAGCATGTCCACGTGGTTGCCATAGGCCTCGGCAGCGGTCTCAAGATTGATGCCGCGCTCCTTGGCGGCCTTGGCCAGCGCGTTGGCGAGCAGGCCCGAGGTACCGCCACCCTGGCAGAGCACGAGCACGCGCTTGCCGTTGAGGTCGCTGGTGGCCGTGGCCTCGGTGGCGGGGGTAGAGGCGGGAGCGGCATCGGTCTTTACGGCCTCGGCAGCAGCGCCGGCGGCAACGCTCTTGGCGTCAGCCTTGCCCTGGAAGGCATCGTTAAGCTTGGCGGCCTTCTCGGCGTTCTTGGCGGCGAGCTCCTCCTGGGAAATCTCGGCCTCCTCGGCGCACTTCTGGGCGTCATAGGCACGGAAGAACGGATAGTACAGGACAAAGTCGACGACCAGGATAAGGGCGAGCATCACAAAGGCGAGCGGCTGGAAGCCCAGGCCCATGATGGTGCCGATGGGGCCGGGGACGGTCCAAGGCAGGGTGTACATAAAGCCGTTCATGCCCAAGAAGTCGATAAAGATCTTGAGGATCCAGATGTTGGCGATCGGGGCAAAGACAAACGGGACAAAGAAGACGGGGTTGAGCACGATGGGCGCAGCGAACAGCAGCGGCTCGTTGACGGCAAAGCACACGGGGACGATAGCGGCCTTACCGACGGCGCGCATCTCCTGAGACTTGGCCAGGAAGCAGAACATAAAGACCAGGACGAGCGTGGCGCCGGTGCCGCCCATGCAGACGACGAAGTACTGGGCACCCTGGGTCAGGACAGCGGAAGCGTGCTGGCCAGCCTGGAACGCGGCCAGGTTGTCGGTCATGTTGGCAACGAGGGCGGCGGCGATGGCGGGCTCGACGATCGAGGGGCCGTGGACGCCGACGAACCAGAACAGGCTCATGGCGCCGTAAATCACAGCGAGGCCGATATAGCCGTCGGCAGCGGTGAACAGGGGCTGGAACACCTGGATGACACCCTGGGCAAAGCAGAAGCCAAAAGCAGCGCGGAAGACGATGTCAAAAACCCAAAAGACGGTGATGCAGACGGAGAAGGGGATGATGTCCTTAAAGGTCTGCGAGATGTTGGGCGGAACCTGCTCGGGCATCTTGACGGTGATGTTGCGCTTAATGAAGAACTTGTAGATGATGCCGGTCACAAACGCAGCGATGAAAGCGGTCAGCAGGCCCTTGGAACCAAGGTAGGTGGTGTTGAAACCGCTGGCAGCGTCCGTGGCGATGGTGTCGCTCGAAAGGAGCAAGAAGCCGATGATGGCCGCGCACATGCACGAGATAAAGTTGATCTGGTTGTTCTTGGGCAGATCGCGGTTCTGAGCGTCGGCGAAGTGCTTGGCCGTGGTGGCGGCGCAGGCGATGGCCAGGATGCCCATGGAGTAGTTGTAGCACTTCCACAGGGCGTTGTTGATGTCATCGGGCCAGTAGAAACCCCAGATGTTGGGGACCGAGGCTACCAGGCAGAAGATGGACGAGAAGATGATGATGGGGATGACGGAGATAAAGCCGTCGCGGATCGCCTTGAGGTACTTGTTGCGGGCGATCGCGTTGAAAAAGGGCTGGCCCTTTTCGATGATGGCGATGAGTTGCTCCATGCAATGCTCCTAAGAGTCGGTGGGTTAGCAACGATGGTAGCTTTTGGCGTTCGGTTGCCAAAATGTTGACGTTGCCATTTTGCGACACAAAAAAAGACGCGAACCGGTGGTTCCTGTGCCTGCGAACCGTCGATTCCTTATGCGTAAACGTTTGAGCCGCCCGGTGGCTCTGTTTTTGCGCAATGGCAACGTTAACATTTGGACGACAAAAGCCGTTCGGGGAAGCAAAAATGTCGGTGAACGGTAGGTTTTGGGTGGTGAGCGTATGGTGGGGGAGGCGTTGGATATACTTGAAGGCGGTAAAAATGACTGCGCAGGGTGCCACCAATGGCATCGTTGACATAGAAAGATCGACCTATGGCCGCTGTTAAAAAATCGGTATCCGTCAAGGATGTGGCACGTCTCGCGGGCGTCTCGGAGCAGACAGTCTCGCGTACGGTGCACGATTCGCCCAGCGTACGCCCCGAGACCAAGGAGCGCGTGCGTGCCGCCATGCGCGAGCTGGGGTATCGCCCCAATTTTGCCGGTCGATCGCTGCGCCGTGGCAAGTTTAAGACCGTCGGCGTTGCCATGTTCAACATTACCGGTACCGGCAACCTCGACCGTATGGAGGGCTTTGCCGCCGCGGCTGACAAACATGGCTATGCCATCACCCTTACTAAAGTAGATGGACACCCTTATACCCTCGAGAGCGCATCGTCGCGTATGAGCGCACTGCCAGTGGACGGTATGGTTGTGATCATGAATCGCATGCCGGCGGACTTTGGCACCTTCGAGCCGCTACCTGGCATGCAGACGGTGCTCGTTACCATGCTGGAGCACCCGCTCTGTTCAACGGTCGATAACGACCAGTTCGATTGCTCGCGCCAGGTGGTCGAGTACTTGCTGGAGCGGGGGCACAAGACTGTGCACTTTATCTCGTGTCCCGAGCGCTCGCTTTCGGGCATGCGGCGCGAGGAAGGCTGGCGTGAGACATTGCGTGCGCATGGCATTGAGTTCCCGCAGCTCGTGCGTGGCGACTGGACGGCGCAGAGTGGATATGCTGCCGGCCAGGCGCTTGCGGATGATCCGACCTGCACGGCCATTTATGCCTCCAACGATGCCATGGCATATGGCTGCATCCGTGGGCTCGAGTCGCGCGGGAAGTGCGTGCCCCAGGACGTGAGCGTGGTGGGTGTTGATGACAGCCTGGGCGATATCGTGCCCGATTGTCGCCTGACCACGGTGCGCTTTGACAACAAGCGCGTCGGCATGTGGGCGGTTGACAAGATTGCCGGCGCCGAGGGCGTTGAACCCGGTGTGGAGCACATGCTGTTTCCGGGCGTGCTCGTCGAGGGCGATACGGTGCGCGATGTACGCTAGGGCGCGGGTCTGTTTGGGTTTCCGCTAATTGTGTTCGATATTGTTCAGATTGGTTTAAAAACCGTTCACGGTCGAAAAGTGACCGTTCATAGCTCGAAATTACGTTTTGCGCTGTTCTTTTTTGTTTGAATGTTATTGTTTCTGACATACACAACGCAGCGCGTATGCCCGGACGCGATGCTCTCCATTGGTTCATATGTGAAAGGAACGCAACATGGCAACCAAAGAAGAAATCTCGATGGTTGGATTCGAGATCGTCGCATACGCAGGTGACGCCCAGACCGATCTGCTTGCAGCGCTCGATGCTGCTCGCGAGGGTGACTTTGAGAAGGCCGAGCAGCTGCACAAGGATGCCAGCGATGCGCTCATCGGTGCCCACGACACGCAGACCAAGCTGCTTTCGCAGGAGGCCGGCGGTGGCGAGATGGAGATGACCTTCATCATGGCTCACGCTCAGGACACCCTCATGACCACTATGATTCTGGAGAAGCAGGCCCGCTTTACCATCGATGCCTACAAGCGCATTGCCGAGCTCGAGGCCAAGCTCGCCTAACGAGCCCTCACAACCAAGCCCCTTTCCAAAAGCCCTGCCGCTACCCGCGGCAGGGCTTTTTCTGTCCTCCTCCCCGCAACTCATTCCGAGATAGTCATTGGGGACGTTCTTAAACGACTAGTCATTGGGGATAGTCTTGGTGCGCTCCGTTCGTCCTCCCGTTCGATTTTTGCTCGGTGGGTATACTTCCTTTCGCATTAAACGCCGGACTGAGGAGGTATCCAAATGCCGGATAACGGGTCAATACAAAAAAGAGGCGCGCACGAGATGGCTCATGGGCGTCCTGTCCAGATAACCGAGCACACGACGGTAACCGAGCTGCAGCCCAGTCTGTCCGATGTCGTGTGCGCAAACAAAAAGCTGCAGATTGGCTTTATCGTTGCGCTCGTGGTCCTGGCGCTGCTGTCGGGCTTTGTAGCTCGTCCGCATTTCGCCGATACCAAGACTTGGGACTCCACCATCGAGGTCATCGACCAAAAGAAGGGTAACGTACTGGCGCTCACGACCTCGTGCGTGGCGCTGTCTGCAGGCATTACCGCGCTGCCGGGTGATACGGGAACGCCGGTTGCCGAGCAGCTCGCGCAGCTTTCAGGCAACCTTGGTATTGTGCTTGCCGTGCTCTACCTAGAGAAATACCTGCTAACCATTTTGTGGTCGGTCGGCCTGGGCATCTTAATCCCGTTTGCGTTGGTGCTCTTTGCGGTGTCGCTCGGCATTCACGGGCGCTGGAGCACGAGCACTGTCCTGCGCCGTGTGGCGACACGCGTGCTGGTGGTTGCCGTGATCGGCATGGCGCTCGTGCCCGCGAGCGTATGGGTGTCGCAAAAGGTCGATGAAACGTATCGCGTAAGTATTGAGCAAGCTGAGCAAAAGGCTGCGGACGCGGCCGACACCACGGACAAGTCAGCCGAGACCAGCTCAAAATCGAACAAGAAAAAATCCGAGGCCACGGAGTCCAAAAACGTGTTCGAGCAGTTGACTGATGGGGCATCGAGCCTTGTTACGTCGGTGACCAGCGGCGCCAAGCAGATGACCGATGAGATCGTGCGGCAGGTGACCGATCTGATTGAAGGCGTCATCGTGATGATCGTGACCTCGTGCGTTATCCCGCTGCTGGTGCTCGTGGCGTTCCTATGGCTAGGACACGTGCTGCTGGGGATCGATATTTCCGGCCCGGCGAACTATTTGACGGGCCGTTTCTTGAGTGCTCCTTCCAAGCACGCCAAAAAGGGCGGGCAGTCCGAGTAGCTAAAACAGCTGTATATACCGGGGAATACCGCCGAAGGGCGGCCGAGACGCGTTCTCGGTCGCCCTTTTGTTTGTTGAACACATGGTCGCTGCGTCCGCGCCCGGCTCAAACGGTCAGCAATCATCCGTGAACGGTATTTGTTCAAAAAAGAACAAAGATAAACAAATAGTTGTTGCAGTTACTGTTCGAATGTGTTCAAATAAACATGAACAGTGAAGAACCGCACATTCAGATGCCCGGACCTGAACGCGATTCAACACTTCCAAACAGAAACTACGCACCTGCGTATCTCTCAAGGAGGATGTCATGAGGGTTGTAATCGCTTCCGATGCCGACGGTATGTCGATGAAGGAGTCCATCAAGGAGATGCTCATCGCCGACGGTCACGAGGTCGTCGACTATTCCGAGACCCCTGCCGCGGACTTTGTCGATTCCGCGACCGCCGTTGCCAAGGACCTGCTGGAGCACAAGGATTCCCAGGGCTTCGCATTCGATAAGTACGGCGTCGGCTCCTATATGGCCGCCGTCAAGATTAAGGGCATGGTCGTCGCCAACATTTCCGACGAGCGTTCCGCCTACATGACCCGCGAGCACAACGGCTCGCGCATGGTCACCATGGGCCCGGGCGTTGTGGGCACCGAGGTCGCCAAGAAGATCGCCCGCGAGTTCCTGCGCGCGCAGTACGCCGGCGGCCGTCACCAGATCCGTGTCGACATGCTCAACAAGATGGCCTAACGAGAGCCACCGAGAACTCGAACTTCTACCTCAACTTGTGAATTCAGACGAAAGGACGTTCTGATGAAGAAGACCATCGCAATCGGTTGCGACCATATCGTTACGGACGAGAAGATCTATCTGGCCGACCGCCTGGAGCAGGCTGGCTACAAGGTGCTCGACTGCGGCACCTACAGCCACACCCGTACGCACTATCCCATCTACGGTAAGGCTGTGGGCGAGGCTGTTGCCAGCGGCAAGGCCGACTTTGGCGTGGCCCTGTGCGGCACCGGCATCGGCATCACCAACGCCGTCAACAAGGTTCCCGGCGCCCGCTGCGCCCTGGTCCGCGACATGACCTCTGCCCTGTATGCCCGTCGCGAGCTCAACGCCAACATCGTGGGCTTTGGCGGCAAGATCACCGGCGAGTTCCTGATGGCCGATATCATGCTTGCCTTCCTGGAGGAGCCCTACGAGAAGACCCCCGAGCACGATGCCCTGATCGCCAAGATCGATGCCTGCAATAAGGCCGACGCCGAGGCTCAGGCTGACCCGCACTTCTTTGACGAGTTCCTCGAGAAGTGGGACCGCGGCGAATACCATGATTAGCGGGTATTCGGCGTAATTAACTAGTCCGTTGACGGCTCGCGTTTCTGTGAGGGGGCGCGGGCCGGTTTTCTATCAGCCCTATTGACTTGGCGGGCTGTCGTAAGAAAGGGAAGGCTCCTATGGAGTTTGTTCTTGATAACGGTTCTATCCGCGTAGCACTGAGCACGGCTGGCGGATCGTTCACTTCTATTGCGGCCAACGGCCGTGAGTACCTGTGGCAGGGCGACCCGGCGGTCTGGTCGGGCCAGGCACCCATTTGCTTCCCGATCTGCGGCGGCCTTCGTGACGGTCACGCAATGACCATGGACGGCCGCGAGGTAAAGCTCGCCCGCCACGGTTTTGCGCGCAAGCAGGAGTGGAAGCTCGAGGAACAGAGCGACAACATGGTTGCGCTGAGCCTAAGCTCTGCCGACCATGCCGAGTTGCTCGAGCAGTACCCGTATCCGTTTAAGATCGTTGCTCGTTACACGATCGATTCGGAAAAGGTGAACGTGTCCTACGAAGTGACCAATGAGGGCACCGAGGACATGCCATTCTTTGTGGGCGGTCACCCCGGCTTTAAGTGCCCGCTCGACGAGGGTGAGTCCTATGACGACTATGAGCTCCGTTTTGAGCAGCGTGAGGCCACCGAGCTCTGTACTGCCGTTCCCTCGACGGGCCTGATTGATGTTGAGCATCGCAGCAAGAACCCGATGGTCGGCCACGACTTGCCGCTTACCCACGAACTCTTCGACTTCGCGGAGACCATCTTTGACGTGCTTGAGAGCCGCGTGGTTACGCTGACCAAGAAAACTGAGGACAAGGGCGTGCGCCTGACGTTCCCCGATATGCCGTACCTGATTGTGTGGAGCAAGCCCGAGGGCGACTTTGTGGCTGTTGAACCGTGGGGCGGCCTGTCCACCTGCTCCGACGAGGACGATATTCTGGAGCACAAGCGTGGCTGCCTAGTTGCCAAGCCGGGGGAGACCGTTACCCGCGGCTTTGAGATCGAGATCCTTTAACGAGTTATCGTATGTTTGGGGCGGGTCATGCCGCCCCGGAACAGGAGTTCAATATGATTCTGACCGTTACCATGAACCCGTCGATCGATACGCGCTATCAACTTGACAAGCTGATCATCGACGACGTTAACCGCGTGACGCCCGAAAAGACCGCTGGCGGTAAGGGCCTCAACGTGAGCCGTGTGCTGCTGCAGCTGGGCGACGACGTGCTCGCGACCGGCCTGCTCGGCGGCCACATGGGTGCCTATATGGCCGAGCTTATGGATGCCGACGGCGTCAAGAACGACTTTGTGCCCATCGCCGGTGAGACGCGCATTTGCTTGAATATCCTGCACGAGGGCAATCAGACCGAGCTTTTGGAGAGCGGTCCGCAGATCGCCCCGGCCGAGCTCGAGGCCTTTACGGCCAAGTTTGCCGAGCTTGCAGCGAAGGCGGACGTTGTGACGCTTTCGGGCTCGCTGCCGCGTGGGGTCGATGCCGGCTACTATGCCGAGCTCGTCAAGATCGCCGAGGAGGCGGGCGCCAAGGTGCTGCTCGACACCTCGGGTGCATCGCTGGAGGCCGCGCTGGAGTCCGACGCTAAGCCTGAGCTCGTAAAGCCCAACCTGACCGAGATTAACGGCCTGCTGGGTACGTCCTTTACGACCGATGATGTCGATGCCCTGCGCGAGGCGCTTGCCGCCGATGACCGCTTTGCCGGTATTCCCTGGGTTGTCGTTTCGATGGGCGCTGCCGGTTCGGTGGGCTTCCATGAGGGCCGCGCGTTCCGCGCCAAGACGCCCGCGATTGCGGCTGTGAACGCGACGGGTTCCGGTGACTCGACCATCGCCGGCTTTGCGCATGCCATTGCTGCCGGCGCCGACGACGTCACGGTGCTCAAGACCGCCAATACCTGCGGCAAGCTTAACGCCATGGATCCCAAGACCGGCCACCTGGTCATGGATCGCTGGGACGAGATCTACAACAACGTTGAAGTAACGGAGCTTTAGGGTTACGCGGTTTTACCAAACCGCGTAACGGCTCGACGCTGCGCGGGCCGCATTTGGACAATCTGACGTTCAACTTCAAGGGCGCGACCAGAAGGTCAGCGCCCTTTCGTTTCGCGTCACCTTGTCTCAAATGCGACCCGCTCGCTGTCCGTCCTCTACCTGCGGCGTTGTCTTGCTCCGGATGCGGCAGTTAGGGACGTTCCTTTTCTGCCGGCAGTCTGGGACATTCCTTGGGGTAGTCATTGGGGACGTTCTTTAATAACTAGTCGTTTAAGAACGTCCCCAATGACTACACTCAAAAACGGTGCCCGTCGGCGATGTTGCCGGCGGGCGCCGTGGTCGTGTAGGCGCTATTTGTTAAGTGCGTTCGTTCGAGCTCGCGTGCTACAGCGAGTCGATAAAGCGCTGCTGGGCGGCGCGTCCTGCCTCGTCCCATTTAAAGACGCCGGCGTTGTCGAGCACGTGGCCAAACACCACGCCGACCTCATCGTGCAGGATATCGATGGCGTTGTCGGCCGTAAGCTCGTTGGCGCGGCGGGCATAGACATCCTCGGCCCATGCGGCGTGGCTGCGGCATAGATCATCGCCCTCGAGTGCACCGGCAAGGTCGTAGCTGGCATCGGCCTTGGCTGCCAGCAGATGCTCGCGGACAGCGCCAAGCTCGGGAACCAGGCGCGGCGGCAGAATTGCCAGGCCCATGACCTCGATCAGGCCGATGTTCTCCTTTTTAATGTGGTGGTACTCGGCATGCGGGTGGAATACGCCCAGCGGATGCTCGTCGGTCGTGATATTGCAGCGAAGCGCCAGGTAGGCCTCGTAGATTTCGCCGCCGGCGTTGCCGCGGGAGTCGACGCGGCGGATGACGGGCGTTACGGTGTTGTGCGCTACGCCGTCGGCTGTGTGTGCGATAACGCCCACGGACTCGTCGGTCCACTCGCGCCAGGCGAGGATAATCTTCTCGGCAGCATCGAGCAGCTGGGTGCGGTCGTGCGAGCGCAGTCGCAGCACCGAAAGCGGCCACTGCAACACGGTGCCGCTGACCTGGTCAAAGCCGGGCACGCTAAACTGCGAGACCTCGGCGGCATGCATCATGGGGAACTCGTGCGCGCCGCCCTGGAAGTGGTCGTGCGACAGAATCGAGCCGCCCACGATGGGCAGGTCGGCGTTGGAGCCAATAAAGTAGTGCGGGAACAGGTCCACAAAATCGAGCAGGCAGGTCAGCCCCTTGCGGTCGACGTGCATCGGGCGATGCTCGGAGCTCATAGCAATGCAGTGCTCGTTAAAGTATGCGTACGGGCTGTACTGGAAGCCCCAGCGCTCGTCGTTGAGCTGAATGGGGATAACGCGTAGGTTCTGGCGGGCGGGATGGGCGCCGCCGTCGGCTGCGGCGGAGCGTCCGGGATAGCCCTCGTTCTCGATGCACAGCTGGCAGGCGGGATACTTCTCGCCCGTGTTCTTTGCGGCGCCGGCTGCGGCAATGTCGCGCGGGTCCTTCTCGGGCTTCGACAGGTTGATGGTGATCTCCAGGTCGCCCCAGTTGGTGGGGGTGCGCCATTTGATGTTGCGCGCGATGGCGGCACGGCGCACGTAGCCGGCGTCGCAGCACAGACCGTAGAACCAGTCGGTCGCGGCGCGGGGCTCGTTGACGCCCATGCGGCCGTTGAACTCCTCGTTTACAACCGAAGGCCTCGGCATGAGCGCGCCCATGATGCGCATGGCGACGCGGTCGCGGCCCGACACCGTGTCTTCGGCAGCACCGTTGGCAACGGCGGCCTCGGAAAGCGCGGCGAGCGTGCCCTCCAGGTCAAAATCGGGCAGGGTATCGGGGTGCAAGAGCGAAATCTTCTCGGTCTTGAGCGCCCAGGCCATGTTGAGCGCGGGGCCCGTGGCGCCGATGCACTCCAGAATGGTGTTGTAGGCCCAGATGCGGTCGTCCTGTCCGATCATCGATCGGTGGATAGCGTACTCGATCAGGTTCTGCGCAGCCTCGCGCGCGTCGGTCATTACAGCCATGCCGCGTAAGCCCCCTTGTCAGAGATAGCGTAGTGACGGGCAGAGCCCTCGCCCAGCCAGCTGTTCATCTTGGTGATAAAGGTGTCGACCAGATCGAGTGGCACAAAGGCCTGGATGGTGCCACCAAAGCCGCCGCCGTGGATACGGACGGCGCCGCGGCCGTCGAGCACGTGCTCGGCCAGTGCCAGGGCATACATCGAGGGCTGCTCGGAGCCCAGCTTGGCAACGACATTCTGCAGGTACATGGCAGAGCTGGCGCCGGACTCGCGTGTCAGGACCAGGAACTGGTCGATGTCGCCGGCGTTCAGGGCTGCCCAGCGCTTGTCGACCAGGCCGTTCTCGTACCAGTAGTGAACGGCGCGCAGGCAGGCACGGTCGCCCAGCTTAGCACGCAGCTCGGGGAGCTTGGCGTCAAAATCGGCAACGTTTACCTCGCACAGGCGTGCCTTGCCAAACTCGGCGGCGACGTCTTGCATTTCGCGCGGAACGGCGGCGTAGTCGTCGGTAGCGGCCACGTGGTCGGCGCCGACCTTGACGAGCACGAGCGCGTAGCCGTGATCCTCAAAGTTGAGCTCGAGCTTCTGGGTCTTAGGCTGGGCCTGATCCTCAAAGTCCATGTAGGCGAGGCCGCCCAAGCAAACGGCGGCCTGGTCCATCAGGCCGCAGGGCTTGCCGTAGTAGTTGTTCTCGGTGCGCTGGCTCATCTGGGCGAGTGCGACGGGCTCAATGGCGGGCGCTCCCCAGAGCGTCTCCATGGCACGACCGTATGCCGCCTCGACGGCAGCGGAGCTCGAAAGACCGCCGCCCGAGGGGACGGAGCAGGTGAAGGCGAAGTCGAAGCCCTGGGGCTCAACGCCAAGGGCTGCAATCTCATGGGCCATGCCGCGGACGAGGCTTGCGGACGTGCCCTTCTCGGACTCTTGAATATCCAGCGTGTCGAGCGTGATCTCAAAGGTGGGGTAGCCCTCATCGGCAACGCGGACCTTGTTGGTGTCGGTCGCTACGGCGATGCCGTCAACGGCGACATCGAGCGAGCCGGCGATGACGTGGCCGCCCTCGTGGTCGGTGTGGTTGCCACTGATCTCGGAACGGCCGGGCGCGTGCACATAGAGCACCTGGCGATCGCCGATGGTGCCAAACTCCTCCTCAAACAGCTTGGTGAGCGTGGCGAGTGTCTTTTCGTCGGGGGTGGTCATGGGGGGTCCTTTCCTTGACGCGGGAGAGACTGGTCCGTGTCATTATGAGTACGTTAACAATTTTGAGCACCACAAACCAGACGGTCGCGGTGCCGCACGTTAATGGGTATGTTAACGTACTCATAACACAACGCATATCTATTTTTGAGAATCTGGTAATCGGTAGATTTTCGGCCGTGAACGGTGTGGCTGTATGGACATATGGAGCAAAAGAACCGCCGATAGAAAAAGTAGAGTACGTTAACATGCGTCCGACGATAGCGGGCCTCGGCGCGGGATGTATTTCTGCCCGGGCCGGCATTCACGCTATTCAGATCTCGCAAGGGTGAAGGTGATCCTGTGGCAAGGCGCCCGTCCAACGATACCAGTTCGCGTCCGGTCTCCATGGCCGACGTCGCCCGCGCTGCCGGCGTTTCGCAGCAGACGGTTTCGCGCGTCGCCAACGGCTTGCCTAACGTTAATGAGCAGACGCGCCAGCGCGTACAGGCCGCTATGCAAAAGCTCGGCTTTCGTCCGAGTTATGCCGGTCGCTCGCTGCGCGACGGCCGTTATCATTCGGTCGGCCTGTGCGTCAACGATGTCACCAAGTTCGGCAACCTCTCAATGATCGACGGCATCGCCAGCGCTGCTCGCGAGCATAATTGCGCCATCACGCTGGTCGAGATGTCCAAGACCGAGGAGTTTTCGCTTGCCGAGGCCACGCGTCGTATGGCCGCATTGCCGGTGGACGGCATCATCATCGGTATGAGTCGCATGGCGCCCGATTTTGAGACGTTTGATCCACTGCCGGGCATTGGCACGGTCATCGTTACCATGTACGCGCACCCGCGGGTGACCACGGTCGATTCCGACCATTACGGCTGCTCGCTATTGCTTATGGATCACCTGTTTGAGCTAGGGCACGAGCAGATTCGCTATATTGGCGGCCCGTCATTCTCGGTCGACGAGCAATTTCGTCGCGCCGGTTGGCAGGATGCACTCGAGCGTAAACACATCGAGCCGGCAGAGCCGCTCGAGGGCGACTGGTCTGCCAACAGCGGCTACGAGGCCGGCAGGTACCTGGCCGAGCACGATCGCACCATGACGGCGATTTACGCGGCAAACGACCAGATGGCAAATGGCGCGATTGCAGCGCTGCGCGATAGCGGTCTGCGCGTGCCCGAGGACGTGAGCGTGGTGGGCGTCGACGATTCGCTCGATGATTTTGTGGCACACAACGAGCTCACGACCGTGCGATTCGATTTACATCAGCGTGGACGCGAAGTATTCGAGCATGCGGTTCCCGAGGCGGGTACGGCGGGCAAAACCGTTGCCATTCGTATTCCCGGCCAGCTTATCGTTCGACATACCACGGCAGCTCCGCGCACATAGTTTTTGCAGGTCAATGGCGATATATTCCGCCTCAATAACAATCGATAAGGATGCTGGCAGATAGCCGTGGCTATGAAGACGAGTGCTATGATAGACGGGCTCTTTTGTCTATCTAGGAGGCTTTGCCTGATGGAGATCACCAAGGATATCCGCTACATTGGCGTTAACGATCACGACATTGACCTGTTCGAGGGCCAGTACGATGTGTCCGAGAACGGTATGGCATACAACAGCTACGTTATCTTGGGCGAAAAGATCGCTGTCGCCGATTCAGTCGACGGCGGTTTTGTTGACGAGTGGCTCGGCAACCTCGAGGCCGTGCTCGATGGCCGCACGCCCGACTACCTGATCGTCCATCACATGGAGCCCGATCACTCCGCCGGCATCGCCGCCTTTATGGAGCGCTATCCC
Source organism: Collinsella sp. CLA-ER-H4 (assembly GCF_040092395.1). NCBI lineage: Bacteria > Bacillati > Actinomycetota > Coriobacteriia > Coriobacteriales > Coriobacteriaceae > Collinsella > Collinsella sp. CLA-ER-H4. Next base: position 92,667 of record NZ_JBBNLQ010000006.1, read on the forward strand.
CAGGCGCAGATTGTTGCCAGCATGGGCGCCTTCCGTATGATGGTCAACTACTTTGGCACCGACTTCCCCGAGCGCAAGATGGTCGTCAAAGATGGCGACGTGCTCGACCTGGGCGGCTACAGCCTAACCTTTGTCGGTGCCCCCAATGTTCACTGGCCCGAGGTGCTCTTCTCCTACGAGTCCACCGACAAGGTGCTCTTTAGTGCCGACGGTTTTGGCAAGTTTGGCGCCAACGACATCGAGGATCCCGAGGGCTGGGCTTGCGAAGCGCGCCGCTACTACTTTGGCATCGTCGGTAAGTTCGGCAAGTTCGTGCAGGCCGTGCTCAAGAAGGCCGCCGATCTGGATATCCAGATCATCTGCCCGCTCCATGGTCCTGTGCTGACCGAGAACCTGGGCTACTACCTCGACACTTACAACACCTGGTCGAGCTACCAGCCCGAGGATGAGGGCATCACGATCGCCTATGCGAGTGTGTATGGCCATCTGAAGGCTGCCGTTGAGGAGCTCGCATCTGCGCTCGAGGCCCGCGGCCAGAAGGTCTCCGTCTTTGACTTGGCTCGCGACGATATGGCCGAGGCCGTTGAGGACGCGTTCCGCTATGACCGTCTGGTGCTCGCCTCCATTACCTATCAGGGCGAGATCTTCCCGTTCATGAGCACCTTTATCCACACGCTTGCCGGGCACGCCTATCAGAATCGTACGGTGGCACTCGTCGAGGCCGGCTCCTGGGCGCCCGCTGCCGCCAAGGTTATGACCAAGGAGCTCGAGGGTATGAAGGACATCGCTCTGGCGCAGAACAAGGTGACCGTGCTGGGTTCGCTCAACGACGCCTCGCGCGCTCAGATCGAGGCCCTCGCCGACGAGCTTTCCAAGTAGCGATATTTCGCTTTTAACGAGCAAAACCACCACAAAGGGGACAGGCACCTTTGTGGTGGTTTTTGTTTAAGCGCCGGCGATGACGAGATTTGGGCGGGCGTCGTCGACGGTCTCGGCGATTGAGGTGGTGACGGCGCCATCGGGATCACGGTCCATCACGATGGTGTCGACATCGGTCAGCTCGGCAAAGCGGTACATGCCGCGTCCGTTAACCTTGCTGGCGTCCATAAGGGCGACGCTTTGACGGGCGGCACCGACCATAGCCGCTTTGGTCTCGGCCATCTGCGGAAAGTCGGTCGTAAAGCCGCAGCCGGGAACAAAAGCTCCAGGGCACATGACGGCAAGATCGGCGTGGACAATTTGGAGCGCTTGCATAGTGAGCGGGCCGTACAGATAGCGATGACCTTTGCGCAGCACCCCGCCCAGCATGACGACATCGACCGAGGGCATGCTTTCGTCGATGTAATCGGCGATGGTAATGTCGGCCGTGATGACGGTGATGCCATCGCGCTGGTCAAGGAGCCGGACAAACTCGAGAGCGGTGGTGCCCGAATCGACGAGTAGGGTGTCGCCATTGCCGACGAGTTCAATGGCGCTTTGTGCGATGGCCTGCTTGGCGGCGACGTTGACATTGATGCGGCGATCCTGGGTGGATACGGTCAGTCGCTTCTGGAGCGACACGGCGCCACCATGCGTGCGGCGTAGCTTGCCGGACTCGGCGAGCGCGTCTAGGTCGGCACGGGCGGTAACGGAGGACACGCCAAAGGTCTGGGCGATTTCTGCCACCTGCACCGAGGCGTTATGTTCGAGCATCTCCATGATGGCAGCGCGACGCTCATCGGCGAAGGCTCGGGTTGTTGCATGGGCCATAGCTGCTCCATCCTTAACTTAAATTTGCAGGAATTGTGTTGAGTCTATTTTCGTTCATTTTCTTTTTAAGTAAGAAAACGCCTTTCGATTACTTATCTTTTCTATAAAAGAAAGATGATTCGCTTGAAAACTGCAATGTCGTATAGAGGGATCCGGCGCGAATCCCTTCCGTTTGCTTTTCAAAAACGAGTGTCTTGACCTGTGTGCCGGTGATATCTCATACGTGCGACGCCGTCGATTTTCATACAATGGGCGCAGCAAAACGCAAGGTGAAACGCCTTGTGAACGACTACGCCCGATGTCCAGATGCGGGCGAGGGAGAGGAGCAAACGCTCATGGCACTTGTTACCACCGAAAAGATGCTCAAGGACGCTCAGGCCGGCCACTACGCCGTCGGCGCGTTCAACGTCGAGAACCTCGAGTTTGTTATGGCCGTTCTGGCCGCTGCCGAGGAGACCAAGTCCCCCGTCATCATGCAGACCACCCCGGGCACCATTAAGACCGCTGGCCTGGATTACTTCTACGGCATGGTCAAGGCCGCTGCCGAGCGCGCTTCCGTGCCCGTCGCCCTGCACCTCGATCACGGCGATGGTTATGACCGCTGCATGCAGGCCTTCCGCACCGGCTATACCTCTGTCATGATCGACGGTTCGCACGAGTCCTTCGAGGACAACATCGCCCTGACCAAGTCCGTCGCCGACGCTGGCCGCGCCATGGGCGTGCCCGTCGAGGCCGAGCTCGGCAAGGTTGGCGGCAAGGAGGACGACGGTCCCGCGGTTGAGGGCGAGAGCCCCTACACCGATCCTGCCGAGGCCAAGGAGTTCGTCGAGCGCACCGGCTGCACCTCGCTGGCCATTGGCGTTGGCACCAGCCACGGCGTGTACACGAGCGATCCGCACATCGAGCAGTCCGTGGTCAAGGCCATCCGCGACGCCGTCGACGTGCCGCTGGTTCTGCATGGCACCTCCGGTGTGCCCGATGAGCAGGTCGCCGAGGCCGTGAAGAACGGCATCTGCAAGGTTAACTACGCCACCGAGCTGCGTCAGGCCTACACCAAGGGCTTCATGGCCTACATGGCCGAGAACCCTGCCTGCTTCGATCCCAAGAAGCCGGCCAAGGAGGGCATGCGTGAGATCACCGAGCTGGTTAAGATCCGCATGACCAACCTTAACTCTGTGGGCAAAGCAGAGTAACAGCAAGGGTACTCCGACTCGCTACATATCCCGGGGAGGGACGAGGGCTTAGTTCCCCAATCGTCCTCGGGCATGCAAAAAGCCTCGCTGCGCACTTCGTGCGGCGAGGCTTTTTGCCCCCTGCGGAAAGATTGGGGAACTAAGCCCTCGTCCCTCCCAAGTTGACCTTCTCGAGGTCGTCGCCCTTGTGGCGTTAGGTCTGAAAATAATAAGAAGCCTTCGCGCTGTGGAATGATTTTGGAAACTAAGTACGGGGACCCGCCCAAACCGTCCTGCTCAATCGCCCTTGTGGTGTTGGGGCTGAAAGGGTGGGGCGCGGGGGTTACTTGGTTGTTAGGGTTAGCAGGTCGTTGGGGGTTTTGAGGTTGTAGGTGGCGTTTGGGATGTCTTGGTGTGATCCCCATGCCGCTCTGGCAAAACTGACCCCTGCCGAAGTTGCGCATTGTTCGTCGTAGACGGTGTCGCCAACGTAGACGACGTTGCCAGGATTCGCGCCCGTACGCCGGAGATATTCGAGCATGGGAGCGGGTGCGGGTTTATGTTCGGTTGTGTCTTCGACAAGGATGATGTGCTCAAAATACTTATCGAAGCCAAGGGGTGCAATTTCTTCTGCGTATTCGTCGCGCGCACGTGAGGAGACGATGCCAAGTTTGCAACCGTTGTCGGAGAGTGTTGCGATAACTTCGTGCAAGCCGGGAAACACGCTGATGGTGCTTTTAAAGCTGGCGGCAACTTGGCACCAGCGATCCAGCGTTGCCTGTGAGTAGATCCCAAGTTTCTCAAGGGCGTTCTTGCCGGGTATGCCGAGGGCAAATTCAAGCTCGTGTCGGGGGAGCGTTTTGCCGGTTTCTTCTTGGACAATCTGGACAAGCGATGACAGAACGCTTTCTTCTGTATCTGCCAATGTCCCATCAACGTCAAATACGATATGGTCAAAGTGCTTCATATGATTGCTCCTCTCTGTTGTTTGCCTGCAAGTTTGATGCGGTGACAGAAGAAGGGCTAGCGGGATTTCTGCCTGGTACTATCGAGATTCTGCCTCGCTGCTCGATAGCTCGAAGGAGTGCATCCCATTTGTTCTTTAAATACCTGGCCAAGATGGCTTGCTGTCGCAAAGCCGCATTGGCGCGCGACTGTCTGGACCGTTCGCGTGGTGTGTGCCAAAAGTTCGCAAGCACGGTTTACGCGGTATGCGCGCAGATATGCCGCCGGGGTCGTTCCTGCGCAAGCTTCGATAATGCGGTAACACTCTCTTTCGCTTACGCCGGCTGCAGATGCCATCTGGGGCACATCTATAGCGGCTGCATAGTTTGCGCGGATATAGTCCAGGATTGCCTTGAACTGTACGTCGCGGTTGGTCATCCAAGAGGCGTTGTCGGAGGAAAAGAGCGGTTCGGCCTTGGCGTAAATCTGAATCCAGAGCTCTGACAAACTATTTCGAAGCGCCATCTCGTTCTGCGGCCGTTGAAGGTCGTGGTTAAAGGAACTCTTTAGCAAATCGATAAAGGGCATATCGTCGGGGTTGGTGGGCGACCATTTGAGCACATCGACGCCTCGACATTGCAGCAAAGGATTGATATAGCGCTTTTGAAGGCGTCCCGCGGGATCGCCGAGCATCGACGGCTGAAAGATATGCAACATTTGAATGGCTGGTGCCGAATTGGGTGATTGCAGCGTGCTGTGCAAAACGCCGCCGTTGATAAAGCCGGCGGACCCTTCCTCAAAGCGTACGTGCTCATGAGCCGCGCGCGTTCGATAGTCAATCGCTCCCTGCTCCATGTAGAAAAGCTCAACTTCGGAATGCCAGTGCCAGGGGACGGAATTGCCCGGATAGCGAGCGAATTCTGTGCGTTCGGCAATATAGGGCCAGTCTTCGGCGGTCTCGGGAAACGCTTCCTCGCGTCCTCCGCGGTGCAATTCTATGTGATCCATGTTTCGCATGGCATCAGTATAAAGCGCGATGGGCTTAGATTGCTCTTGCCTGTTCGGGGAACGCCTTGTCTAGGGATGCTTGGAGCTTTTCGAACGATGCTCTCAAGTTGTGGCTCTGATCGGCTGAGCGCTTGGTTTTTGTGGTGGGGGAGTCGAGGAGACCGTTTCTCTGTGTCGGGGGGAAGGAGAAAAGGTCTGCATGTGTTAGGGATGGCTGCTGTGCTGCGTCGTTGGAAGAATGCATGCTTATGCGGCCTCCTCGATGTCCACCAAAAGGTTGCGCACGGGGTGTGCTGCTAGGTCCCGTGCGTTGGCAGTATTATGCCGCGGCTGTTGCAAAGAATCGCTAAAGAAAAGCTTAATGAGGTTTGACGTTGTGATGAAACCGCAGGTCAAAGCTATCGGGTAACACTCTTGAAAGGTTTTGGGCTTAAGGGCTTTCTAAGGTTTGTGACGTGGATGTGGCGCGGACGTGCGGAGCGTGTGAATGCTCACTGTTAGCGCTGCGGCTCTGCGGCGCGCACCTGCTCGATGACCTTTTCCATCGTGGCGTCGATGCGGTCTTTTTTGAGCTCGCATTCCCAGATGGTTATGGGTGTCCAGCCCATTTGAGTGAGTGCTGTCACAGCAGCACGGTCGCGCTCGACGTTGCGACGGAACTTTGCCTCCCAAAACTCAACGTTGCGCTTGGGCTGGCTCGGATTGCACTTGGGGCAGCGGTGCCAAAAGCAGCCGTTGACGAAGATGGCGATCTTGCGCCCGGGAAAGGCGATGTCGGGCTTTCCGGGCACCTTCCATTCCAGACGGTATCCCGTAAGGCCTGCGGCGCGCAGGCGCTGGCGAACGAGCAGCTCGGGTTTGGTGTTCGCACGCTTGTTGCCCTTCATGGATTTTTTGATGGCAGCGCGACGGCGCACGAGCTCACGCTCGTCGGCGGAGAGGTCCGAGGTGTCGATGCCGTCCAGCAGGCCGGGCTTGGGGCGCTTTTTGCTGCGGCGCTTAGGTGCGCGCTTGGGCTTGGCGACGGGGCGTTCGGTCGTGGCGGCCTCGGCATCTTTGGCAGTGCTGTTGACCTTAAGCCGGTCTTCCTTCAACTCAATTAGGGCATCAATGAGTCCCTTGTCGGCGGGCATCCACTCAACGGTGGCAAGCGAGGTGCGCGGAATCCAGCGGATATCGAGCTGGCGGTCGTGCTTCTGGGGCTCGCCAGACTCTTTAGCCAGCGAGCAGTAGTAGCACTCCATGGAAAGATGAAAATCGGGGTAGTCGTACTCAACGGTATAGAAATCGCGCAGATTGGTGACTTTGACCTGCAACTCTTCCATAAGCTCGCGGCGTACGGCGTCCTCGGGCGACTCGCCGCGCATGAGCTTGCCACCGGGAAACTCCCAAAGTCCCTGCATGTCGCCGTAGCCGCGCTGCACGGCAAGCAGCTCATCAGATCCTTCCTTGCGAATGATCCCAGCGGCAACATGAACAGTCTTCAACAGGAGTCCTCTCTCAACATCAACACGTGGCAGGGTAGCTACGCGTACCTTACACAACGGTAAGGCAAGCGTAAGCCATATCGATGGTAGCTGACTCGTCTTCTTGCGACTATAGATGCCGTAGACTAATCGCAAGAAAGGACTCGGTATGCAAACCACGCACATGGCGACCCCGGTACTGGAGGTCGCGCATCTCGAAAAGGTATATGGAGCGCTGGGCAACGTGACCCGCGCGCTCAACGACGTCAGCTTTACCGTCAACCGCGGCGAATTTGTTGGCATCATGGGCGCTTCGGGCTCGGGCAAGTCGACGTTGCTCAACTGCGTTTCGACCATCGATAGCGCCACGAGCGGCACCATCCGCATCAACGGGCAGGACGTTACGCGCATGAAGCAGGCTAAGCTTTCGCAGTTCCGTCGCGAGGAGCTCGGCTTTATCTTCCAGGACTCCAACCTGCTCGATACGCTCACGGCACGCGAGAACATCGCCCTGCCGCTCACCATTGCCCGCACAAACTCGGCAGAGATCTCGACCCGCGTGCAGGATGTGGCCGCGCGTCTGTCTATCAGTCAGGTGCTCGACAAGTATCCCTACCAGATGTCCGGCGGTCAGCAGCAGCGCGTTGCCGCGGCCCGCGCGCTCGTCACCGACCCCACCATGATCATGGCCGACGAGCCCACCGGCGCCCTCGATTCCAAGAGTGCCCGCCTGCTGCTCGAGAGCCTGGAGGCCCTCAATCGCCGCCTGCGCGCCACGGTGCTCATGGTCACGCACGACAGCTTTGCCGCCAGCTACACGAGCTGTGTGCTGTTTATTCGCGATGGCAAGATCTTCACCGATCTGCGCCGCGGCGACACCGACCGCCGAGAGTTCTTCGACCGCATTATGGAGGTCGTTGCCATGATGGGCGGTGAAGGCTCCGATGCTCTGTAAACTCGCTTGGGGCAACGTCCGCCGCGCCGGCCGCGACTACCTCGTCTACCTTTTGACGCTCACCCTGGGCGTCACGGTCTTCTATGCCTTTAACACCATCTCGATGCAGGTCGACATCGCCGGAATCGATGAAAAGGGCTTGGCGCAGGTTATGGGCAGCATGCTCGGCGACCTGACGTACTTTTTGGCCGGTGTCATGGCCTTTTTGATGGTGTACGCCAATAACTTCATCATGAAACGCCGCAAGAAGGAGTTTGGCCTGTACCAGGTGCTCGGCATGGGGCGCGGGCGCGTCGCCACGATCATGTCGCTCGAGACCGTGATAGTGTCGGTCGTGGCCTTTGTCGCCGGCATTGTGCTGGGTGTGGGACTCTCCCAGCTCATGACGTTCTTTACGGCCTCGCTCTTTAAGACACAGATCGCCAATTTCCACTTCTTTTTCTCGGTGCATGCGTTCAATCTGACCCTTGCCTGCATGCTCGTAATGTTTGTGCTCACGCTACTGCTGAACCTTCGCGCCGTGCGTCGTACCAAACTCATCGAGCTTATGGGTGCCGAGCGTCGCAACGAGAGCATCAAGACACGCAACCCCTGGATCGCGATTGCCATCTTTGCCGTGGGCGTGGTGCTTGTGGGCGTGGCCTATTACCGTCTGCTACGTGATGGGTTCCCGCTAACTGCGACGGACAGCAAGTTGCAAGAGGCCATGAACCAGTTTGGTATTACGACCGCTATGGTTACCGTGGGCACCTTTGCCCTGTTCTGGGGACTCTCGGGCATGCTCATCAAGCTGGTGCAGAGCCTGCGCGGCGTGTATTGGCGCGGCCTCAACATGTTTACCGTGCGCCAGCTTGCGGCCAAGGTCAACACGGTGTGCTTTTCGATGGGCGTCATCGCGATGCTCCTGTTTTTGGCCATCACCTCGGTGACGTGCGGTATGTCGATTGCCAACGTGATGAACGAAAACCTGGAGCGCTATAATCCGGCCGACATGTCGCAGACGTATGTCTATTACACGCCCGATACGCTCGACTTCTACAAAGAGTCTTTCAATCCGTCTGAGGCCGATCGAATGGTGCTGGCCGATAGTACGGTCGATTTGTACTCCGCATGGCACGGCGATCGTATCGATCACGATAACGTTGCAGACGGTATTAAGGGCAAGTCGGCGGACAACAACGACGAGACCGGCAAGAAGGTCAATATCGCCGATGTTGCCGGTGAGCATGTGCAGATCGATTCGTATCTGAGTTACCCGCTCGGCGGCTCGGATCCTTCGGTGACTCCAAGTGAAATGTGCAAGACCATGGGCGAAAAGCTTCCCAAGGCGCTCGGGGGTAGCAATGCCGATGCGATGGGTCTGTTTGTGACGCCGGCGAGCCAGTACAACAAACTGCGCCAGATGATGGGCGAGGAGCCGGTGAGCATTGGCCGCGACCAGTATCTGCTCACGTGTGATATGGGCGGCGAGCTGGTCGACCTGTACACCAAGTATATGGCTAGCGGCCATGCCCTTACCTTGGGCGGGCATACGCTCAAGCCCGCAACCGATAAGTCGGACGAAGATACGGCGGCCATCGCCAACTCGGCGATGGGCAGTAATCCGGGTACCGTCGTCGTTGCCGACGAGCTGTTGTCCCAACTTAATCTGCAGCCGTATTCCAGTAGCCTGCTCGTTAACTACAAACAGGGGATGGATACGACCGAGGCAGACGAGAGCATTAAATACACTGTGCTCGACAATCTGCTCGTTGACGGCAAGGAGCCGGGGTCGTGGGGAACCTTCATCACACGCTCCGAGATGTACACGCAGGCAGCGCAAATGAACGGTCTTATTAGCTACCTAGCCATCTACATCGGCTTTGTATTGGTCGTTGCATGCGCGGCGATTCTGTCGATCCAGCAACTCTCCAACGTGGCCGACGGCAGCCGCAGCTATCGTGTGCTGGCACAGATCGGCTGTGACGACCGCCAGATTCGCCATTCGGTGATGGCGCAGCAAGCGGTATTCTTCCTGTTCCCGCTGGCAGTGGGCTTGGCGCACTCCTTTGTGGCACTTAAGGTGATCATCGAGCTGGTGAGCACGTTCGGAGCTATGAGCATCGGCGGCACCGTGGGCCTCACCTGTGCAATCTTCCTGGCAGCATACGGTGGCTACTTCCTGGTGACCTACCTCATGAGTACCGGCATGGTGCGAGCCGCCATCGCCACCCGCTACAGCGAGTAACAAGCGGGCAAAATCGTCGCAAAATCAGAGGCGTATGACCGCCGCGAAGGGACCAGGGGCCCTTTCGCGGCGGTTTTTGCCAACCTGGTGCGTCTCAGATACAAGTGAGTAGACTTTTTTGAACCTGCCGAGCACATCGGGACAAATGCTCAATAAAACCGCAGGTCAGGGCAGTGATGTTTTGGGGCGTGCTTGGCTTCCTGAAAAAAGCCTACTCACTTGGTTTTTCTGCTAGAAAACCGCCGCGAGGGAAGGCGGCTCCCTCGCGGCGCCTGGCGTTTGCCCAGATAAAACCTACCAAAATAAACCTGTCCCCTTTTGACAGGCTAGCGCTCCCAGAAGTGGAGGATGAGCGTGGTGCCTTTTAGCGGAGGGGGTATATTGATTAATTCGGGTAACAGTTTTTTAACGCTGGGGCCGATGTTAAAATAGCCAAAATGCTATCTAGGAGCTTTGAATTTATGGCAATCGAGGCGGCTGATCTACAAAACGTAAAGCGCTCGTTCCTCTGGCATTCAATTATGTTGTTTATAGGGGCGGCTGGTCTGTATTGTATGGCGCCAAGTATTTATGCGGGCCTTTCTGGCACCGTTCTTATCGGTCTGCATCTGCTTTCGGGCTTCTGTGTGGGTCTCATCTCTCGCCCCGTGAGACCGGGTATTTCCAAACGGCTTTTTGGACTTATGCTCGTAGATATTGCACTTCTCGCGATGTTCACGGTATCTCTTAATGTGTTTCATCAATTTCATGGTGTGGTTTCGGCGCTCGCGTTCATTTTGTTGTTGCTAGCCCCCTTGCTTGTCGCTTGCTGTTCTTGGGCGCTTGGCGGTGAATTCACAAACATGCGTGCGGGATCAACGGGGAAACATGTAGCCGATGGCCCTGTTCTCCATGGGTATCCTGAGCTCGCCCTTTACAGCCCCGTTGTACTCTTGATTGCTTTGCTTGTTGGCCTTCAGTTTCTTCTCGCCTCGTTGATGGAGTCCATCGGTTCTATCCTTTCCGTTAACGCCGAGATGGGGGTTGCTGCCTCGCTCGTCGAACCTCTTGCGTTTGGTAATGCTGCCGTTGCTCTTGATTTGGATTGTTTGTTTTCGCGCAATATAAACATCGGAGCTGTGCTCCTGAGCTTTGGTGGGCGTCAAGAGATCGCACTGCTTCTGGTGACTGTCTTGGGCAGCATCCTTGTCAGGGCCATAATGCGATCGTTACCCGACTTAACGAGCGCTTTTTCTGCGGATGCCAAATTAGGAGGAAAACGCTCTGCAGTTGCCGATATCCCTGCGACTTTGGGTTTTTCTCAAAGGGAGTCCGCGGTTTTCTCTATGAGGATAGAGGGAAAAACGTACGAGGAGATTGCTTCTGCCTTGGATATTTCCCCGTCTACCGCCCGTACCTATTTGTCGCGGGCCTTGACTAAAACCGGATATAAAAGCATTTCGGAGGCGACGGCTGAACTTCTTTCGTCAAAGGATACGTGGCATTTCGACGCAACAAATGACCATGATCACCGTTCAGAATCACTGAGGCTCTCATCGTCCAATCGGAACTGCAGGATAGTCTTCGCCTGCTTCCTGTTTATGTATGCGTCTGGAATGGGCATCGAGGAAATCCTCGTATGCTTCAGCTTTGAGCATGATGTGATAATCCTATCGATAGCCACAGTGCTTTTGGCCCTGTGTTGCTATGCGGTTATACGGCGGATGACAGAAATGCATTTATGTTGCTCACCTGAACTGAGTCTTTCTTCGGTATCCGCGGGTGCCGGAATAGCGTTCTGGGCTCACGATGCAGTAAGTCGACTGTACATTTTCTTTGAGTCCGTTGGGAGCGGTGAGTCCGTTGGCGTCCTTTTGCCTGCTTTACGCGTGATCGCGTTCCTTGTCGTACTTATCCTTCTGACTTATTCGCTGCTATCCTTGCGTTTGAAAGATGCAGCTCGGGCGGGTGATCGACGCGATGCCGTGCGTGAGGCTTTCTTGAGGCTTGGCTTCACGCCGCTTTATGCCGACATCATGGCATGCGTTTTTGATGGCAATAGAACCACCGAGATTTGCGCGCATCTTAATGTTGCTCGGGGAACCGTCAAAGAGGCCAAGAGCAAGAGCTATGCCTTGCTTGGAGTTCACTCGGAGCGTGAACTTAGAGATAAAGTATTTTGTCTTATAGCTGATGTTGTAGAAAATGGCAGGTAGAAGCCTGTAGACAAACAAGATCATAAGTCCATCCCGCACGTCTACAGACAGTTCAGACGATGAAGGCGATACTTCCGGACAACGGGTCCGACGATCCGTGTGTTGCGAACCGGAGGTGCTTGCTGTGAAGGTTTGTGATTGCCTCACATATGTACGGCTTAATTTAGAAGTTCTTGCGCGCAACCGGGGAATTATGTTGTTGACGGCGCTGCTCGCGCTCGTATTCTGCATCCCGGTTTTTCTATCCGTTCCAACGGGGGCAGATTATCTATATGGCAGAGGTTCCATCGAGGAGCAGAGGGCATTGTTGGCCTCTCAAGTCTCTGGCGGCGTTTATGACACCGCCCCACAGGAGCTCAACAGCATCATTGCCGACGAAAGGGCGTGTCTTGATCGAGCGCTTGAAAACAAGGCAGATTCCAGAGGGTATTACGATGCGATTGCCGATTACGACAATCTATTGCTCAAGGAATACCGACTCGGTTATTTGAATGGCGTTGATTCGGAGCTATCGCTTGAGGCCCAAGAGCGTCTTCCCCGAGCCATAGCAATGCTGCCCCATCCGGAATCGTACGGCTCAACAACAAAAATGCCTGGGATGAATCTTCTTGCATATTATTGCGGCGCTGTTCCTGCAATAGCGTGGCTTTTAGTTCCGGTTCTCGTCCTCTATATGTCGCTTGAGGGGGATGGAAAGCGGTTCTACGATCGGGCTTTGTTGTCAAAGTTAGAGATGAATGCATGCCGCGTTCTCGTCTCTGGCATTGCATCGATGACGGTTTTGGTTCTGGCGTTGGCTCCCTGTTTTGTATTGGCAACGGTGCTTAACGGTGCCGGTCAGACGGAGTACCCAGTCGTATTCATTCAGTATGGTGACGTGGTCGAAAGAACTGTGTTAGTTCAGCTTGGGCTATTTGCTGTCTTTGAGGCTGCGTTGTCTATGATGTTTGCTTGTTTGGGCGTGTGCGTATACGCAGGAAGCAGAAACAGGGCCATTTCGTCCATGGTGGTCGCTCTTGTGGGGGGCATAAGCCAGCTTCCGTTTTATGCGAGCAAAGATGCTCCATGGCATGCGTTGCTGCCGTATATGGTGCCGAGCTATTCTGTCTCTTCGCTTGCACTCGGCGGCGCTTCTTACGCCAATGGAGCTGAGGTATCACTCGTTCCTGAAGCCAGTGCGCTGCACTGTTTCTTTGCCGTAATGGGCACGCTTGTTGTCTGTGCGTTGGGAATCATCTCGTTTTCGCGTCTAAAAAGCAAGAATCGCTGGGCCTGGAACCATATTAGTCCGGATAGTTTGGGCGAGAAAAGCTTGCTCTCTCTGTCGCTGGATGTGTTGACGGTTGAAAAAAACCAGCTGGCAAAGGGATTGCAGTTTGATATGCCCGCTGGCCAGATATGGGGTCTTGTCGCGCCAAATGGATATGGCAAGACTACGTTACTTAATGCTCTTTGGGGAGACGCTGGGTCATCAGTGCGCGTGTCAGGTTCTCTCTGTTTTCATGCAAAAGCATGTGTCGACTGTGAGGAAATGAGAAAGGAATTCTTCTTGGTTCCGAATGGGCCGTCTCTATTGATTCCATACATGACAGTCGCTTTCCATCTCGACCGATGCAGGCGAATTTGGCATTCACCTCGCACTTTGGACCAGGTGCTTGATCGCTTTGACTTGACTGGGTTGAAGAATACGCCCGTATCTAGGCTGTCTGATGGAAATAGACAATTACTCAATGTGGCGATGGCGTATATGTCCTATTGCGAAGTCGTCCTTTTGGATGAGCCCATGAATGCACTTGATGTGAGACACGTCGCAATCGTTTCGAATGCTCTTAGAGACGATGCGGGTAGGGGGGCGCATGTCATTATCTCTTCTCATCTAATCGGAAATCTCGAATCGCTTTGCGATGCTTCCGTATTGTTCACACGAGATGGCTCGCGTGTCGTTACCCGAGAAATGGGAGGTGATTCGAAATGGATCGGTAATGTGTACGCGCAGCTTTTCAAGACGAACGATAACAAAAACTAGGAAAGGAAGATGACCATGAAGCGAAATGTAGCGAAGAACTATGTGAAGGCAATGTGCGCATGTATTATGTTCGCTCTGTCGATGGCCGTAATTCCCACTTATGCGTCGGCGCAACCAGATGCAGGTTCTGTTGCACCTTGTCGTCTTGTGACGGCGGATGTCTTGGACACCTACAAATCGTTCTCCACTGCAAACCACCCGAGCGAGAATATTGATTGCTTCGATCAGACATACAAGAGGCTGTCTTTTAAAACTTCGTATTCTCGTACGGGGCAAACGATTCTCTATACGGGTGCAGCGTTAAGCCCGCGCGGCAACGGGATGCCCGGGTTTGAGACAAAATATCAGTGCACATATCGTACCTGGTAGATAACTCTAGGATCGGATCTCTCCGAATTGCTTTGCGGCGGACTTGTTTAACGCTGCTGCCCTTCGTTCATCTCAATCTGTAACACCTGGCTGGCAAAAACGTCTCTACCTGTTACAGATTGAGACTATTCGACGCGCACTCTATAACTCGTCTCGATCTGTAACAGTAAGACGGCGATTTGTCCTCTACGCGTTACAGATTGAGACGAATGAAACCATGAACCAAAAACCGCCGCGAAGGGGGGGCAACTCCCCCTTCGCGGCGGTTTGGACGTTTGCCCAGATAAAACCTGCCAAAATAAACCTGTCCCTTTTTGGCAGGTTAGCGCTTCCAGAAGCGGAGAATGAGCGTCGTGCGGTTTTGCTGCACGGTTTTGACCAGGATGTTGTGGATGTGGGTCTTGACGGTGTCCACGGCAAGGAACAGCTCGTCAGCAATCTCTTGGTTTGATTTGCCCAGCACAACCAGACGCAAAACCTCGGCCTCGCGGTTGGAGAGCTTGTAGTCGTTGGGGACGTTCTTAAACGACTAGTCAAACAAGAACGTCCCCAACGACTACCCAGGGAATGTCCCTGACTGCCGGCAGGAAAAGAACGTCCCTAACTGCCGCGTCAAACGAAAGGGCGCTGACCTTCTGGTCGCGCCCTTGAAGTTGAACGTCAGATTGTACAGGTGCGGCCCGTGCAGCGTCGAGTCGTTACGCGGTTTGGTAAAACCGCGTAACTAAATACGTTCCGCGATCTCGTGGATGAGGTAGTCGGTCTTTTCCCAGCCCAGGCACGGGTCGGTGATCGACTTGCCAAAGACGCCGCCGTCGACCGGCTGGTTGCCGTCCTCCAGGTAGGACTCGATCATAAAGCCCTTGACCAGCTTAGAGATGGACTCGTTACGGCGGCAGCTGTCGAGCACCTCCTTGCAAATGCGGTACTGCTCCAGCGGGCGCTTGCCCGAGTTGTCGTGGTTGCAGTCGATGACCGCCGCCGGGTTGGCGTAGCCGGCGTGCTCGGTATAGCGCTCGGCCAGGCGCTCCAGGTGCTCGTAGTGGTAATTGGGGTAGGTACGACCATCGAGACCGATGTAGCCACGCATAACGGCGTGTGCGAGCGGGTTGCCGTCGCACTCGACCTCCCAGTTGCGGAAGATGAAGCTCTGGTGCGCCTGCGCGGCGTAAATGGAGTTGAGCATAACGGTGGTAGAGCCGGCAGTGGGATTCTTCATGCCGACGGGTACCGAAATGCCGCTCGACACCAGGCGATGCTCCTGGTTCTCGACCGAGCGTGCGCCCACGGCAACATAGCTCAGCAGGTCGACGAGGTATTGGTAGTTGGACGGGTAGAGCATCTCATCGGCGGTAAAGAAGCCCGTTTCCTCAATAACGCGCAGGTGCATGTGGCGGATGGCCTTGACGCCCTCGAGCAGGTCGTCGGGCGCCTCGGGGTTAGGGTTGTGCAGAAGACCCTTGTAACCGGTGCCCTTGGTACGCGGCTTATTGGTGTAGACGCGCGGAATGATGATGAGCTTGTCCTTGACCTCCTCGGCGGTCTTGGCCAGTCGGTTCATGTACTCAAGCACCGAATCCTCGCGGTCGGCAGAGCACGGGCCGATGATGAGCACCTTGCGCGCGTCCTCGCCGGTAAAGACTTTGGCGACCTCGGCGTCAAATGCCTGCTTTTTGGCGGTAAGCTCGGCAGAAAGCGGCATTTCCTCGCGGATCTCCATAGGGATCGGCAGCCTGCGTTTGAATTCCATGGCCATAGGGGCCTCCTCAATCAATTGATGGCAACGAGAACATTGTCGAATGCTCGGCATTATCCGCTGTCGCACGCTAAAGTGCAAGCCCTTGTCACCCCGAAACCTACCAAAAAGAGACAGGTTTATTTTGGCAGGTTTTATCTGGGCAAACGTCGGCGAATGCCGGGAGGGAGCGGCGCCGCGCGGGACCCTAAGGCTGTTGTCAGTTCCCCAGGAAATACCCTGTGGGCAAAAAATGCCAAATATGAGTACGGTTGCTATCTTGGTATCATATTGCCTTCGCAAAATAATAGACATAACAGCAAAATATGTTTATTAACGCAAACACATATAAGTCCGCTATAGGGCTGTTTGATCAATTTAGGGACGCGTGTAAGCCGTGAAAACGGCATTTGGGGCTGTTTTGGCTGTTACTAAAAAGGTAACAGTACTCATATTTGCCCTTTTTTGCCCACGGGGCCTCGAAGGGGCTGCCAATCAGGTCCCAGGGGAGACGGTTTGAGGGCCGCAGAGCAAAAACGGGGGCGCAGGTTGTCCTGCGCCCCCGTTCTCGGGCGTTATTCGTTCCCCGCGGCAGAATTTACGCCGCCTCGTCGAACTGCGAGTTGTACAGATCGGCGTAGAAGCCGCCCTGGGCGAGCAACTCGTCGTGCGTGCCCTTCTCGACGATATCGCCGTCGCGAATTACCAAGATCACGTCGGCGTTGCGGATCGTGGACAGGCGGTGCGCGATAACAAAGCTGGTACGGCCCTGCATCAGCGCATCCATGGCACGCTGAATAAGCTCCTCGGTACGAGTGTCAACGTTGGAGGTTGCCTCGTCCAGAATTAGCGCCGGGCGGTCGGCCAAAATGGCACGGGCAATGGTCACGAGCTGGCGCTGACCCTGCGACAGGTTGGTGCCCTCCTCGTTGATCATAAAGTCGTAACCGCCGGCGAGCGTATGGATAAAGTGGTCGCAGCGTGCGGCGCGTGCGGCGGCCTCGACTTCGGCATCGCTCGCATCGGGGCGTCCGTAGCGGATGTTCTCGCGGATGGTGCCGTTAAACAGCCAGGTATCCTGCAGCACCATGGCAAACTCGCCGCGCAGCGCCGCGCGGTCCCAGTCGCGCACGTCGACACCCTCGACGCGCAGCGAACCGCCGTCCACATCGTAGAAGCGCTGCAGCAGCTTAATGAGCGTGGTCTTGCCGGCGCCGGTAGGACCGACGATGGCGATGGTCTGGCCGGGCTGCGCCTCGCAGCTAAAGTCGTGGATGATGGTCTTGTCGGGCGTATAGCCAAACTTGACGTGATCAAACTCCACATGGCCGGGGCGCTTTTCGGGAATCTGCGCGTCGGCTTTCTGCTCCTCCTCGGGCGCGGCCAGGAACTCAAAGACGCGCTCGGTGGCGGCTGCCATCGACTGCATCGTGTTGCTCACGTTGCCCAGTTGCTGCACGGGCTGCGTAAAGTTGCGAACGTACTGGATAAAGCTCTGGATGTCGCCGGGCGTGGCGTTGCCGGTCAGTGCGAGCTGTGCGCCCACCACGACAACGCCCACGTAGCCCATGTTACCCACCAGGCTCATAAGCGGCATCATCAGGCCCGACAGGAACTGCGAGCGCCAGCCACTAATAAAGAGGCGGTCGTTTTGACGGTCGAACTCTTCGATCGAGGCCTCGGCGCGGTCGAACACCTGAATGACGTTCTGGCCGGCAAAGTCCTCCTCGATAATGCCGTTGACGGCGCCCAGAACCTGCTGCTGCTCGCGGAAGTACGGCTGCGAGAAGTGAATCATTACGGTCAAGATAATCGCGGCGGCCGGCAGCGTGAGCACGGTGACGCCGGTAAGCGGCAGGCTGATCGAAAGCATCATGACGAGCACGCCGATAATCTGCGTCACCGAGGTGATGAGCTGCGTCACGCTCTGGTTGAGCGACTGACCCAGCGTATCGACGTCGTTGGTGATGCGGCTGAGTACGTCTCCCTTGCTGTGGCCGTTGAAGTAACTCATCGGCACGACGGCAATCTTGGCGGCGATTTCCTTGCGCATGCGGTAGCAGATCTTTTGCGTGACGCCGGTCATGAGCCAGCCCTGGACCAGGCTGCAGACAGAGCTCGCCAGATACAGGCAGAGCAAGAAGCCGAGCGTCTTGGCGATCCAGTCAAAGTCAACGTCGCCGGTACCGTTGACCTTTGCGACCAGGCCTTCGAACAGCTTGGTCGTAACCTGGCCGAGCACCTTGGGTCCCACAATGTTAAAGATGACCGAGCACACGGCAAAGGCGACGGCGGCAAACACGGCAATCTTGTGCTGGCCGATATAGCCGAGCAGCTGCCTCATGGTGCCCTTAAAGTCCTTGGCCTTTTCGCCGCGGCGCATGCCACCCATGCGGCCCATGGGACCACGCTGGCGGGTGGGCTTGGGAATCTGAGTCTTGGTCTCGTCTGCCATTAGCGCTCGCCTCCTTCCGTGACGGCTGCAATTTCTTTTTGGGTAAGCCCCAGCTCCTCGGCGGAAAGCTGCGACTGTGCGATCTCCAGGTACGCCGGGCAGCTGCGCAGCAGCTCCTCGTGCGTGCCGGTGCCCACTACGTGGCCGTCGTCGAGCACGATGATCTGGTCGGCGTGCATGATGGTCGCGATGCGCTGGGCTACGACCACGAGTGCGGCGTCGGTAACGTTTTTTGCCAGCTCCTCGCGCAGGCGCGCGTCGGTCTTGTAGTCGAGGGCGCTAAACGAGTCATCGAACACCACGACCTCGGGCTTTTTGGCCAATGCGCGGGCGATGGCCAGGCGTTGGCGCTGACCGCCCGAGACATTGGAGCCGCCCTGGCTGATGGGGGAGTCGTAGCCGCCCTCGCGCTCGGCGATAAAGTCTTCCGCCTGGGCGACGCGTGCTGCCTGGCGCATATCCTCGTCACTCACCATGTCGCCGGCAAACTTGAGGTTGCTCTCGACGGTACCCGAGAACAGACGACCCTGCTGCGGAATATAACCGATGCGGCGGCGCAGCTCGGAAAGGGTCATGTCGCGCACGTCGATGCCGTCGAGCGAAATGCTGCCGCCCGTGACGTCGTACAGGCGCGGAATCAGCTGCACGAGCGTGGACTTGCCCGAGCCCGTGGAACCAATGATGCCGAGCATCTGGCCGGCGTGCGTGGTGAAGTTTACGCCGCTAATGACGTCGGCGCGGGCATCGGGATACTGGAAGCTCACGTCACGGAAGGTGAGCTCGCCGCGCGGCGCGCTGGCAGCGGGCAGTTTGGGCGAGGCGGGGTCGTTGATGCTCGTGGGGCAGGTGATGACCTCATCTACGCGCTCGGCTGCGACCTCGGCACGGGGCAGGATGACCGAAACCATGGTGAGGATCATAAACGCCATGACGATCTGCATGGTGTAGGAGATAAACGCCATCATGTTGCCGACCTGCATCACGCCGTCGGACACGCCCTGCGCGCCAAACCAGACGATAAGCACGGTGATGCAGTTCATGACGAGCATCATGAGCGGCATCATAAAGCTCATGGCTCGGTTGGTGTAGAGCTGCGTGGTCATCAGGTCGAGCGACGCCTTGTCAAAACGTTCGAGCTCATGTTCCTCGCGGTTGAACGAGCGGATGGGCATAAGGCCGTCGAGCAGCTCGCGGGCGGTAAGGTTCACGCGGTCAACAAAGCTTTGCATCTTTTTGAACTTGGGCATGGTGAGGCCCATAAGCACGCCGACGACGGCCGAGACCGCGATGATGGCAACGGCGATGGTCCACTCCAGGCCGGTATGGTTGGCCAGGACGCGCATGACGGCGACGATGCCCATGACGGGGGCCATCAGACACATGCGGATAAACAGAGTTGCGGCCATCTGGATCTGCTGAATGTCGTTGGTGCAGCGGGTGATGAGCGAGGCCTGGCTAAACTTGCCCACCTCGGCCGGCGAGAAGTGCATAACCTTGTTGAAGGTCTCGCGGCGCAGGTCGCGGGCGATGGAGCAGGCGGTGCGCGAAGCCACGGCACCGGTCAGGATGGTGGCGACGAGCGACACGAGGCACAGTCCAAACATCGTGGTCGCCATGCGGCTCAGGTAGGCGTTCTGCACGTCGGCGGGGTCGATGCCCTGCGCCTTGTACTCGTCCTGTACATAGCTCACGGCGCGCTGGGTGACGATGGAGCCCGACATGGAGCCCATTTTGTCCGCCATTTGGTTGGCGCCCTCGACGAGCTTGCTTTGGTCTACCAGACCGCCCTCGACACCCAGGCGCAGGCTCTTCATAGTGATCTTACCGCCGTCGGCATCAATCTGCTTTTGCATGTTCTGCGCCGCCGCGGCCTTCTGCTGCATCTCGGCGAGCTGCTCGGGCGTCATCGCTGCCATTTGCTCGGGGGTGGGCATGGCCTGGGCAGCGTTGTCGTCTTTCTCGCTGGACGAGCCCATCATGTCGCCCATGGAGTTGGCGTCGATGCCCTGGTTGAGCGAAAGGACAACAGTCTCGGGCAGGCTCATAATGTCGGCAATCTTGCCTCCATCGGCACGCTCTTCCTCGGTGCCCTCGTACGTTCGAATGTCGTTTTTGTCAGCCTTGCTAAACACGGCCTCCACAGCCTTGGCGTCCTTGGCGCTCATAAAGAGTTCGAGGTCGTCGAGCGATTCGGCGCGAATGGTGTCGGGTACGGGCGACGCGATGCCGCCTTGCTGCACACCCACGTCGACGATGTCGCTCATATAGGTAGGCAGCGCCAGATCGGCGTTGCAGCTGATTACGATAAGTACGATAGCTGCGAACAGTGCCAGGATATGTTTTTTAAAGAGCTTGAGAATCCTCACTCGGCATCTCTCCTTTCTTGATTGCGGTCGATAATTTCGTTGGCACGTCTAAGAAGGCGCACCATCTCTTGGGTATCTGTTTCGCCAAGCTGCTCGAGGAAGGCCGCGGTGCGGTCCTCGAATTCCCGACGTTTGATTTCGATAACCTGGAATCCTTTGTCGGTCACCGTGACGTGTACGCGACGACGGTCGGTCTTTGAGTGCTCGCGCTCGACCCAGCCCTTGGCCTCGAGGGCGCGCAGGATATTGGCGATGCGGGCGCTCGAGACCCAGGCACGATCGGCGAGTTCGCTCGGCGTGAGCGAGCCGCCGGCGCGCATGAGGGCGCGCATGACGGCCATCTCGCCACCCAGAGCCTGGTCGGCAAAGCGCGAAACGCGCTGGTGCATGCTGCCAAACTCGGTAAAGAGCTGACGCCCAAGCTCATGGAAATCGGTATCTTCCACCGAAAACTCCTAACACTAGAAACTAATTTCGGTGAAAGATGATACCCCCGCCCAAGCATTCCATTCGGTAGATTTCTAGGCATGTCCCAAAAATCTACTTGGCCGCTAGGCAATATAAAGAGCGTATAAAGAATTAAAATAATTCAATAATTGTAGCGTTTCAAAGAATTATCATGCACGCGGTTAGGCGAGGGGTTGTCACCACCATGACGACTGGGACTCATATAATCGCCACGTGCGATGCTCCAACTTCCCGCGAGGAGACACCTTATATAAAGGGGGATGGAGTCATGGCATTTGACTTCACGGGTAAGACCGCGATTGTCACGGGCGGCACTCAGGGCATTGGCCTCGAGATCGCCAAGGGCATCGTCGCGGGCGGCGGACATGTCGCGCTCATCGCAAGGAACGCTGCTAAGGGCGAGGCCGCGGTGGCCGAGCTTGGCGAGGGCAACAAGTTCTATCAGCTCGATGTCGCCGATGCACCCAAGGCGCGCGAGACCGTCGAGCAGATTTTTACGGACCTGCCGCAAACCAACATCCTGATCAACTGCGCTGGCGTCATCAGCACCAAGAAGTTCGACGAGATCGATGACACCGAGTGGCGTCGCACCATCGACATCAACCTCAACGGTACCTTCACTATGATGAACGCCGTGTACCCGCACTTTAAGGCGGCCCATGCCGGCACTATCGTCAACGTGAGTTCCGTTGCGGGCAAGATCGGTGGCGGCCTGCTCGGCACAGCCGCCTACGCCAGCTCCAAGGCCGGTGTTAACGGTCTAACCAAGGCAGTCGCCAAGGAAGGCGGCAAGTTTGGCGTCCGCTGCAACGCCGTGTGCCCGTCGCTTACGTTGACCGATATGACCTCGATTCTCTCTGACGAGAACTCTCAGCGCATCATCAACGGTATTCCTCTGGGCCGCGCCGCCCAGGCCAGCGAGCCTGCGCAGATGGTGCTGTTCTTCGCTTCCGACCTCGCCAGCTTCGTGAACGGCGAGATCGGCGACTGCGACGGCGGCATCGTCCTGGACGGGTAATACCCCACGACGATTATTCGGCGACGGCTCCTGCGACTCGGGACCGTCGCCTTCTTTTTGATATAGGCGCGTGCGACTACGATTCGCATGCATCCAAAGGAGATATATATGAGTGAATCGACTGCGGTGGAGGCGCCGGCGGCAAAGGAGCCGTTCTTTAAGATGTCCTCCATCCCGGGCGCCAATATTTTGGTGCCGCTTCTGTTGGGCTGCCTGCTCAACACGCTATTCCCCGACCTGTTCAAAACGCTCGGCAGCTTTACGCTTGGCATGACCCAGCAGGGTGCAGGTCCGCTCGTGGGCGCATTTTTGCTCATCGTCGGCACGACGATTTCGTTTAAGAGCGCTCCTGCCGCCGCTGCTCGCGGCGCCATCATCATCGCCGTCAAGCAGATCGTGGTCGTTGCCGTGTCGCTGCTCATCCTTTATGTGTTCAACGACAACCTGTTTGGTATCTCTGCCATGGTGATGCTGGCGGCTTGCACAGGTGCCAACAACGCTATGTACGCTGGACTGATGGGCACCATGGGCAACGAGGCCGAGCGTGGCGCCGTCGCCATCACCACGCTCGTTGTCGGCCCTCCGGTCACGATGATTGTCCTTGGCGCCGCCGGTCAGGCTCCGATTGGCTGGTCGCTCGTGGGCGCCATCCTTCCGATTGTCGTTGGCATTATCCTGGGCAACCTGTTCCCCAGCTTTAAGAAGATGATGGCACCGGCACTTTCCGCCATCATCGTGCTCGTCTTCTTTGCCATGGGCTCGACCATGACCTTTGGCCAGCTCATTAATGGCGGTCTCCCCGGTATTCTGCTCGGCGTGATCTGCTCGGTGGTCTTTGCAATTCCCGTTATCGCGGTCGATAAGCTCACGGGCGGTACGGGTGTCGCAGGTGCGGCCATTTCGAGCTGCGCCGGAGCCAATGTGGCCACGCCTGCTGCCATGGCAAGCGTCAACGAGGCCTTGTACGGCGGTGCGGTGCTCGCGACGGCCACGGCACAGGTTGCTGCCTGCGCAATCGTGACGGCTATTTTGACCCCGCTGGTCACCAGCTGGTGCTACAAGCATTTTGAGGGCCAGGGCAACGGCGATAGCAAGGCAACGACCGACAAGGCCGCCGCAGCCGCCTAATGCCAAGCGGCAATCAAAGCTAAAAACTAGCTATGCCACAGGGCGGCCACGGGGGATCCCGTGGCCGCCCTGCAGTTTCTGTAGGGTCTCTGGGGCACTTTACCATGCTAAAGCTGGCATAACAGCTAGAGTGAACGTCGTACAAAGGCAAGGAAAAATACCAAACAAATCGGTGAACGGTAGTTGTTCGCGCTCGCATTTCCTGCGGATTTGTTAAAAACGTCCTAATGGTAGAAAAAAAGGAACATATAACAGCACTGATGAAGGGGGTGGCTATGTTATCCTTCTCAAACGGGTGAAATCTTGGGTTTTGGGTTGCAGTTCCAAGGTGGACAAACGTTTTCCTTGTGCTAACGCGCGACGGAAGGCGAATGAAGCCGGTAGTGCAAGCCGAAAATTCAAGAATTCAATAAGCAGCGGTGTGAGAGAGCGCCGCATTACACGTAACTAGGAGCGTGGTTACACAATGCAGGAGGCATGGGAAGGCTTCAAGGAAGGCATCTGGACGGGAGAGGTTGACGTCCGAGACTTCATCCAGAAGAACTACACCCCCTATGAGGGCGACGAGTCGTTCCTCGCCGGCCCGACCGAGCGTACCAAGGAGCTGTGGGGCGAGGTTCTCGACCTGCTGCTTAAGGAGCGCGAGCAGGGCGGTGTCCTCGATATGGACACCAAGATCGTCACGGGTATCGTGAGCCACCCCGCTGGCTACATCGATAACGCCCACCGCGAGAAGGAGACCATCGTCGGCCTCCAGACCGACAAGCCGCTCAAGCGCGCTCTGCACGTCAACGGCGGTATCCGCATCGCTTGCCAGGCCGCCAGCCAGCACGGCTACAAGGTCGACGAGAACGTTGTCGAGCGCTACACCTTCGAGCGCAAGACTCACAACGCTGGCGTCTTCGATGTCTACACCCCCGAGATGCGTGCTTGCCGCTCGGCTCACATCATCACCGGTCTGCCCGATGGCTATGGCCGCGGCCGCATCATCGGCGACTACCGTCGTGTTGCCCTGTACGGCGTCGACTACCTGATCAAGGACAAGGAGGCCCAGAAGGCTTCCACCCCGACGGTCATGACCGCCGACAACATCCGCGATCGCGAGGAGCTGCAAGAGCAGATCCGCGCCCTCGGCGAGCTCAAGATGATGGCCGAGACCTATGGTTTCGATATTTCCAACCCTGCTACCAACACGCAGGAGGCCATCCAGTGGATGTACTTCGCCTACCTCGCTGCCGTCAAGGAGCAGAACGGCGCTGCTATGTCCATCGGTCGTACCTCTACGTTCATCGACATCTACGCCGAGCGCGACCTTGCCAACGGTACCTTTACCGAGGAGCAGATCCAGGAGTTCGTGGATCACTTCATCATGAAGCTTCGCATGGTCAAGTTTGCCCGTACCCCCGAGTATCAGGCCCTGTTTACCGGCGATCCGCAGTGGGTCACCGAGTCCATCGGCGGCATGGGTGTTGACGGCCGCACGCTCGTTACCAAGATGAGCTACCGCTACCTGCACACGCTCGAGAACATGGGCACCAGCCCCGAGCCCAACATGACCGTTCTGTGGTCGACCCGTCTGCCCGAGAACTTCAAGAAGTTCTGCGCCAAGACTTCCGTCGCCAGCTCCTCGATCCAGTACGAGAACGACGACCTCATGCGCGTCTATCACGGCGACGACTACGGCATTGCCTGCTGCGTGTCCTCCATGCGCATCGGCAAGGAGATGCAGTTCTTCGGTGCCCGCGCCAACCTGGCCAAGTGCCTGCTGTATGCACTCAATGGCGGTGTTGACGAGGTCTCCAAGAAGCAGGTCGGCCCCAAGTATCGCGCCGTCGAGGGCGATACGCTCGATTACGACGACGTTGTGGCCAAGTACAACGACATGATGAAGTGGCTTGCTGGCGTGTACGTCAACTCGCTGAACATCATTCACTACATGCACGACAAGTACTGCTACGAGCGCATTCAGATGGCTCTGCACGACAAGCACGTGCACCGCTGGTTCGCTACGGGCATCGCCGGCCTTTCCGTTGTGGCTGACTCCCTGTCCGCCATCAAGTACGCCAAGGTCCACCCCGTCCGTGACGAGAACGGCATCATCGTCGACTTCGAGACCGAGGGCGAGTTCCCCAAGTACGGTAACGACGACGACCGCGTCGACCAGATCGCTCACGACGTTGTGCACCAGTTCATGGAGTACATCCGCATGAACGACACCTACCGCAACTCCGTGCCCACGACCTCGGTTCTGACCATTACCTCCAACGTCGTGTACGGTAAGAAGACCGGCTCCACGCCCGACGGCCGCAAGGCTGGCCAGCCGTTCGCCCCGGGTGCTAACCCCATGCACAAGCGCGATAGCCACGGCGCCATCGCTTCGCTGTCTTCGGTTTCCAAGCTCCCGTTCCGCGATGCTCAGGACGGCATCTCCAACACCTTCTCCATCATCCCGAGTGCGCTCGGCAAGGAGGACCAGGTGTTCTTTGGCGATATCGACCTTGATCAGCTGGGCGAGTAACTATTGTTAGTGCTATACTAACAATAACGATTACTGATTAGTGCGCCGGTTTCGGCCGGCGCCTATTAATCGAAGGAGACACATTATGAAGGTTTCTGAAGTTTCCGAGACCCAGGCCGATAACCTGGTCCACATGCTCGACGCTTACGCCGAGAAGGGTGGCCACCACCTGAACATCAACGTCTTCAACCGTGAGACGCTGCTCGACGCTCAGGCTCACCCCGAGAAGTATCCGCAGCTGACCATCCGCGTTTCCGGCTATGCCGTGAACTTCCACACGCTCACCAAGGAGCAGCAGGACGAGGTCATTGCGCGTACCTTCCACGACAAGTTCTAAAGGGACTCAACTCCCACCGGAGACCCGGTAAGGCCTACGCACTTTGCCTCTCAAACGTCCTCGCCGCTTCGCGGCTGCGGAATGTTTGCGAGACAAAGTGCTCCCGGCCTTGCCGGGTCTCCTGCGTTGTCGTCCTTTAAGGAACCACGCTAAATTAAATTGGTGTCCTCGGACATGCAAAGAGGCTCGCTGCGCACTTCGTGCGGCGAGCCTCTTTGCGTCCTGACGCTCCTATTTGGCAAGGTGTTTTTTAGAATCCATTTTGCGCTCGGCCTCGAAGGCCTGCCTGTCCCAATCGAGCGGAAGTCCGGCCTCGACCCATGCCTCGTAGGCCCTCCTTATGGGCTTGAGCTCCCTTTGGCCCCTCTCCAGCATCGAGATGTACTTCTCGCTGGTGCCCAGTATGGACGCCGCCCTCACCTGGCTGACCTTCGCCGCGCGCCTGGCCGCCACGAGCTCCGAGGCGTCCTCGGGCCTCCTGATCTCGTGCGGGCGCATCAGCGCCCGGTACGCCTCCCTGGCCACGTAGCGCTTGAGGCACCTCATGACCTCCCTGTCGCTCTTTCCCCGCCCCCTGGCCCTCTCGGCGTACTCGGCGGTCTCGGGGTCGCGCATGACCCTCTGCCTCGCGATCTCGTGCAGCGCGCTGTTCGCCTGCCGGTCGCCGCCCCTGTTGAGCCTGTGCCTCACGGTCTTGCCGCTCGAGGCGGGGATGGGGCAGGCCCCGCATATCGCCGCGAACGACGCCTCGGAGCGCAGCCTGCCCGGGTTGTCCCCGGCCGCGACCGCGAGCTTGGCCGCGCTCACGGGCCCGCACCCGTACATCGCCAGCAGCGCGGGGCAGTTCTCCTCCAGGGACGCCTCGATCGCGCGCTCCATGTCGAGCGCCGCGTCGCGCGCCGCCGCCCACAGGTCCGCCAGCGCGCCGAGCGCGGCGCCCAGCGCGCCCTCGGCGCGCACGGAGGGGAGCTCCTCCATCAGCCTCGGCCCTCCCATGCCGCGGAACCTCGACCTGAGCCCCTCCGGCGCGGTGGTGAGCAGCGACCTCGCGGTGTTGATCGCCGAGGTCCGCGCCTTCACCGCCCCGGAGCGCGCCGCGAGCATGCAGCGCACCCCGTCGACCCACCCGTCCTGGCTCTTGGGGGTCCCGAGCTTCGAGCCGGACATCGCCGCGCGGGCGGCCCTCTCCGCGTCCGACTCGTCGCACTTCCCCTGCCCCGGGCGCCTCCTCTGCGTCCTCGCCGGGGAGAGCGCCTCGCGCACGGGCATCCCCAGCGACGCGAGGTGCCTGGTGTTAGCGCTAATCTAAAATTGACCACTTTCGCAAACGCATCTCGCCGAATGCGCTAACGCGATTTCGCCGACCCCGCTAACGTACTTTCACCAACTGCGCTAACGGAACTATGCTCCGATCGGGT